>CAZASU010000011.1:0-41481 GCA_964487785.1 uncultured Gemmatimonadaceae bacterium | reverse complement strand
CACTCGAACGAATTGACCCACGGCGGGTGCTGGTCAACGTGATCAGCAAGTCAGGTGGAACCGCGGAGACGATGGCGCAGTACCTCGTGGTTCGCGAGTGGCTCGAGCAGGCACTCGGCTCCGCGGCCTCCCGGCACCTCGTCTTCACCACCGACCCGGCCCGCGGCGCACTGCGCGCCATTGCCCAGCGCGAGCATATCGCCACACTCGATGTTCCTCCCGACATCGGTGGCCGGTTCAGCGTGCTCTCCCCGGTTGGCTTGCTGCCCGCGGCGCTGGTGGGGATAGACGTGGAGGCCTTGCTGGAGGGGGCTCGCCTGGCGGTGGAGCGCTCCGAATCGGACGATCTGCTTCGGAACCCGGCGGCGCTCTACGCGGCCTTGCATTGGGCGGCCGACACGGGCCTCGGAGCCAGGGTGCACGTTCTGATGCCGTATACCGACCGGCTCCGTGAGTTCGCGGAGTGGTACCGGCAGCTCTGGGCCGAGAGCCTCGGCAAGCGGGTGGACCGGAACGGCAAGCCGGTTCACGTTGGGCCCACTCCGGTCGGCGCGGTCGGCGCCACTGACCAGCACAGTCAGGTGCAGCTCTTCATGGAAGGCCCCTACGACAAGGTCATCACCTTCATGACGGTGGACGATCTCGGTGTGGATCTGCCGATCCCCCCCCAGCCAGATCTCCCACCGGACCTCGAGTACCTTCCCGGGCACACGCTGGGCGAGCTGCTTCGGGTTGAGTACGAGGCGACTTCCGCGGCCCTCGCCGAGATGGGGCGGATGAGCTGCACCTTGAGCCTGCCCGATCTCACCCCGGCCACGCTGGGGGAGGCCGTCATGTTCTTCCAGCTCGCCACCGGGTACGCCGGCGCCTGGTACGGCATCGATCCGTTCGACCAGCCTGGCGTGGAGCTGGGCAAGCGACTGACGTACGCTGCCATGGGGAGGCCAGGATATGAGCCGACACGCAGGGAGAATCCGGCCTCCGCCGACGAGCTGTAGGTCCGTTGCGGGCCCACAGTTCCCGGCCTACCTTTGGCACAGCCCTATAGGCACTACGTTCAACAGGATAGACGTGCATGGCTGATGCAATTCAGCAGGTCATCGATCTCTACGGGGGTGGGGTGACGCTCGTCCCCGGCGGACTCACGGTGCGCGATCAGTCCAAGCTCCGTTCTCCCGCGACCGACCGATTGGTCTGGCAGGCGGTGTTCGGCACGGGAGACGAGCGCGAGGCGGCCCGCTGGCTCCTGTGGGAGCTGGGCCAGATTACCGGGGCGCGTCCGGCATCCATTAATGATCTGTACCTGGCCCGCGGACGCGGAGAATGCGGCGGGTTTACCGTCCCCGCCATCAACGTCCGTATGCTTACCTACGACACAGCCCGGGCGATTTTCCGAGCCGCGCGCGCGGGCAAGGTGGGGGCCATCATCCTGGAGATAGCCCGGTCCGAAATCGCCTATACCGAGCAACGGCCGGCGGAGTACGTCTCGGTGATCATTGCCGCCGCCGTGCGCGAGGGCTATACCCTTCCGCTCTTCATCCAGGGCGACCACTGCCAGGTCAACCACAAGAAGTATCAGGCCGACCCCAGCGGCGAGATCGGGGAAGTGAAGAAGCTGATTGCCGAGGAGGTCGGGGCAGGGTTCTACAACATCGATGTGGACACGTCGACATTGGTGGATCTGTCCCATGAGCCGCTGGGGGAGCAGCAGCAGCTCAACTACGAGCATGCCGCTGAGATCACCGCGTTCATCCGGGGGCAGGAGCCCGCTGGAGTGACGGTATCGGTGGGCGCAGAGATCGGCGAAGTGGGCATGAAGAACAGCACGGTGGAGGAGCTGCACGCCTTCATGCAGGGCTATGGCCGCTGCATCGCCGAGCTGGGGGATCATGAGGGCATCAGCAAGATCTCGGTGCAGACCGGCACCTCGCATGGCGGCGTGGTGCTTCCGGACGGCACCATGGCCGACGTCAAACTGGACCTCCAGGCCCTGGCGGCGCTCTCGACCGTGGCTCGGGATGAGTACGGGCTTGCCGGGGCGGTGCAGCACGGAGCCAGTACCCTCCCGTCCAACGCCTTCGGCAACTTCCCCCGCATAGAGACCGCCGAGATCCACCTTGCCACCAATTTTCAGAACATCGTCTTCGATCACCCCCGGCTGCCTTCCGCCCTCAAGGAACGGGTCCGCAGCTGGCTCGACGAAAACGCAACGGGGGAACGCAAGAGCGGGGATACCAACGAGCAGTTTTACTATAAGGCCCGCAAGAAGGCCATCGGACCCTTCAAGCGGGATTTCTGGTCACTGCCGGAAGAGGTGCGGACCGCCATCGCAGCCGACCTGGAAAAGATGTTCGTATTCCTGTTCGAGCAGCTGAACGTGAACGGAACTCAGGAGCAGGTCAACCAATTCATTCAGGCCCCGATGCAGCATCACGCCGCGCTCAAGCCGGTGCTGGTTGCGGCGGCCGACGACCCCGACGCCGGGGAGTAGGAGGACCGCATGCGAGGCAAGCAGCGCAAGGAAATCGTGTACGTCGAGCGGGGCGGGGGGGATACCTCGGCCAAATGGCTCTTCTGGGGGGGACTGCTGGGCGCTGGCCTCGCGCTGCTCTATGCGCCGAGCAGTGGGGAAGAGACCCGTCGCAACCTGCAGCGGAAGCTGTGGAAGCTTCGCGCCATGACCGAGGAGAAACTGGACGAGCTCACCCAGCAGCTGGGCGGGGCGAAGGATACGCTCGACGGGTTGATGGAAGATGATGAGGAGGACGACGTCGAGGGCGATACCGATGCCCGCGGGATCTATGGCCGGAGCGCTGCCTCCTCGCCGAGGGAAGAGCTCGAGCGGCGGCTGGCAGACGCCCGCGCCCGGCGCCGGGCGCCGGCTGACCTCGAGGAACCGCTCGCCTGAACGGGTTCCGATCCGGCGGGTGGTACCGTTCACCCGCCGGTTTCCTCGCCCGCACTCTTCAGGCGGCTGACGAAAACAACATCCCGTTCCTCGCCAGTGCCCTGACCTTTGACGCACTGCTCGCCGCGGTGCCATTTATCCTCCTGGTGCTGATCGGCCTGACCCACCTGGCCCAGGCGGTTACCCATGGCCCACCGATCGACACCGTGCTGCTCTTTCAGCGCTTCCTGCCGCCCCATTCGGCGGCGCTAGATGGTGAACCTTTCGGCGTCATGGAGCGGCTGTTGACCGGGATCAGCCAGAACCGGGGGCAGTTGTCGCTCTACGCCGCGCCCGCCTTCTTGTGGTTCAGCACCCGTTTGTTCGCCGGCGTCCGGACGGCCCTCAACGATATTTATGACGTATCGCTGCGGCCTACCCGCCACCGGGCGTTCATCCTGCTGTGGCTCCAGGCCAAGCTGCGCGACACCATCATGGTCATCGGCACCGTGGTTCTGTTCCTGGCCAATACTTTGCTCTCTACCGGACTCGTGGTGTTGCAGGCTCGAGGAACGGCGAGTGTTCCCGAGCTTGCGTTTTTCGTGTCCACCGTTGGACGGTTCGTGACCGAGCTGCTCGCGTTCAGCTTCTCCGTCTCGCTCTTTTATGTGACCTACCGCTACGCCTCGGTTCGCCGGCTCCCGTGGAGTACGGCGTTGCTTGCCTCGACATTTACCGCGGTCCTCTTCGAGCTCGCCAAACGGCTGTACGCTCTATACCTGGCGAACTTCGCGTCACTGGATGCGTGGGGCGGGGATGCAAATCTGGGAGCGGCCGCACTCTTCATCCTCTGGGTCTACTACACGGCCATCGTGTTCCTGCTCGGCGCCGTTGTGGCGGAGACCTGGGAGCTCCGGAAGATGCAGGGGCGGCAGCGGGCAATTATGTGCTGAGACCCCACCCCGCCAGACCACTGCTAACCACGAAAGCACGAAAGGACGAAAACACGAATTACGAAAATCAACAGGGGAGTTTGTTGTAATGTACTGGTCGCCACTTTCTATGCTCTTTTTGTTCTTCCACCTCACTCTTGGGGGAGGTAGCAATGGCTGTACACCGTAGCTTTACAGTGCTCCTGGCGGTCGTGGCTCTGGGAGTATCGAACGCGTGCCGCCCGAACAACGCGGGCGACAGTCGTCAAGGGGCGGCTCCGTCGATTACTCCTGCGGACGAGGCCCGAATCAGGTCAGCGGACTCCGCTTTCGCGGCAGCCGCGAACGCGGGGGACGCAGACGCCATCGCGGCTGTGTATGCCGAAGATGCCACTCTCCTTGCCCCGAACCTGCCCCCGCAGAAGGGCCGCGATGCCATCAAGGCGTTCTGGGGAGGCTTTCTCAATGCTTATACCGTCCGCTTCGAATTAGGCTCAGACACGATCGAGGGGCGTGGCGATCTCGCCTATAATCGGGGGCATTTCCGCTTCACCGCGGTACCGAAGGCCAAGGGCGTACCCGGCGTAGCCGACGAGGGCAAGTTCGTGGAGATACTGAAGAAGCAGCCCGACGGCAGCTGGAAGTACGTCGTAGATATGTACAGCTCCAATCTCGCGCTCCAGCACTGAGCGGTGAGCGATTCCCTCGCGGATAAGCCGGGGTTATATTGAATATGCCTCAGGTCCGAAGGGCGCCGGCGCGTGAACCGCGTCAGGACCTCGCCGGTAGCAGCGCTAAGCGATGCCCGGTGTCGCTTCGGGGTGCCTGAGGCACTTTTCTTTTTCCACCCCCCGCAGCACAGCCCATAGCGAATAGCCTTCATGATTGCTCTCGCCCGCCGATACCGTCCCAAGCGCTTTTCGGATCTCCTGGTGCAGGACCACGTCGTGGCCGTACTCCGCGGCGCGGTGGCCCGGGGCCGGGTCGGACACGGGTATCTGCTTACCGGGCCCCGAGGCGTCGGGAAGACCACCGCGGCCCGCATCCTGGCCATGGCGCTCAATTGCCCCAATCGCGAAGCGTCCGGCGAGCCGTGCGGTGAGTGCGAGAACTGCGTGCGGGTCTGGAACGGATCGGCCAACATCGACGTCGTGGAGATCGACGCGGCGAGC
Source organism: uncultured Gemmatimonadaceae bacterium (assembly GCA_964487785.1). Lineage (GTDB taxonomy): Bacteria > Gemmatimonadota > Gemmatimonadetes > Gemmatimonadales > GWC2-71-9 > CAVVWJ01. Next base: position 36,490 of record CAZASU010000011.1, on the reverse strand, counting down.
AATCGTGGGGTAGAGGACGCTCGCGATCTGCGTGAGCGCGCCATGTATGCCGCGTCGCAGGAAGGTCACCACAAGGTCTACATTGTGGACGAAGCCCACATGCTGACCCGCGAGGCTTGGAACGCGCTGCTCAAGATCCTGGAAGAGCCGCCACCGGGTGTCGTCTTCGTGTTCGCCACCACCGAGCCGCAGAAGATCGCCGCCACTGCCGCCCCGGTGATGTCCCGTCTGCAGCGGTTCGACTTCCGCCGGATCAGCCCCACGGCCATTCGGGACCGGCTACGCCAGGTGCTGACGGCTGAGAAGATTGCTGCCGACGATGACGCGCTCACCCTCATTGCCCGCCACGCCGACGGCGGCATGCGGGACGCGCTATCGGTGCTGGACCAGTGCCTGAGCTTTGGCGAGGGCGCGGTCACTGCCGAGCGGGTCCGCGAGGTACTGGGCCTGGTGGACGACGAACTCTATGCCGAGGTGCTCCAGCTGGTGGTCGAACGGCGTCCTGCCGCGGTCTTCGCGCTGGTGGACCGGCTGATGGACGCGGGAGTCGACCTGGCGGAGTTCATGGGTGGGGCCGCCGAGGTGCTGAGGGGGCTGCTGATGCTCCAGGTCGGTGCCCGACCCGAGGGAGTGACCGAGGCGCTCCGGACTACTCTGGAGAGTTATCAGGGCCGGCTCGAACCGGGAGATGTCCTGCGCATGCTCCGGCTCCTGGCCGAGAACGAAGCCGGGATCCGGCGAAGCGTAAACCCGCGTCTAGTCGTCGAGACTCTGCTGCTGCGCTGGGCAATGCTGGACCGCATCGTCGATCTGCAGGAGGTGCTGGCAAGCGGGGCAGCGGGACAGCGGGGCAGCGGGACAGGACAGCGGGACAGCGGGACTGCGGGGCAGCGGGGCAGTAAGAGCACACCCGAGGGCCACGTCGACCCGACACAAACGGCCCCGCTGCCCCGCAGCCCCGCTGCCGAGCAGACTGCCCCGCCTACCCTCGAGTCCCTCCGCGCCGGCTGGCCCGAAGTGGTCGCCGCCGTGCGGGTCCAAAGCCGCTTCCTGGGCGAGGCCCTGGCGGCCAGCGAGCCGGCTACCCTGGAGCTTCCCTGGCTGACGGTGGTTATGGCGGAGCCCAACCAGCTCTTCGCCGACCGGCTGCACCAGGAGGCCGGTAAGGTCGAAGAAGTGTTGAGCCGGAGCCTGGGGCAACCGGTGCGGCTCCGGGTAACAGCGGGCGCCGGCTCAGGTTCCCCGTCCAAGCCGCGCCGAATGTCGGATTCCAGCCTCAAGGCCGAGCGGCTGCGCGAGTTCCGTTCCAAGGACCCGGCCCTCGACACGGCGGCGGATGCGTTAGATTTAGAGATAGTGGATTGAAAGAGGGCTGTTGGCTGCTCACCCCTACTTTGGCCTCACATGGCAGGACTACCCGATAGCATGGCAGATCTTCAGCAGCTCTTTCAGCTGGGACAGCAGGTGCAAGGCCGGCTGCAGCAGTTGCAGAGCGAGTTGGCCACCCGCACCATCGAGACGTCGGCCGGTGGCGGAATGGTGAAGGTGACCGCTGATGGCCGCGGTACGGTCCGAGCGGTCTCGATCGATCCCGGCGTCTTTCAGGACCGCGACGCCGATTTCCTCAGCGAGTTGGTGCTCACTGCGGTGGCCGAGGCTCAGCGTCGCGCGGCCGAGATGCTCCACGCCGAGATGCGGAAAGTGCCGCAGCTGCCTTTTACGTCGCCTTTCTGACCGGTGAGCGCCATCGAGGAGCTGATTACCGAACTCGCCAGGCTCCCGGGGATAGGCCGGAAGACGGCTCAGCGGCTCACTTTTCATCTGCTCCAGCAATCTCCTGAACAGGCGCAACGCCTCGCGTCCGTCCTGACCTCGGTAAGCGAGCGGGTTCGGCCCTGTGAGGCGTGCGGGAATCTCACCGAGGAACAGCCTTGCGATATCTGCCGTGATCCTCGGCGGGACCGCGGGCTGGTGTGCGTGGTCGAGGAACCGTCCACCGTCGGCGTGGTCGACCGGTCCACCGATTTCCGGGGCCAGTACCACGTGCTCGGCGGGCGGCTCTCGCCGCTGGACGGCATTGGCCCGGAGGCATTGCGGCTCGACCTCCTGGTACAGCGGGTGCGGGACGGCGGCGTCCGCGAGGTGATTCTGGCGACGAATCCCTCGATGGAGGGCGAGGTCACCGCCACCTACATTCAGCAGCTGCTGGCCGGGATGGACGTCCGTGTCACCCGGCTGGCGCGCGGGCTGCCGATGGGCGGTGACCTCGAGTATGTCGACGGCGTCACGCTGGCTCACGCGTTGGTGGCGCGGCAGGACCTGGGCTGATGCGCTCCCGCACCTGGGTCTTCGTGGGTGGCATCGTGGCCGGCGCCGCCAGCGGCTGGCTACTGGCACAGCGGCGGTTCAGTTATCATCGTCGCGATCTATTCAGTCCCCGCCCGCTCCGGCGGCTTGCCGCCCTGGGCTACCTGGCGGGGCAGGACGGTGTAGATACCGTGCGGCTCCTGCGGGATTATCTCGCCTGGGAGCGGCAGCCGATGCTGCGCCGGCGGGCCGAGGCGATCGTGCGCCGGATGGAAGCCACCCTCGTATGAGGTGTGTGAGATGAGCGGTGCCTCCAGCTGGTCATTCCGGGAAGAGGACGCCAAGCGCATTCAGGGCATCCTGAGCGGCTTTCTCGGGGAGTCCAACGCGCGAACCGCCCTGATCGTCGACCGAACCGGGCAGATGGTGGCCACCGTGGGCGAGGCGCCGGCGTTCGACCCCACCGCATTCGCCTCACTCACGGCCGCCGACTTCAGCGCCAACGATCAGCTTGCGCGCATGCTGGGGGAAACAGAGTTTGGGGCCCTGTTTCACCAGGGCGAGCGGGAGTCCATGTATCTCGCCGATATCGCGCGGCGGGTGATCCTGGTGGTGCTGTTCGACAACCGCACCACGCTGGGATTGGTGAAGCTGCGGGTCAAGACGGCAGTGGTACAGCTGACTCAGGTGTTCACGGAGATGTTCAACCGTGATGGCACCAGTGCGCCGGGCGTCGAGTCCGAGTTCCTGGGCGAGGCGGAAGACGAGATCGACAAACTCTTCGGGGCCTGAGGGGAACTCTACCCATGTCGATGATCAACTACGCCTCGCGCGAGATCAACTGCAAGCTGGTCTACTACGGCCCCGGGCTTGGCGGCAAGACCACGAACCTGGAGCATGTGTACAACAAGGTGGCGCCTGCCGCACGCGGCAAGATGATCTCCCTGGCCACCGAGACCGAGCGCACCCTGTTCTTCGACTTCCTGCCCGTGGACCTCGGCACCATCCGCGGGTTCAAGGTCAAGTTTCACCTGTACACCGTACCGGGCCAGGTCTACTACAACGCGTCCCGCAAGCTGATCCTCAAGGGCGTGGATGGGGTCGTTTTCGTGGCGGACAGCCAGATCGAGCGCATGGACGCCAACCTCGAGGCCATGCAGAATCTCTATGAGAACATGACCCAGCACGGATACGATGTCACCAAGATTCCCTTTGCTATCCAGTACAACAAACGCGACCTGCCCAACGCGGCTCCCATTGCCGAGCTACAGGCGGCGCTCAATCCAGGCTGGCAGGTCGCCGATCCGATGAGGCAGCGGCCGCTGCCCGATCCCCACCATGACTCCGAGTTTCTCGTCAGCCAGGAAGACGGACAGTGGATCGAGCGCGCGCCCTACTTCGAGGCCGTCGCGCTCACCGGCGACGGCGTCTTCGATACGCTGAAGGGCATCAGCAAGAACGTCGTCAAGACGCTGGGGTAGGCGTCGCCATGTGGACCCTCCCGAATATTATCACCCTCGTTCGCATCTGCTTCACGCCGGTCATCGCGCTCCTGCCGTTCATCGAAGGGTACTGGCCCAAGCTCGTTGCGTTCATCATTTTTATTTTCGCGGCCGTCAGCGACATCTACGACGGGCACCTGGCTCGGAGCCGCAACGAGGTAACCGACCTCGGCAAGATGCTGGATCCCATCGCCGACAAGCTCCTCCTCTTCGCCACCCTGATTCCGATCTACTGGATCTCTCGCCAGCGCCATGATCTATACGACATCCCCATCTGGGGCAGCATTCCGCTGTGGGTCTGCCTGCTGCTCATCGGGCGGGAGGTCGCCATGACCGGCTTCCGCTGGTGGGCCAGCCGTCGCGGCGTGATCATCCCGGCCGGTAATGCCGGGAAGCTCAAGACCACGATCCAGAACATATTCGTGGGCGCCATCATCCTGTGGTTCGCGTTCCGCGATGCCCGGAAGCCGATGGGGTGGGAGCACAACCGCTACGCCCAGTACTGGAACGAGTTCCACGGCGGCTTCGTTGCGGTCACGCTCGCCATCGCCGCTCTGCTCACCGTCTACTCCTTCGCCCTGTATCTCTACCGGAACCGCCGGCTTTTCTACGATCGGGTGCAGTAGAGGCTGGCTATGGACCTCCATGAACATCGAGCTCGTCACCATCGGCACCGAGCTGCTGCTCGGGATGACCATCGATACCAACGGTGCCGAGATCGCACGAGCCTTGGCCGCTCATGGGGTGCGGGTGACCCGTCGTACGTCCGTGGCCGATGGAGCCGAGCAAATCAGGGACGCTGTATCTGAGGCCCTGAAGCGCACCGGTGCCGTGCTCACCACCGGCGGACTGGGACCCACCAGCGACGACCTCACCAAGACAGTGGTGGCCGACCTCTACAACGCCCCGCTGGAGTTCGACGAGACGATCTGGGCCGGCTTGCTGGCGCGCTTTGCCCGCCTCGAGAGAAAACCTGCCGAGAGCAACCGGAGTCAGGCAGAGGTGCCCCGGGGAGCAACCGTGCTGACCAATCGGTGGGGCACGGCGCCGGGGCTGTGGCTCGAAGGGAGGCCGGGGCTGGTCATCATGCTTCCAGGCGTGCCGCTCGAGATGCGGCGGCTGCTGGAGCACGAGGTGGTGCCCCGGCTGGCTTCCCGGGGCACCGGCTCGGTGATCCGCTCTCTCCTGGTGCGGACGTCGGGCATTCCCGAGTCTTCCCTGGCCGAGCGAATGGGGGACGTGGAGAAGGAGATCGCGCCGCTCACGCTGGCCTACCTGCCCGGCCTGGAGGGCGTCGACCTCCGGTTAAGCGCATGGGATCTTGCCCCGGACGAAGCCGAGCGGCGGCTGCACGCGGCCGCGGGGCTGTTACAATCGCGCGGGGCTGAGAATGTGTACGCCGAGGGGGAGAGTGACCTGGCGGCCCTGGTTCTCGACGCGGCGCGCTCGAATGGGGTGCGGCTGGCGGTAGCCGAATCGTGTACGGGCGGCCTTGTCGGCGCGCGGCTGACCGAGGTCCCGGGCAGCTCGGACGTCTTCGTGGGCGGGGTGATCGCGTACGATAACGCGATCAAGGTGGACCTACTGGGCGTACCCGAGACACTGCTGGCGGAGCACGGTGCGGTGAGTGAGCCCGTCGCACGCGCCATGGCGGAGGCGGTGGCCCGACGATTCGGGGTGGCTGCTGCCATCTCGGTCACCGGGGTGGCTGGACCCGGTGGCGGCACTCCCGCAAAACCGGTGGGAACGGTCTGGATCGGATGTTCGTACCAGGGGACCGTAGAGACCCGGCGCAATGTCTTTCCTGGATCGCGCCATGAGGTCCGCGCACGCGCCGCGCAAGCGGCTCTGTTCCTGCTCTACCGGCGCTTGTCACTATTATCTTTCCCCGGTCCCATAGAGCGAGCATCTCCAAGTGACTGAAAAAACCGATCTAAGAAGCGATTCCGAGACTGAAACTCCTCCCGCCGGCGGGAACGAGCGCTCTGACTCCATTGACCGCACCTCCGAGCTGGAGAACGAAGTAGCCGAGCTCAGGGACCGGCACCTCAGGCTGGCCGCCGAATTCGATAATTACCGGAAGCGGATCAACCGGGAGCGGTCCGAGCTGAGCGATCGGGCTCAGGCGAGCTTCGTCGCCAAGTTGCTCGACGTGCTGGATGACATGGACCGGCTGGTGGCCAGTGACCCGGCAACGCCGCTGACCTCCCTGCGAGCGGGTCTCAGCGCGGTGGATCGTAAGCTCTCCAAGGAGCTGGAGGACGCGGGTGTGGAGCGGATCGATCCGGTTGGCACTCCGTTCGATCCCAGCCAGCACGAGGCGGTCTCCACCGTGCCGGCTCCCGACCGGTCCCGGGACCAGCAGGTGAGCGCCACGTTCGCCCCGGGCTATCGCTTCAAGGGTGTGCTCGTGCGCCCGGCCCGGGTGCAGGTGTACTCCGACCCGGGCCAGCGGTAAGGTGGCTGCCAAGGACTTTTATCAGGTCCTCGGCGTTTCGGACTCGGCCACTCAGGCCGAGATCAAGAAGGCATATCGCAAACTGGCGAAGCAGTATCACCCCGACGCCAACCCCAACAACGCGAGTGCGGCGGAGCGCTTCAAGGAGATTTCCGAAGCGCATAGCACCCTCTCCGACCCAGAGAAGCGCAAGCAATACGATCAGATGCGCCGCTATGGGGCTTTCGATGGAATGCCCCGTCGGCCGTCGGGTGCTGGTGCGGGAGCGGGTGGTCGCCGCGGCGGCCGCATGGGGGCCGAGGATGTGGGCGGCGAGGGATTCGAGTTCGGAGATCTGGGCGGACTGGGGGACATCTTCTCATCGATGTTCGGCCGAGGCCGCCGCGGGGCCGAGGAGTCAGAGGGCGATACCCTCGAAGCTGTGGTGGAGGTGCCGTTCCGGGTGGCCATGCTGGGCGGAGAAATTCCGGTGACCTTACCGGTGACGGAAACCTGCCCGACATGCAAGGGAAATGGTGGAGCTCCGGGGGCAACTTTCTCGACCTGCCCGGAGTGCGAGGGCCGGGGCACGATCTCGTTCGGTCAGGGCAGCTTTGCCGTGAGCCGGCCTTGTCCGCAGTGCCGCGGCCGGGGAAAGATTCCCTCGGAGAAGTGCCCGACCTGTCGAGGGGCGGGGGAGGTTCGCACCGAGCGCCGGATCGTGATTCCTGTTCCTCCGGGCACAGAGAGCGGCTCCAGGATCCGGCTTCGGGGACAGGGACAGTCCAGCCGGCCCGGCGGTCCTCCGGGCGACCTGATCATCACCTTTCAGGTGCAGCCCGATCGCTTCTTCCGGCGCGAGGGACTCGATATCGTCGCGGACGTGCCGATCAATCTTGCCCAGGCTACGCTCGGCACCCGGCTCAGGGTGCGCACCCTCGATGGAAAGAAGGTGCTGCTGCGGATTCCACCCGGTACGCAGCCGGGACGGAAGTTCCGCATCAAGGGTCAGGGGATCGAGAAGAACGGCCGAAAGGGCGACCAGTTGGTCGGAATCCAGGTGACCGTGCCGGATGAGCTGACGCCCGAGCAGCAGGATCTCATGAAGAAATTCGCCGACTCCGCCAAGCTACCGTATTGAAGGAGGCTGGCCAGTCGGCGCGTAGGGCCGGGTGGCCCTTGCCGGCAACAAGAGAGACAGCACCATACTCACCAGTCCCACCACCAGACCTCCCCAGAACGCCGCCCAGAATCCCATTACGGTGAAACCGAGATTCCAGCTCTCGGAGAGCCATCCGGTGACCAGCAGCATCAGCGCATTGATGACGAGGGTGAAGAGGCCAAGGGTGAGGATGATCAGCGGACAGGTGAGGATCGTCAACAGGGGCCGCAGGGTGGTGTTGACGAGTCCGAAGACCGCCGCAACCAGGAGGAGGCGGCCCAGGCCGCCGTTGAACTCCAGGCCTGGAACGATGGCCGCCGCGGCCCAGAGCGCCGCGGCGTTCAACACCCAGTGGAGGACCAGGGCGCGCACGGTTTAGCCGATGACGCCGCCGCCGAGCACGCGGTTCCCGGGTCCGTACAGAACGCCGGACTGGCCTGGCGTGATGGCGCGGACCGGCGCGGCGAGGGCCAGGCTCAGCGAACCGTCGTCTCGCCCCAGTACCGTGGCGGGAACGGCGCGGGCCCGATAGCGGATCTGTACCTCGCACCGATCGCCGGGCTCGAGCGAAGGACCAAGCCAGTTCAGCTCGTCGAGGCGCAGGCTGTGGCCGGCGAGGTCATCGGCGCTCCCGACCACGACCTCCCGGCTTTCCGGCCGGATTGCAACCACGTATCTCGCCGAGGCCGAGCCACCCGGCAATCCCTTCCGCTGTCCGATGGTGTACCGGGCAAACCCACGGTGCTCGCCGATCACCTCACCGGCGGTTGTGACCAGCGGTCCGGGGACGAGCGCCGGCGCGTCAGCGGGAAGATGCCGCTCGAGGACGGAGGCGTAATCGTCATCGGGAACGAAGCAGATCTCGACCGACTCTTTCTTCTCGGCGGTGGTGAGGCCCAGCCGCCGGGCATAGGCCCGGGTCTCCGGCTTTGACAACTCGCCTACCGGCGTCAGCATCCGCGCCACGACCTGCTGGTCGATGCCCCAGAGGAAGTAACTCTGGTCCTTCTCGGGATCGCGCCCGCGGTAGAGAGCCCCATCCCGGGCGATGGCGTAGTGCCCGGTGGCGATGTAGTCGCATTCGAGCGCGTCGGCATGCGCCAGCAGGTCGCGGAACTTGGTGAATGAATTGCAGCGGACACAGGGAATGGGCGTCCGGCCACGGCTGTACTCGCTCACGAAATTCTGAATTACGTGCAGATTGAAGCGGTCCTCCAGATTCAGAACGTAGTGCGGGATCCCGATGGCGTGGGCCACGTCTCGCGCGTCGTTGATCGAATCCAGCGAGCAGCAGGGGCGGTCCGGAACGTCGTCGCCATAGCAGAAGAGTTTCATGGTGGCGCCCACCACATCGTACCCCTGTTCGACAAGTCGGGCTGCCGCGACGGAGCTGTCGACCCCACCCGACATTGCCACCAACACTCGGGAGCGACCTCCCTCCTGCTGACCCGCTGACCCGCTGACCCGCTGACTACACACGGCCGAGTACTCCCGCCAAGGTTCGCACCTTGGCCACCACCGCCGGAACCACCTCGACTGCGCGGTCCACGTCTTCGCGGGTGCTCTCCCGGCCGAAGCTGAAGCGAATGGCTCCGAGCGCCAGCTCGCGGGGCACACCCATGGCCACCAGCACGTGAGAAGGCTCGACCGCACCAGTAGAGCAGGCGGACCCGCTCGACGCGGCGATACCGGCAAGATCGAGGTGCATCAGCAGGGCTTCACTATCCGCACCGTGAACCGCGACGCTGAGCAGGTGAGGCGCCCGCACGCTCTCTTCCGCGTTGACCACCAGATCCGCTACCGCGGCCTTGAGCCTGGCCGCCAGCTCGTTGCGCAGGCCACAGAGACGGTCCGCCAGCGAGGGCTGCTCGCTGGCGGCGAGCTGAGCCGCCCGTCCCAGGCCCACGGCGCCGGCCACGTTCTCGGTGCCCGGCCGGATGCCGAACTGCTGTCCGCCGCCATGGATGATGGCTTCGATCGCCTTGCGGTCGCGGACGATAAGGGCACCGATACCCTTGGGCGCTCCAACCTTGTGCCCCGAGAGTGTGAGCAGGGTGCAGGACAGCTCGGCAACCGAGACCGGTACCTTGCCCAGCGCCTGCACCGCGTCGGTGTGAAAGATGACCCCCGCGTCCCGGCACCGAGCGGCGATCTCGCCCACCGGCTGGAGCACACCGGTCTCGTTGTTCACCCACATCACCGACACCACCGCTGGATCGTCGGCCAGCGCGGCGTCGAGCGCATCCAGATCGAGCCGGCCCCCACTGTCCACCGGGAGGAGCACCTCACGGCCGCCCAAGTGACAGACCGCGTGCGCGGCGGCGAGCACCGCCTTATGTTCGACCGCGGACACCACGGCGCACATCGAGCCGCCCCGCTCCCGGGCGGCCAGCGCCGCGCCCACGATGCCGAGATTGTCCGCCTCGGTACCCCCGGAGGTAAACACCACTTGGTTGGGCTCCGCACCCACCGCCTCAGCCACCTGGCGCCGCGCCTGCTCGATTCCGGCCCGCGCCGCCCGGCCAAACCGGTGGGCGCTGGAGGGATTCCCGAACGACTGGGCCGTCAGGTAGGGCAGCATGGCTTCCAACACCTCGGGGCGAACCGGGGTGGTGGCGGCATAGTCGAGGTAGACGGGCGGACGCATGGGTGGGAAGATAGCGGCGAAATGAGGTCGGGGCGATTGCTCGCTTCGCTCGAAATGACGCGCGGAGGCCTACATACTCTGCACTCCCAGCTTTATGATGTCCTCCACCTCCACCGTTTCGTCGGTGAAAAACGGCTCGCCGTAGCGCTTCCGGATGAGCGATCCGACGTGGGCGTTCTGAATCTCCACCAGGGAGTAGAGGTCCTGGCCGGTCGGAAAGATCTCCCCGGCCGCCTTGGCGCCGTCGAACTGGCTCCCGTAGCACTTGATGGCGGCGAGCTTCCGGTCGAACTGGGCGGTGATGTCTACCACGAACGTCGGCTTGATCGGATCTTCGCGGTAGGAGAGGGCATAGAGCAGTTTATGTGGGCGGTGCGGGCTTCCCTCGCCGTCATAGCGTGCCAGACCGGCCAGGTAACAGGCGTCACGCCCTAACTCGGACGCAATCCGGTGATCGGGGTGCCGACCTACGGGGAAGGGAAGGATGACGACACGTGGGGCAAAGTGCCGTATCAGCTGCACTATAGCCCGCCTTGCCTCATCCGTATTGTGAAGGTGCGCATCGGGCAGTCCGGCATTCCGCCGCTCTGCCACGCCGAGGATCTTGGCGGCACGTTCGGCCTCCTCGGCTCGGAGCTTAGCGCTGCCTCTGGTCCCGGTCTCTCCCGCGGTGAGGTCGAGTATGCCAGTGCGGTAGCCGGCGTCCACCGCCTTGAGAAGCGTGCCGGCGCAGGTGAGCTCGACGTCATCACGGTGGGCGGCGATTGCCAGGATGTCGACAGGCATAGTGGAAAGTAGCGGGGCAGCGGGGCGGTGGGGCAGCGGGGGCAGTAAGAGCATGTCACCCTGAGCGCAGCGAGGGGGCCGAAAACCTGCCCCGCTACCCCGCTGCCCCGCCTACCTCACGCCGTTTTACGTCGGTACCTCCTAGACAAGATCAACCCGCCCCAGGCGAGGATCACAAACGGCGCTACGAAGCCGAGCGAGGCGATCGCGCCTGCCATCAGGCCGACGAAATTACGCCAAGCGGTCTTGGATGCCTCGCCGATCACGCTGCGACCCGGGTGAGAGGCCACGAGCGGCGGCGGCTCGTACAGGTTGACCGAGAGCGTGCTCAACTGTGCACTGGTCTTGAAGAACCGCAACCGGCCCTCCATGCGCTCGATCTCTTCCCGCACCCGCGCGAGCTCGCGCTCGACTGAGAGTACGTCCTGGAGCTTGCCGGTGCGGGTCCTGAGCAGCTCCACCAGCCTGTCTTCCAGTCTCCGGCCGTTGGCCACCCGCGAGGTCAAATCCACGAACTCCTCGCTGACATCCTCAGCAGCGACGTTGACGAATTGCAGCCGTCCGAGCGGCTGGAGTCCTTCGGTCAGCTCGTCGAAACGGGTCGCCGGCACCTTCAGCTCCAGCGTTGCCGAGCGGACCTGGTTCCGGCCGCTCTGTACCGAGGCGTCCGCCACGAACCCTCCCACTCGTTGCACGACCCGCCGCAGCTCGGCCATTGAAGACTCGAGCGAATCGACCTCGATGCTCGCCTGTCCGGTGCGGATGATCAGCCGCGAGGCAGGATCGAAAGCCGTGGGGCGGAACCACTGGTCGGTCGGCGGCGCAGCAGCCGAAGCCTCCTGCTGGGATACCGTACTCTTCCCAACCGCGCCCAACGCCACTGCGTTGGAAGCATTGTGGGGCGCGTCGCGCTTGCCGGTCTCATCGGAAATCTTCTGGGGACGGTCGCACGCCATCAACAGGGCCGCCTGGAGTAGCCCAACTACCATCGTCTGTGCTCGCATGCTGCCTCCTTGGGGAGCACAGGAGATGCGCCTGGTCGCCAGGCTTGCACAGTGCAACGGGTGGCATGCATGAGAAGGTGCGACCTTGACCCAGCTCTACGGCCCCTTCGCTGCGCTCAGGGTGACAACTTTGTTTCCGGTCCCGCTGCCCCGCTGCCCCGCTGCCCCGCCTATTCGTGCCTGAGTGCCTCTACCGGGTCCATTCGAGCCGCTCGATTGGCCGGATACAGGCCGAAGGTGAGTCCGATGGCGATGCTCACCACGCACGCCAGCGCCGCGCTCCAGAGCGGCACGCCGGACTCGAGACGCAGCACGTACTTCAGCAGCTCGCCCGCAGCAAGGCCGAAGAGGATCCCCAACAGGCCACCGATGAGGGTGAGCGTTGCGGCCTCCACCAGGAACTGCCAGAGTATCTCCCGTCGGGTGGCGCCGACCGCCTTGCGCAACCCGATCTCCTTGGTGCGGTCCGTGACCGAGACCATCATGATCGCCATGACGCCAATCCCGCCGACCAGGAGGGCCACGCTGGACAGCGCGACCATGGCGATGAAGAAGTACGAGGTGAAGTTCCCCACCACCTCCAGGATCTGGTCCTGGGAGATAAGATCGAAGGTGTTGGGCATCCCGGGTCGCAGGTTCCGGGTCTGCCGGAGCGCCACCGTCACCAGATCCTGCGCAGCTGCCACCGATACGCCAGAACGCGGCTTGACCGCAATGAACAGACTGTTGGTCTCGTCGTAGCGAAAGTTTTGCCGGGCGGTCTCGAACGGAATTACCCCGCCGATTTCCTGGCCCGGCGGCTCGAAGATGTTGTCGGGCTTCTGGTAGATGCCGATTACCCGAACCGCCTTGCTGCCGATCCGGAGTACCCGTTCGAGCGGGTCGATACGGCCGAAGAGGCGCTCCGCTACATCGGCCTCGAGCACCATCACGTCCGCCCCCTTCAGCTCGCCCAGGGTGAAGAAGCGCCCCCGCAGCAAGGTCCCACCCTGGATCTCCATGTACCGGGAGTCGGCGCCAAACACGGCCAGGCCTCCGGTCCGCTCGCCCTGATACTCCATGCGTTGAAACAGCTGGACCCACATGGCGCTGTACCCGATCTCCGGGATCCGGCGGATCGCGTCCGCGTCGCTCGACTGCACGATCGGTCGGATCCGGACCTCGTAGGGCAATCGGTCAGGGTTGAGCGGTGTCTGAGAGAAAAAGCGGAGGACATAGAACGCGGTGGGCCCGGCGGTCTCGATCGCGTTGAAGATCTGAGCGCGGATACCCTGAACCATTGAGGCGATTGTCATGACGGTAGTCACGCCGATCACCACGCCGAGGATGGTGAGGGCGGACCGGAGCTTGTTGGCCCGGATCGAGTCGAGCGCGATTGCGACGCCTTCCCCGACATTCCGGATCATTCTGCCCGAAGAGCCGTGATGGGATCGAGCCGCGCCGCGCGGGTGGCGGGAAACACGCCGAACAGGATGCCCGCTCCAGCGCCCAGCGCCAGGGCCACCGCCACCGACCAGAGCGTCACCCGGGCGGGCAGCGGCGTGAACGTGGAAACGGCGGCCGCCAAAGCCCACCCGCCGAGCACGCCCTGCAGTCCGCCCAGCGTGGTGAGCACGATGGCTTCGATGAGGAATTGGCGCCGGATATCGGAGCGGGTGGCACCGAGCGACTTGCGGATGCCGATCTCGCGGGTGCGCTCGTTGACCGTCATCAGCATGATGTTCATGATCACGATCCCACCCACCACGATTCCGATGCAGACCACCGCGGGGATAGCGGTGAAGAGCAGACGGGTGAGCTTCCGCCAGAAGGCCACCAGGGCGTCGGCCTTGTCTACGGCGAAGTCGTCGGGCTCGCCGGGCCGCAGCCGATGGGCGATCCGCATCGCTTCCTGGGCCCGGGCCATGGCTTCCGGAATCGCATCGGCCTCGGCCATCTTGACCGAGACAACGGTGGTCTTCCGGCGGCCGTACCACGATTCGAAGGTGGTGAACGGCAGGAGGACGAAGCCGTCGAACGACTGCCCCAGCATCCGGCCCTTCCTGGCGATGATGCCTTTGACTCGGACCTCGTTTCCTCCGATCCTGACCTTCCGCCCTATGCCGCTCTCCGGCACGTCGAAGAGCTTGTCGGCCACGTCATAGCCGATGACCGCCACCGGCCGCCGCTCACGCACGTCGGGCTCGCTGAGCGGGTCCCCAGCTGCGAAGCGGTAATCCTGGACGATCTGATAGGGCGGGGTCACCCCGAAGACGAGGACGGTGCCCACAGTCCGGTTGCGGTAGCCCACATCGCTGAGCGGGGTCGGCCACCCGGACTGGAGCGACACCGCGCGGGCCTCCGGCACTGCCCGCCGGACCGCCTCCGCATCGTCGGCGGAGATCAGCGGCCGCTGGTTGATCTTCTTCAACTGCTCTTCGTCGAGCAACCCAACCGAAATCGGGGAGCGCCGGACCTGAAACGCGTTGGTCCCGATCATGGCGCCGGTGAGGTTTTCCTTCACGTATGCGTTCATCCCCTGGATCACTGCTACCACGACCACCAGGAATCCGACCGAAACGATGATGCCGAGGAGAGTGAAGAAGGAGCGGAGCTTGCTGTGCCAGATGGCCTGGAGGGCGAGACGCAGGGCTTCTGTGAAGGGCATATGTGAAAAGTAAGAGGTGAGAGGTAAGAAGTGAGAGGGAGAAGGAGCACCCTCTTATTTCTCACTTCTCACTTCTCACTCGTACCTCAACGCCTCCACCGGGTCCAGCCTCGACGCCTTGCTGGCCGGGTAGATCCCGAAAAGCACTCCAGTAAGGATCGACGCGACTACGGCGGCCACCACTGAAAGAAGCGGCACGGTAGCGGGGATGGGGGTGAAGGATCGAATGCCCCAGGCGATCAGCGCGCCGGCCGCCATGCCGACCAGGCACCCGACCAGCGTGAGCGTGGCCGCTTCCACCAGGAACTGGAACATGATCTCACGCCGGGTGGCGCCGAGTGCCTTGCGGACCCCGATTTCGCGGGTGCGCTCGGTGACCGAGATCATCATGATCGCCACGACGCCGACGCCGCCCACCATGAGCCCGACGCTCGACAGGGCGATCATGACCACGAAGAAGGCAGCGGTGATCTTGTTGAAGGTGTCCAGGATCCGGTCCTGGCCCACGACAGCGAAGTTATCGGCCTGGCCGGGCCGGAGTCCTCGGCTGGTCCGGAGGGCTGTCGTCACCTGGTCCTGCGCCTCCTGAACCGTGGCCGTCTCCGAGGGCAGGACCGCGATCTCCATCCAGTCTTTCCAGTACTCCGTCGCCTTGGTGAACGTCGTGTGCGGGATTGCCAGGCGTGGCTCGTTGGCATTGCTGAAGAGCGACGCCGCTTCGGCGTGCATGCCCACGATCTGGAAGGGCTGGCCGAAGATCTTGATCCGCTTGCCGACGGGGTCCCGGCCGGGAAAGAGCGACTCGGCCAGCTTGTCGTTGATCACGACCACCCGGGCCCCGGCCGCATACTCCATGGGCGTGAAGTTGCGTCCCGCCAGGATATCGCCCCCGTTCACCTGGTGCCAGCTGGGACTCATGCCGGCCATGTTGACGCTCTTGAGCTCCACGCCCTCGAAGCTCACCGGGCCGTTGGTGTACTCGCCGATGTTGACGTCCCGCACCGCCGGAAGGTTGCGAAGCAGCTCGGCTTCCTGCACCGTCAGTGGTGGCATCCGGCGCCAGGGCGACATCTCGTCCGAGCCGTCGGAGACCTCGAGCCCGCCGGAGAAATAGCGCTGGACGAAGAAGGTCTTGGGACCGGCGGACTCGAGGATCCTGGTGATGCTCAGATTGATGCCGGTGATGGCTGAGGCCATGGCGATCACCACCGTCACCCCGATGGCCACGCCGAGGATGGTGAGCGCGGCGCGCACCTTGTTGGCCCGGATGGAGTCGAGGGCGATGGTCGAGCCCTCCAGCCTCCGGGTAACCGCGCTGCCTCTGTGTGCCCCGATCATTCTGCCCGCAGCGCGTCGATGGGATCGAGGCGGGAGGCGCGGCTCGCCGGGTAGACGCCGGCGGCAATGCCCACGCTCACGCCCAGCAGGACGCCCACGGCGATGGACCAGGGAGCGACGGCGGCAGGAAGCGGAGTAAAGGCCTTCACCACGAAGGCCAGCGCGATCCCGAGGCCGATGCCAAGTACCGCTCCCACGGCCGAGAGCGTGGCGGACTCCACCACGAACTGCGCCAGTATGTCGCGCCGGCGCGCGCCCAACGCCTTACGAATCCCGATCTCACGCGTCCTCTCGCTCACCGCCATGAGCATGATGTTCATGATCACGATCCCGCCCACCACCAGCGAGATGGCCACCAGCCCGGGGAGCGCCAGGAAGAGCACCTTCGAGATCTTCTGCCAGCTGCCCAGGGCGCCTTCCGCGGTCTGAAACGCGAAATTGCTCTCCTGCCCGGGCTTGAGCTGGCGCCGGCTCCGCATGACCGCTTCGGTCTGGCCCATGGCGAGCTGCATCTCTATTGGGTCGCCCGTCTGGACAATCAGCGCGTCGAGAATATTGATGGGGCAGATCAGCCGCCTCCCCGGAGCGCTGAACGGCATGATGGCGAACTTGTCCAGAGAGATTCCGAAGAGATTTCCCTGCTTGGCCACCACGCCGATCACCCGGTAGGGAAGGCCACCGATGACCACCTTCTTGTCGATCGGCTCGACCCCCTTGAGCAGCTTGTCGGCCAGCTCCTGACCGATGACCACCACGGGCTGCGCGGTCCTGACCTCCTGTGAGGTGAAGGCGCGGCCCGCGACGATCTCATAGTTCCTGATCTTGAAGTAGGTCTCTTCGGTCCCGACCAGGTTGATGTCCCGGGCAATCTTGCCGCCGTAGTGCACCGCCACCCGGTCCTCGCAGAACTTGGCGAAGGTGGCCGGCGTGCGGACGCGCTCGCGGACGTGATCGGCATCGTCATAGCTGATTCGGGGGCGGCGTCGCCAGGCCAGCCAGACATCATCGGGGATGTGGCCGCTCGTGATGCTGGGTCGTTGCCGCAACTCGAAGGTGTTGGCTCCGACCAGGGTGTTGGCGAACCGTTCCACCATGTATTGGTTCATGCCCTGCACGATCGACACCACGGCGATGAGAAACGTCACCCCGATGAGCACGCCGACCAGCGAGAAGAAACTCTTCAGCTTCTGTGCGCGGAGGGTCCCCAGCGCCATCCGGACCGCTTCCAGCAGGCGCATCAGGACGGCTTCGCTTCCCGCGTCTTGGTGGTGTCGGCCTGGCGGACCTTGGCCCCATCCTTCAGATCCCGGATGGCCTGGTAGGTGCCGGCCACGATAGTCTCGCCCTCACGCAGTCCGTCCACCACCTCGAAGTACTCGTCACCCGCAACGCCGACCTTGACTGGCCGGAACGTGGCGGCCCCGTCCCGCACAATGAATACGCCCTCGGCCTCTCGCTTCTGGAATCGCGCGCGCAGGGTGTCCACCGGCGGGCCGGCATCCGACTCGTTGGGAATCTTCTCGTGGTCGCGCACCGTCAGCGCGATGATGGGAATGCTGAGCGCACTGTTCCGGGTATCGGTCACGATGCGGGCGGTGCAGCTCAGATCGGGCCGGATATCGGCCGGTGGCCTCTTGAGGGTGATCTCGACATCGAAGTCCACCGCGCGGTCGTTCGAGCCTGAGGCCGTCTGGGTAGCGGTGAGCTTGGCGCTGTGGCTCACCTTGGTGACCTGCCCGGAGAAGGTGGTGTCTGGATAGGCGTCGATGTTGACCTCCACCGAATCCCGAATCTTCAGGCGCACGACGTCGGTTTCGTCGACTTGCACCTTGGCCAGGATCACCGACAGATCGGCCACGGTCATCAGCAATCCGGTTTCACGGGAGAAGGTCCCCGGTACGGCCACCTCGCCTTCCTCCACCGCCAGTCGGACCACGCGGCCTGAGATCGGCGCAGTCAGGCGGGTCTTGGCGAGGTTCTCCTTGGCCTCCTGGAGTCCGGCGCGCGCCTGCTCGAGCTGTGCCTTGGTGGACTGATAGTTCGCTTCCGCCACCTCGAGGGCGGTCTGCGCCTGTTCGGCGGTCTCGGGCGCAATCAGGTTCTCGCCCAATTCGGTCAGCTGTTTCGCGCGGTTCCAGGCCCGCTGGGCCTGGTCCCGGCTGGCCTTGGTCTGCAGGAGAATGGCCTGAGTAGAAGCCACCACGCCCTGGGCGCGGGCAACGGCCGCCTCGTACTGGGCCGGATCGATCTGGAGCAGAAACTGCCCCCGCTTCACGAGGTCGCCCTCGCCCACGGCGATCTCGATGATTCGGCCGGTGATATCCGCGCTGATGTCCACCGACGTCTTGGCCTCGATCGTCCCGCTGGCGGTGACGGCACTCACGAGGTCCCGGCGACCGACCTGCTCCAACCGAACCTCGGTGGCGGCGTTTCTGCTCTTGTTGATCCGAAACGCGACGATCACGACCACGACGATCACGACCACAGCCACCGCCAGCCCAACCTTCGTCCTGCGCGACATGTCAGTTCCTCTTAGCGGAGGGGGCGGCCGACCGCGGCTTCCAGAGCGGCGATGGCTTTGTGGTAGTCATAGACTGCATTCACGTAGTCGCCTTCAGCCCGCTGAACCGAGTTCTGGGCATCGGAAACCTCGAGCGCCGTGCCGGCCCCGAGCCGGTACCGGTCCTGGGCCAGGCGAAGCTGGTCTCGGGCCGCCTCCCGGCTGGCGCCCTGAACTCCGATGGCCCGGAAGGCCGTTTCCAGGCCCAGGTAGCGCGATTGCACGTCGGTGCGCACCTGGAGCCGACGCGCCCGGACCTCCTCCGCCGCGTCATCCTCCTGCGCCCGGGCCTGCGAGAGCCGGAGCGATCGGCTGAAGCCGGTGAAGATGGGCAGGGAAACGGTCAGGTTGGCCCCGAACGGCTGCCCGGTGTAGGTGAAAGGAAATACGCTGTTCTGATTGCGGATCTGCTGGGCCAGCGGGTCGAGCAACGCTCCACCACCGTCGATCAGCCCCGCCGCGGAAAAGCAGTTGCCGGTCTGCCCGCCGAGCGACAGGCCGGTACGCACCGCGTTGTCGAACTCGCAACCGGCAGCCTGAGCCTGCGCGTCCGTGAGCGTCTGCCGCAGCAACAGATCCTGCTTGGTAAATTGCTGGGTGAATCCGCTCCACCCCGCCCGAAGTGACAGCGTGGGGAGAAAGTCGGTCTTCGCTGCGCGGACGTCGAGCCGGGCGGCATGTCCCCGGGCGCGAAGCGAGCGCAAGACCGGGTTCTGGCGCTCGGTGAGCGCCAGCAGGCTATCGAGCTGAAAGTTGGGAGCGGTCACCGGAAAGGAATCGGTCAGCCCGATCTGGTCGATCGGCACCGGCGGCTCGACTCCCATTCTCCGCAGCAAGTCGAGTTTCGCCTCATTTTCTGCCTGCAGGGCCCGCAACAGCGCCACATCCGAGGTGCCCTTGGTGACTTCGGCCTGACGCACGTCGAGCAAGGTGGTCTGGCCTACCTGATGACGTGCCTTGGCGAGCGTCAGGAAGGTTTCGTTTCTCCTGACCTGCTGCCGAGCCACCGCGACCTGCGCACCCGCCTGCAAAGTGGTCAGGTACTGGGTCGAGATCTCGGCGGTCAGCCCTACACTCGCGGCCCCGATGTCTTCGTCAGTGGCGCGCTGGAGCGCGCGTTGCTGGCTGGGGGCCTGAAGGCTGCGGCCGCTGAGCTGCCACTGAATGCCGAGGCTATAACCCGAGGTGAGGAATGCGGACGTCGGCCGGGTAAAGCCGCCGCCGAAGTTGGACTGCCCGGACCCGGTGTAGCCGAAGTCGCTCGCGGCGGTCACCGAGGGAAGCAAGCTGCCGTAGGCGTTCCGGACGCCCCACCTGGCCGGGCCTGCGTCATTCAGAGCCTGGCGGTACAGCGGGCTGTTGGTTCGCGCCTGCTGCAGCGCCTCGGCCAGGGAGAGGCTTACCGATGGTGAGGGAACGTGAGGCTGTGCTGAGTCCTGTCCCGACGCCACCGTGGGAAACAGGCAGGCGAGCATCAGCAGACCGGACCAACGAATCATGAGTGTGGCCCCTTGAGGTGAGACGGGACGGGCCCAATACGCTGGCCTCGCCGCAGAGGTTTCAGCTTGCGACAAAGCACGTCTTTTGTTGTTGTCGACAACGAGTTAGAAGAAGGGTTAGCGGACTGCTCTGGTCCCGCGTCAGTCTGGCGCGCGAGTAACCACTATGCCGGAGCCGGGGAACTCGAGGCGCTGCAAACGGCCCTGGGGGTCCCTCACCAGGGTACCGTTGATGTCCCCGCTGAGCGTTACTCGAGCCGTCCCACTGTCTCCCCCGGCGTCACGTCGAGCGACGAAGGAGGCTCGCCGGCTGGTCCGGGGAAACACCCCAGTCAGGGACTTACCGCTGGGTGTGGCGAGGTCGACAACCGGGGTATAAAGGGAGTACACCCCCTCGTCGAGCAATACCACATCGGGTCCTCCCGGGAGCTCACGACCCGCCTCGGACCCCTTGGCGACCGTACGCACGATCAGCCGGGCACCGGAGCCGGCGGCGAGGATGACCGTGGTGCCGGTAGGGCCTTCGACATCGAGCTGGAACTTGGCGAGCGCCGACTCGGGAGTGCGCTCGAGCATGGCGGCGAGCTTGAGTAGTGGGCTGGTTGCCGGGTAGCGGGCCACCGCGATCAGCGTCGAGCCTGGCGCACCCCTCCCGCGGCCCTGCCGGAGGGTGAATTCCTCGCGGCCGGTCTCGCGGCCCTCATGGGTGATCACCAGCTTTGTCTCCAGCGACTCTTGCGCCGCGGCCTGGGCGGCCGGCAGCAGCAGGAGCAGAACCGCAGCAGTGCGCATGGCGACTCCGGTTACGTCAGGACCGGGCTAGGCACCGGCCGACCCGTTCGAGGATAAATGTATACAGGACCTCGCCTTTCTGTTGCGATGCCAGGCTGGGGTAGCCGACGGAGCCAGGAGAACCAGCCGGGAGGTGCCGGCTGTGCCCGGGGCGGTAGCGGGCAAGCATGCCGGTGGAGAGCTCGAAGTCCTGGGCCAGGTCCATCCGGACCAGTTCAGGCGCAAGATAGAGCATCAGGGAGGTGTCGAGCTCGCCCCCCTGTACTGGGGCGGGACGCTCGAGCAGCGAGCCGAAATCGAGACTGAAGATATCCACCACCTGTACCGTGGCCTGATCGGTCCTGATCGTGCTGAGCGCCTCCAGGTGCGCTTCACTCGATTGGGCGGTGAGAATCAGGAATTCCTTGACGCCTGCCCCGTCCTCCCACGACTCGATAAGTTCATTCATCACACGGTGAAGCGTGCGCCGCCTGAGGGCAGCGCCTCCGGGGAAGGGCCGGGTCGCGGCATGGACGCCGTACTCGACCGTCGGGGCGCGGGGGACGGCATACGCCGCTGACAGATCGTCCGCCAACCGTTCTACAATTATGGTATCACAGCCAAGCGGAAGATGGGGACCGTGCTGCTCGGTCGTGCCCACTGGCACGATGAGCGTCGGTCGCACCCGCAGGCGGTCCCCTACCGCGACGGGAGTCATCTCTTTCAAACGCCAGGGGTGCGGGTCTTGAGTCATCGCGCGCGATCGTGGGTGATGGTCGTGTTAGCGGCCGTGGGCGCCGCGGCTGAGTGGCTTCGGCAGCCCTCACCCATGTGGGTGTGGGTGGCCTGGGCGTGTGTCCTGGCCGGTGCCGCCGCGTTGTATCCCTTCGAGAGCTGGCGCCGCCGCGCACTCGCAGCCGCACTCCTGGGACTGGCGCTGAGTCTGACGCTGGCTCAGCGGCAACTGCGGGCCATCGAGACCCGCTGGCCCGAGGAGCGGGAGGACCGGGTGACCGCGGCCTCGCAGCATGTGGCCGGCGATCTGCGTTCGGTGCTGCACCGCGCGGAGCGGCTGGCGGAAGCGGCGGCCAGGACCTCTCTCACCGACCGAGCCGCGGCCCTTCAAGTACTCAGCCATCTGGTGCCTGGCGGCGGGCCCGAGATGAGCGTGGTGGTGTTCGACGCCGCGGGCGATCCATGGGCCTGGGCTGGACGTCACCGTCTGCCGCCTCGGAGCGAAGGAGATTCGGTCGCATCGCGCGCGAGTGGATATTACGTCGTGCTCGAGGCACGGCGCCACTCGGCGGGGGGCGGGGCGGCGGTCGCGACGGTGCTGGTCTGGGCCCATCCCGCCGTCCCGGACCGGGGACGCAGCCTGGCCGAGCTGTTCCGGGCTCGCACCGAGGTGGGACTGGCGGTGTACCCCGCCGGCGCCGCTCCAGAGAGCCCGGATGTCTTCGACTACGAGGAGCCCACGACGGCGGGGCCCCGGCTGCTCTTCAGCGTTCAACCGATTCCCCCCGAGCAGGGATCGGCCAAGGAGCGGGCCTTCGAGCGGGGCAGTCGCGCCGTCATTCTGCTCGCGCTGCTGACCTTCGCGGTGGCGCTCGCCCTCGCTTCGCAGGCAGCCGAGCGGTTCATATTACTCCCGGTGCTGCTGTGGCTTGTCGTCCGCGCGCCGGTGAGCACCGCCCTCGACGTTCAGCCGCTCTTTTCTCCCGCGACTTTCTTCCGGCCGCTGTTGGGTCCGCTGTCGAGCTCCGCCGGCGTCCTTGCGCTCGCCGGCATTCTGCTCACCATGGCTGGGGTATGGCTCTGGCGCCGCCGACTCCCTCGACGCTGGTACGGCGTCATGATCGGTGCGGCGCTGTTACTCGCCTCACCGTATCTGATCAGTAGCCTGGGTCGCGGGATCACGCCTCCGGCCCGGGGCGTCTCTGCCGGGCTCTGGCTCATCTGGCAACTCACCCTCCTGGCGTCGGTCTCCGCGCTGATCGTCCCCGCCGCGGCCCTCTTTCGCGGCAGCGGGCCGGAAAGCCATACTCGGTGGCGCATCGTCGCCGGCGTGGGCATCGCCTTCGCCGCGGCCATCATCGGCATGCTGGTCTGGGCGCCCAGGGGCGGTGGATGGCCCAACTGGTACACCTTCATCTGGACCCCCGCGCTCCTGCTGGTGACTCTGCCGGCGAGCCGTTGGGCCACGATCAGCGGAATCGCCCTGGTAGCCGGAAGCTCGGCGGCCCTCGTCACCTGGGGCGCGGAAATGTCGGGTAGGCTTCAGGTGGCGCAGCGGGACATTGCTCGTCTCGGCGCCGAACCAGATCCGCTGGCGTTGCCGCTGCTGGAGCGGTTTGGTGAGCAGGTCCGGCATTCCTCCACTCCGACGAGCGCGTCGGAGATGTACGCCCTGTGGCATGGCTCCTCGCTCGGCAACCAGGGGTATCCCGCGCACCTGGGTCTGTGGTCGGCAGCGGGAGCCCTGCGTGATGAGCTGACGCTCGACTCACTCGACCTGCCGCCGTCGCTGCTTTCCACCATCGTGCGGAACCTCCCAGTGGCCGATAGCAGTCGCGTGGTGCAGCTGGCTCGCATCCCTGGGGTGCACTATGTGCTCGTCGTCCGCACCGGCCCGGACCAGGTTATGACGGCCGCGGTGGGACCGCGCTCGGAGCTGATCCTGCCCGGTCGCGTCGGGCGCCTGCTCGACCCCTCACGCCACCGGGCGCCGCTCTACACTCTCACCCTCTCACCGCCACTCGCGAGTGCCAATGGGAGGCTTCGAAGCTCCCGCTGGCGTCGCGAGGGCTGGATCCTGAGGAGCGAATATCCGCTGGCGGTGGCCGGGGGAATCCGGGCGGTTCACGCTGCAATCGACCTGCGTGGGCCACTCCCACTGTTGGTGCGCGGAGTACTGGTGGTGCTCCTCGACGCGGCGGTGCTGGCACTGCTCTGGTTTGTGGCGGAGTTCATGTCCGGGGCGCGGCCGCGACGGCCGCGGTGGCGCAGCCTCTCCCGCTCCTTCCGGGTGCGGCTAGCGGTGACGCTGGGGGCGTTCTTCATCCTGCCCGCTGTCGGGTTCGCGGCATGGAGTTTCGCGCGTCTGGCCGATGAGGCTGAACGAAGCCGAGACCTGCTCATCACCCAGACACTTCGGGATGCGGTGCTCACCTCCGGCGGCCTCCTCGGCCGCGGCAGCCCGATGCCGGATCGGCTCCGCGAGCTGAGCCGTCGCATCGATGCCGACCTGGCGTTGTATCGAGGGGGCAGGCTGGTGGGAACGAGCACTCCGGTACTCGAGGATCTCGGTGTGGTCGGCCAGCTGATGGACCCCAAGGCATTCCGGTCGCTGGCAATCGAGGGACAGTTCGAGGTCACCCGGGAGGGCTCGCTTCCCCAGCTTGCCGAACGAGTGGGGTATCGCGTGGTTCAGCCGGGCCGGGCCGGCGATATCGCAGTGCTCGCCACGCCCCAGCTGGCGGACGACTCCTCTCTCGCTACCCGGCAGCTCGACCTCGCCCTGGTCCTGCTCCTCGCGACTCTCGCCGGCGTTGCCGCGGCCCTGGCCGGAGCGCAGGTAGCCTCGCGAGCGCTCTCCCGGCCGGTCGCGGAGCTTCGCCGCTCGGCGCTGGCATTGGGCAAGGGCAAGCCGATGCCCGCCCACTCCGGGCGTCCGCTCCTCGAGTTCGAGCCGGTATTTGGCGCCTTCGAGCGGATGGCGGCCGACATCCGCTCCACCCAGAGCGCCCTGGAAGGAGCCAGGCAGCGCACAGCGGCCGTGCTCGCCACGGTGGCCACTGGCGTTGTCGGGGTGGACCCGCGGGGTAGAGTGCTCATCGCCAATCGCCAGGCGGTGGATCTGCTCGGCACTCAGCTGGCAGAGGGGGAATCGTTCCTCGAGCGCCTCGCGCCCGAGTGGGCTCCCCTGGCCGGCGCAGTGCGACGATTCCTGGACAATCCAGCGGGGGACGGAACCGCGGAGCTCGAGGTTGGCGGGCGCCGGCTGACTTTGCAGCTGGCCTCGCTGGGGCCAGAGGTGCATGGCGTGGTCATGGCCCTCAACGACGTGACCGATGTATCGCGTGCCGAGCGGGTGCTCGCCTGGGGCGAAATGGCGCGTCAGGTGGCGCACGAGATCAAGAACCCGCTCACCCCGATGCGCCTCGGCATGCAGCACCTGCGCCGGGTCTATCGGGATCGCAGGGGAGAGTTCGACCGCACGCTGGAAGAGACGGCCGAGCGGATCCTGGGCGAGATCGATCGGCTCGACACCATCGCCCGGGCCTTCAGCCGCTTCGCCGCCCCGGCCGACCTGCATCAGCCGTTGGACCGGATCGACCTCGGCGCAACCGTCGGCGAAGTGGTGCAGCTGTATCGCCTGGCCGAGGAGGAGTGCGAGGTTCGGCTGGCGGTCGAGCCGCAGGCGTTCGGGTCCGCCCGCTCGGATGAGGTAAAAGAGGTGGTGGTGAACCTGCTGGAGAACGCCCGGAACGCGGGCGCCGCGGTCGTGCGGGTCACCGTCGGACCGGCACTCATCCGGGTGGAAGACGATGGCGCGGGCATTCCTGCCGAGCTGCTTCCCCGCGTCTTCGAACCCCGTTTCTCGACCACCACGAGCGGGTCGGGGCTGGGGCTCGCCATAGTGCGGCGGCTGGTGGAGAGCTGGGGAGGACGAATCGAAGTGGAGAGTAAATCGGGGGTGGGGACCGTGGTGACCGTGCAGCTGCCTTCGTGAGCTACCTGGAGGACATCTTGGCCCGCTCCGCGTCGGCCACGATCAGCACCTGCTCCTGCGTCCGCCCCCGACGAAGCAGGCGCACCGCGGTTTGCATCTGGCGGTCGGAGAGCGCTCGACGTCTGGCTTCAGCCACCGGCCCGAACACGGTGCGCGCAATCTCGTATCCGAGCTGCTCGTCGATGTAGCCACTCGCGATGTCGAACGTGTCACGGCCAAGCTCCAGTCCATTCTCCTTCAATCTTTCGAATACGTCTTTTCGCATCTCCTGGGCGACTCGAAACGATTCCGACTTCGGTGGGCGGGCCTTCTTCACGTCGGCAGCGTACTGCGAGAGAACCGAGCGGAACAGGCTCAGGTCCTCGCCCAACGCGCTCAGCAGGGTCCGTTCGGCGTCGGAGCGGGGAACACCCCGTACCGGAAGATCCGGGAGAATGCCGCTCGCGTCGAGGATAGGACGCCCTGAGGCGGTCCGAAACACCTGCGGCAGCTGGGCCGGGGTCCGGTTGCCCCTGGCACCTTCTGCGTCGGCCTTGGGCCGCTGCACTGTTCGCCCGCTCGGTGTGTACCACCGTGCCGTGGTCAGTTTGAGGGCGATCTCCTGGCCAAGCGGGTAGGTCGTCTGGAGGACTCCCTTCCCGAAGCTCGGCGTTCCCAGAATCACCGCGCGATCGTGGTCCTGCAAGGCTCCGGCGATCAACTCGGCTGAACTGGCCGTTCCATGGTTGACCAGGAGGGCGACCATGAGCCCTCTCCAGCCGCCGGAAGTCCCGGCCAGGTAGACCTTGGAGTGGTGCGAAGAGCGGCCTCGGGACACCGCTACCGTGTCCCCGGATTTGAGGAACAGGCTGGCCACCCGGACGCCTTCGTTGATGAGCCCTCCGGGATCGCCCCGAAGATCCAGCACGAGTGCGGTCATGCCGTCCCCAACGAGCCGGTCCACCACCTGGCGCAGCTCGTCGGCTGCGCCCTCACTGATCCGGCGGAGCTCGACGTAGCCGACGCCGCCCCCGAGAAAGATGCCCTGAGACGTCGCGGGAACGTGGATCACGGTCCGGGTCAGCTGTCGCACTACCGCCGAGTCGGATCCCTTTGGACGCACGATGACGGTGACGGTCGTACCCAAGCCCGCCGACAGCGCCTCTGCCAACCGGTGGGCCGACCAGCCCCTGGTGCTCCTCCCATCGATGCTCAGAACCTCGTCGCCAGGCCCGAACGCACCGCGTGCGTCGCCCATGTGCGGCTCGGAGATCGATCCTACATCGACCTCGGTGCCGGACATCTGCCGCTGGTACTGGCGGTAGCTCTCCCGCGTCAGGAGCTCGGCATAGGGGTCCCGCAACGAGGCGACCAGCGATTTCGCCGCGGTCTGGTAGAGGTCGCCCTCTCCCAGTGGGTCGATGTAGTTGCTGTGGATTGAGGCGACGACGTTCTCGAACAAGCGGGCCTGCTGATAGACCGTCCCGTCCGGGGCCGCCTTCCGGCGGAGCAGCCAGCCTCCACTGATGATGGCAAGCACGATGATGGCGATGAGTCCGCCCCAGCGCGCTCTAGTAGAAGGTCTCACCATGACGAGTTGCTCCCGCGAAATGCCAGAAGGTCTGCTGGATGCATACCCCTCGGAAAGGCGGATACCGATTTCGACTACGGTTACGGGATAGGGCAGCAAGATGAGGGCCGCCCAGCCGGCAGGGGTATGCCTTGCGGATCAATTTCCCCGTGGATTCCCCGGGTCGAAGGCCAGGGTCGAGTCGCGCCATACCGCGGCAGAAGCCAGGTGACAGGTCTCGACGAATACTTTGGACGGATGGCTGCCGCGCTGGAGGAGCGCGTGCAGCATCTCATGGCGCACCAGCCACTCCTGCCCGAGCGCATTGGCGGGAAGATAAATCCTATTGCCTTGCCGGACCCACCAAGCGTGGGCCATCTCTCCGGCCAGCTCGATTCCTCCGGAAGGAGCGTCCACCGCGTAGAAACTCACGTCGGTCATTTTGCCTTGACGGCCCGAACATGCGACCGTCTTGTCCCACCAGTCCTGATACAGTCCCAGCGTGGGGACAGCCCAGGAGCGTGCCAGTGGTGCGAGCGGGGCACCGGCGGCTCGTGGAGCGGCGCAGGCGCCCAAGCCCAGCAACAGGAGGACCGCGCAGAACAACCTACCCATGTGAGACTCCGGGTCTGGAACTCGAACGGGCGGTGGGCCGGGGGGATTTCCGCCACGATCGGCGCCGGGGGACCGGCGATGGATCCAGGACCGCTGCAGGATTCGGTCCACTTTTGCGTTGGCCGGGTACCCAGCGGCCGATCGGCCCCGGGTAGGTTGCGATTCCCAGTCCGGAGTCGATCCCATGCTTGCCCGAATTCGCTCCGCCGCCGTTCTCGGGATCGACGCCTACCCGGTGGACGTCGAGGTCGACATCACCAATGGGCTTCCTTCCTTCTCCACCGTCGGCCTCCCCCAGGGCGCCGTAAAAGAAGGGCGCGAGCGGGTGAGCGCGGCGCTCGTCAACGCGGGGTTCTCGTTTCCGCTGCGGCGCATTACCGTCAACCTGGCGCCGGCGGACATCCGCAAGGAGGGCTCGGCCTTCGATCTGCCGATCGCGCTCGGGATTCTCGTCGCCAGCGGGCAGCTGCCGGAGGAGCGGCTGCGAGATCACGCCGTCATCGGTGAGGTCGGCCTCGAAGGAGACCTGCGGCCGGTGCGCGGCGCGCTTTCCATGGCTCTTGCCGCGCGGACGGCGCGCTACCGCGGCGTGCTGCTGCCCCATGGCAATCTTCCGGAGGCGTCAGTGGTCGAGGGACTCGACGTGCGCGGCGCGCGCACCCTGCTCGAGGTTTGCGGCCACCTGTGTGGCACCGAATCGATTGCCCCTACCCGGGTCGACATCCCGGCCCTCATGGCCGCTGTCGGTTGCAGCGATCTCGACTTCGCCGATGTCAGGAGTCAGGCCGCGGCAAAGCGCGCGCTCGAAGTGGCGGCGGCCGGCGGCCACAACATCTTGATGATCGGCCCGCCCGGGGCCGGAAAGACCATGCTCGCCCGGCGCCTTCCAACAATCCTTCCCTCCATGGGTCTGGAGGAGGCGCTCGAGACCACCAAGATCCATAGCGTCGCGGGAACGCTGCCCACGGGCCAGTCGCTCCTCACTCAGCGCCCGTTCCGCTCGCCGCATCATACCATCAGCGATGCCGGGCTGATCGGAGGGGGCTCGTCACCCCGGCCGGGCGAGGTGAGTCTCGCACACGGGGGAGTGCTGTTCCTCGACGAGCTGCCCGAGTTCCGCCGGAACGTGCTGGAGGTGCTGCGGCAACCGCTGGAGGACGGCGTGGTCACGCTGAGCCGTGCGGCCATGAGCCTCACTTATCCAGCCCGGTTCATGCTCGCCGCGGCCATGAATCCCTGTCCGTGCGGCTATCTCGGCGATCCGCTCCATGCCTGCAGCTGCGGATCCCTGGCCATCGAGCGCTACCGCTCCCGGATCTCGGGGCCGCTGCTCGACCGCATCGATATTCACCTCGAGGTCCCCGCGGTGGCTTATGGCGATCTGGCCGGCGAGCAGTCCGGTGAGGCCAGCGCCACCATCCGGAGCAGGGTCGAGCAGGCACGGACGGTGCAGCGGACGCGTTTTCGAGATCAGCGGGGGGTCTATGCCAATGCCCACATGAGCGTCCGCGATCTGAGGCGGCACTGCCGGCTCAGCGAGCCGGTGGAATCGGTGCTCCGTCAGGCGGTGGCGCGGCTCAGCCTCTCGGCACGGGCCTATCACCGGGTGCTCAAGATCGCTCGGACCATAGCCGACCTGGCCGGGGCAGCCGAAATCACGACGGCCCACGTCAGCGAAGCGATTCAGTATCGAAGCCTGGATCGGAAACGGGAATTTGCATGAAGAAAGGGCGGGGCACAACCGTCCGTCCGGCGGCTCACGGCCAGCTACTTGTCCACAACGGCATTGATGCTCTCACTCACGTAATGAATCCGGTCGGCGATCGGGACGAACTTCGCGGAGCGGTCGCCCCGGGAAGAGCGCCTCCGCCTGACGGCCACTCCGCCGCCGTGGATGGCTGCCAGGGGCGAAGGCATCGGCGGGAACGATTCGCGTAGAATCTACGGCTGTCGGCAGAGGACCACACGGGTCTATGTTCAAGTATGGGGCATCGGTCCGCCTTCGACTCCTGTTCGACCGTCCTTGTCATCGATGACGACGCGGACGTGCGCTCCGCGGCCGAGCGCGTACTGCGCCGCCACGGCTTCACGGTCATGATCGCGTCCGATGGGGCGGAGGGGATCGAGCTCCTTCAGCGGGAACCCGGGATTGGCATCGTGCTGCTGGATCTCAATATGCCAGGACTCGGGGGCGCCGAGACTGCCCGCGAGCTAGGCCGTATCCGTCCGGGGCTCAGCCTCATCGTAATGAGCGGTGACGCCGAGCCGGAGGTTAGAGAGCGCCTTCAGGGCATCGACTTCGCCGGGTTCGTCCCCAAGCCGTTCATCATCGACGAGTTGCTAGCGGCGGTGCACCGGCCGCGCGGAGGGTGAGAACGAGTCGTCTTCCTTTCGCCACGTCACGGCAGGTTGATGGACCAGACTGATCACCGGCGGCGGGCCGGGCGAGACTCGGAAGGAGAACTCGTACGGGGCCCGTTCCACCAGATACTCGATCGTGTAAACCGGGCTATCGCCGGATCGGGCGATTCTCAGGCGGGCGATCGGATGGACTGAAACATTCGACCTGTCGGGGCCCGCCTTGAGCACCAAGGAGGTCTTGGTGATCGTGAAGCCACGGTCGCTGTACAAACGAGCCGAAGTCCTCCAGCTCCCCACGAGGGTGTCGGGAACTACGAGCTCCCTGGGAGCGAGCAGGAGCGGTGCCATCCAGGCCAGCCCCACACAAAGGAGGGCGGCCAGGAGTATCGGCCGGGGCCAGAACCGCTGAGCCGGTTGCAGGCTGCTTCCCCGGAGCTGCGCCTTCTTGGAGGCCGCCTCGCCGGCGGAGCGTGCACCGCTGCGGCCTTGGGAATGCGTAAAACTCGCGGCCAGGATACTGAAGAAGCTGGCGAGGTCGGGCGAAGGGACGCCGTGGTCCGGGCTGTCGACTTCGTTCGGCTGCCCCGGTGCCCTGGAGGATGGCTCCTCTTCGTTTGGCGTCATGGTCACGATTCCACTCCCTTGAGTTCAGGTTGTGCCGGCGTGGCACCGTCCAGCACTTCGCGAACCTTGCGTGTGAGGGTGTCGGGCCCGAAAGGCTTCTGAAGCAGCTCGGTCCCCGCTTCCAGTACCCCAGGGCCCAGGTGGCCGTCGTTGGTGTACCCCGACATATACAACACTCGGGTTTCAACCCGGCCACGCCGGACCCGCTCGGCCAGTTGCCTCCCGCTCATCAGGGGCATCACCACATCGGTGAGCAGTAGGTGAATCGGGCCATGATGCTGTTCGGAGAGTAGGAGGGCCTCTCCGGCGTGGCTCGCGGTCAGTACCGAGTAGCCGCACCGGCGAAGGATGCGGTCCACGACGGTCCTGACTGCTTCTTCGTCCTCGACCACCAGTACGGTTTCCGATCCGGTCCCCGCTCTGGACCTGTTCGGCTCCGCCTCGAGGCTTTCTTCGAAGGACTCGTCCGCCGGCAGGTAGATCTTGAACGTGGTGCCGCGGGCAGCCTCGCTCTCGACTGCGATGCACCCGCCCGACTGCCGCACGATACCATACACCGTCGAGAGGCCTAGGCCGGTGCCCTTCCCCGGCTCCTTGGTTGTAAAGAAGGGCTCGAAGATCCTGGCCCGGGTGGCCTCGTCCATACCGATGCCCGTGTCGCGGACCGACAGTAGCACCCAGCTCCCTGCCTCCACGCCGAGGCGGCCCGCCTCGGCCGCATCGAGCCGGGCATTGGCTGTTTCGATGGTCAGCTGGCCGCCATCGGGCATGGCGTCCCGTGCGTTGACGGCGAGATTCATGATCACCTGATCGATCTGACCCGGGTCCGCCTTCACTCGGGCAAGGGGCGTCTCCTCCACTCTGCGGATCTCGATGCCGGCGCCGATCAATCGACGCAGCATCTTCTCGATGGCGGCGACGAGCTGGTTGAGATCCAAGAGCTCCGGCCGCATCACCTGCTTCCGGCTGAAGGCCAGGAGCTGCCGGGTCAGGGCGGCGGCGCGGCCCGCCGCCTGGAAGACCTGCTCCAGGTCGGCGCGCAGCGGGGCGTTGGCGTCGAGGTCGCCCATTGCCAACTCACTGTAGCTCGAGATCACTGTCAAGAGATTGTTGAAGTCGTGCGCCACCCCGCCCGCCAGTGTTCCGATCGCTTCCATTTTCTGCGATTGGCGGAGCTGCTGCTCGCTTTCCTGCAGCGCCTTCTCGGCGCGCTCCCGTTCCCGGATCTCTTCCCTCAGAATCTCGTTGGCCCGACTCAGCTCGTTGGTGCGCCGCTCCAACTGGGTACGCTCGTGGGCAAGCGAATCGATCATCCGCGCGTTGGACAGTGCGACCGCCACTTGATCCGCCAGACGCCGGGCCTGGGTGACATCCTCAGAGCCGCGGGAAGTGGCGGCCAGGTCCCCCAGCGCGATGACACCGAGCAACTCGGTCTTGACGAACAGGGGCAGGACGACAAAGGCTCGCGCGCCGTCGGCGGCCAGGGGCAGCAGGTAGCTCGGAAGGATGTCGCCCGCCGCAACTAGCAGTGGCTCCGCCTGGGCACGGAGGGTTTCGAGATCGTTGGAAGAAATCTCCACGACCTCCGTCCTCCGACGCCCGGGGTCGCGCCTGGCCACGCTGTGGATGCGGGCGCATCCGGCCGCTTCCGGGTCAAGGAGGCCGACGCCGATGACGTCGCAGGGGCACACGTCCATGACTCGCGCCAGAACGGTGTTCACGATCGTATCGGTGTCCATCGCGGAGAGAACGGCCCGATCGATCTCGGCCGCGGTGGCCAGGGCGTTGAATTGGCGGCCGAGCCGGGTGGCCATTGTATTGAAAGCAGTCGCGAGCTGCTCGAACTCGTCACCACTATCGATGCTCACGCGGCTGTCGAAATCCCGCATGGCGATGCGCCGGGTGCCGTCTTGCAGTGCGTGTAGGGGGGTGATGGATCGCCGGATCTGCCGGATGCTCAGTAACACCACCGTGAGGAGCGACAGAAGGATGAGTGGGAGGAAGGTGCTCTTGAAAGCGGCGATCGGGGCGACGACGTCGGCCTTCGACTCGCTGAGCACTATCGTCCATTTGGTCTTGCCGAAGCTGGGCTTGAGGAAGATCGACCAATAAGAGGCGACGTGCGGCCCCGTCCTGGACTCCCACTCAAACGTTCCGGAGGGGGAGCCGCTCAGCTGTCGCGCAACGCCCTGGGGCAAGGCGACGGACGCCGATTGCGAGTGGTACAGGACCTGACTGGAGTCGTCCAGGATGGTGAGCGCCGTTTCTGTGTTCAGTCCGCTCGCGTAGGGAACTCCCCACAGAAAGCTGGGCGAAATCTCCCCCACCACGAGGCCCCGTGATTCATCCTCCAGGTCTACTCGGTTGGCGAGGTAGATGCGCGGCGGCAGGCCCGACCGGTGGGTGGTGGAAAGGAAGGCCTGGCCGCTGGCCAGGTGCCGTCTCGCTGCCGGGCCCAGGCGGGAGGCGTCCATCCGCTCCAGGGCCACGAACCGCTCCTGGATATCCTGGCCGATCTCTTCCGCCGCTCCGGCGCGGGGACCACCGGGCCCGCGCGACAAAGGAATGATGGTGAGCTCCGACTCCAGCAGTTGCAGCCGCTCCACGATCGCGAACCCGATGGACTTGGCTCTCTCGTGCAATCTGGCCTGGGCTTGCTGGTCCAGCTGGTAGGTCACATCACGGAGGGCAAGGAAAGCCACCGCACCTGTGGGCAGCACGGCGCAACATATGAAAAGGATCAGGAGCCGATGCCCGAACCTACTGCGCAGCACGCCGCCGTGAAGCTTCATGAGTGCGGCACCTAGTATTTCGAGGCTGGGCCGACGTAAGCGCCGTCGTTGGCTCGCAAGATGTCGTCTCGGCCCGCGCCCGAAGTCAGGGGCGGCTTACTCTGGCCGTCCGGCCCCTTGCTGTACAGATCGTAATCCGTATTAAGGGGGACCAGAAACCGGTCTTTTCGCACCGCGCCACGCTTGGCATCGGCCATGACCAGGTATTGGTAGGGGTTCGCCCAAGGGTCCTTCAGATTGGCCCGCCCAATGTCTGCCAGGCTGCGCGGCAGGGTCCCCGCTCCAGCTTGATAGGTGGCAATGTCGATCTCCAAGGCCCGGATTTCCTCCGCGGCGCGCGCGATCTTTGCTCCTTCAGTAAAGGAGTGGTATCCCGGAACCGTGATCGCCGCGAGCATCGCTATGATTGCCGTGGTGACCACGAGCTCGATGAGGGTAAACCCAGCGACTCTCGGGCCCCGCAAGACACGGCCGGCACCTCCGCGAAGGGACCCGGCATCCAGTGGTTCCTCCGTTGTTCTTGAGTGGCACATGATCACCGGACGTGCAAGTGCCGCGCCGTACTTACATCACCCGCAACTCTGTGGTCTGCAAGAGCTTCGCCGCGGCACAGATCCTCGATGGCGGGAAGAGGGCTCGCGTTACTATGGCAGGCGATGCGCCGGGATGCGTGTGGGGAGATACCTGAGGCCCGAAATCGCACTCAAGAGAGGCTTCCGCCGGTTACAGTGACAGCCTGCACCTCTGTCCAGGACTAAACGAGCTGGAGATGATTTGTCGAATCCCAGGCATCGGATCGGGCGTTCAAGGAGGAAAGCCGCAAACGGCGGCACGCACGAGCGCGTGACCATAGCGCGACTGCTGGATCGAAGAACGTGCTCCCTTCGGGACGGCGGACCAGGTGAATGAGGCCTGCGGATCTTTCTGGAGGATTACCGCACCCGGCTGGGGGTCGGTTGGAACCTTTGGCGCCGAGCTGGCGGTCGAGGCGACGCTGAGGCTCGAGATGATGGGACGCGGCGGAGACCTGCCCCCACAGCGCTATGGGAATCTGCCAGACCGTAGGCAGCCCACCGAGCTGGCTCCCCGGTGGGCGGCGCTATCACCTTAAGATCCTTGAGGATAAGTGATGGCCCGAGACCTGCTAAAGATCCCTCGGCCCATGGCGTGTTCACGGAGCCCCGGCGGCAGGGGCCAGACCTTACACCCGCAGAGACCGCGTCGAGCATGCGCATTTCCCTTGAGCCTGTGTGGGGGTGAGGTTGAGAATCCTGGGTAACCCACTCTCTCCATACCAGCGGTTCTTTCGCCTGGACACCGTCCGGAGCAAGATTCTTGCGTTTGCTCTGGTGGTGACGCTGGTCCCATCCGGTCTAACCGCGTGGATCTCCTACACCCAGAATCGAAGGGCCCTGGAGGAGAAGATCTCGCAGGAGCTCCTCAGCGCCAGCGCTCAGACCGCGCGCGAGATGGACGTGTGGGTCAAGGAGCGCCTCTACGATCTCCGGGTGTTCGCCAGCTCGTACGAGGTCTCCGAGAACCTGGCGCGTGGAGCCGGCGCCTCGAGGACCCAGGGCCGGCTGAGCGACTACCTCAATTCCGTCCGCGAGCGGTTCAGCGACTATGAGGAACTGTTAGTGCTGGATCCTCAGGGACGCATGGTTGCCAGCAGCGAGAAGCAGCATCGCTCGCTCCGGCTTCCCAGCGACTGGAGCCGCGAGCTGAGCTCGACCAACGCTCTTGTCGGTGACGCGACCTGGGACAAATCACTCGGCAAGGGAATTCTGCTGGTTGCGGTCCCGGTCCAGCGGGCCGATGGCCGAATGGTCGGCGCGCTGGCGGCCAGGCTGAACCTGCGCGGGGCACGGGAAGGCTTGCAAACCTTTGCTCCGGGTACGTCGGGACAGGCGTATCTGATGGCAAGCGGGGGGAACGTGATCGTCAGCTCCCGGACGAGCTCCGCCGAGCTCATGCAGGTCACGTTGAGACCGTCGCTCCTCAAACGGCTGACCGCGAACGAAGGAGCAGTGCTCACCTACGAGAGTGTCTCTGGAGCCGAGGTGCTGGGAAGCCTGAAGCGGGTACCCCGGGTCGGCTGGCTGGTCCTGGCGGAGATCCCGGCGGATGTCGCATACCACCAGGTCAGACGCTTCCGGGACCTGACCCTGGCCATAGTGGCGGGTCTGCTGCTCGGCGTCACCGCCATCGCCTACCACCTCGCCCTGCTCATCGTTCGACCCTTGGAGCGGCTCACCAAGGGAGCGGCCGAAGTTGCCGAAGGCGACCTGGCCGTGGACCTTCCGACCGCCACCGGCGAGGTGGGTGATCTGACCTACGTATTCAATCACATGGTAGGTCGGCTCCGGCAAAGCCGGCAGGACCTCGACGCCGTCAACGAAACCCTGCGCCAGCAAAACGAGGAGCTGGAGCGCCTGTCCGCGTCGGACTCGCTGACCGGCCTGTCCAATCGGCGCATTCTGACCCAGCGGCTGTCCGAAGAGCTGCTCCGGTCGCAGCGGCAAAGCCATTCGTTCACGGTGCTGATGCTGGACGTGGACCACTTCAAGAAATACAACGATGCGCACGGCCACCCGGCGGGCGACGAGGTCCTGAAGAAAGTGGCGAACATCCTTCGCAGTTGCACTCGTGCGGGCGACTGTACCGCGCGATACGGTGGAGAGGAGTTCGCGGTCCTGCTCTCAGGAAAAAGCGTGGACGCGGCGCTACAACTGGCTGAGCGCATCCGCGAACGAGTGGCAGCTGAAGAATTCGTGGGCGGTAAGGTCACGATCAGCGCCGGGATCGCCGAGTTCCCGCACCATGGTCATACTGCGGAAGCCGTCATCTCCAGCGCGGACGAAGCCTTGTACGAGGCCAAGCGCCAGGGTCGAAACCGTGTCGTGGCCGCCCGCCGCAAGCAGAAGCAGGCCACAAAACCGTAGCTACGGCCGGGTCACGAGACTCCGAAAGATCCACCCTCCTCGACCGCTGTCGTCGCCGATCCGTATCCACTCATCGACATACGAATAGCCGATCAAGGGGTCACCGGGCTCCACTCCGAACTCGATGCGGGAGCCGGTGCCCGGGCCGGCCCGCACGTTTCCCCGTCCCGCGGCAACCAACCGAATCGGCAGCGCGAACGCAGTTTCGCCGGGGC
>CAZASU010000010.1:0-43309 GCA_964487785.1 uncultured Gemmatimonadaceae bacterium | reverse complement strand
CCCGGTCGAACCGCGTGCCGAAGACCGAGGTCATCAGTGTCTTGATCATTCTGGGGCTAAATATAACCGGTGTGTGGTGATGTACTTCGCCACCGAATCGGGGACCCAGTACCGGACCGATAGTCCCTGGTGGGCTCTTCGGCGCACCTCGGTAGCGGAAATATCGATGGCCGGGACTTCGATCACGGTCGAGATCCAGGGTGAATCAGCCACCGGGGTCCCCGGCCGGGCAAAAACCGCGATCCGGGCCAGGTCGGGGAGCTGGACGGCCTCCCTCCAGGCCGGAAGCTCGGCGGCGGCGTCGGCGCCGAGAAGGAGCACGAACTCCGCCCCCGGCTCCCGCTCCCGCAAATGTCTCAGGGTGTCAACCGTGTAGGAGGGACCCGGCCGCTGCAGCTCGCTTCGTTCGACGCTGAACCCCGGCATTCCCTCTACCGCGAGCGATAGCATGGCCGCACGGTGTTCGGCGGAGGTCCGGTGCCGACCGACCTTGAACGGCTGTTCTCGGGCAGGCACGAATCGCAGCGAGTCGAGCCTCAGCTTCTCGGCCGCCACCTTTCCCACGATCAGGTGGCCGTGATGCACGGGGTCAAACGACCCCCCGAAGAGGCCGATCATGCCGCGGTCAGGCCCCGGTGGGATCGGTCGGGCAGACCTCTCGCGCTCCGGGCGCCTTGGGATGGAACCGCCGGATGTAGTCGCAGGTCTCCTGGACGTCCTCGCGATATCCCAGCGTCTTGTAGGCCTGCACCAGCTTCACCAACGCCTCCGGGGCCACAGTCGCCTTGGGATAGCTTGCGATCAGATCCTTGAAGTACAGGATGGCCGAGTCGTACGCCTTCAGCCGGTAGTAAAAAATTGCGGCCCGGTACAGCTTGTACGCGAAACGCTCGTTCAGCTCCGCGATCCGGACTTGAGCCCGTTTGGCCGCGCTGCTTCCCGGGTATCGGTTGAGCAGCTCCTGGTAGGTGGCCAGCGCGGTTTGCCCGTTGGTCGGGTCGAGCTCCGGGCGGCGCCAGAGGTCGGCATAGACGTCGCCTACCCGCAGCAGCGCTTCGGGCGCCAGGGGATGGTTCGGTGTTTCGTCCGACGCCTTGCGAAACTCGCGGGCCGCTTCGAGGTGCCTGCCGCGGGCGAAGTAGGCCTCTCCCAGCCAGTAGTGCGCCTGGGGAATGCGCGGATCTCCTGGAGAGAGCTCCAGCAGCACCCGCTCGATCAGCTTCTCGGCGTCACCCCACTTTCCCTGCCGTGCCGCCGCCTCCGCATTGCTCCAGAGCGAGTCTATCGTCGCCGGCGAGGCATTCTCGTTCGGGCGCGCCCCCGCCGACGGCGACACCGTCGGGTCGGCCGCTGCGCGACCGCCCCCGCACGCCGCTGCGAGCGCCACGAGACAAAAACACCAACGGTAGGTCATCGGAGGATTATTCGGGCGGAATCGAACGGGGCCGAGCCGCGGAGACCTTCGAGCCGGTCGAGAGCCATCTGATGGATCGAATCGGACTGCACTGCATCGGAAACCACCGTGCGGTAGGCCAGTACTCCTGCGACGCTATCTCCCAACCGGAGGCGCGCGTCGCCGTACCCTACCAGCGCGCGGCGCCCCACGGTGGTGTTGGAGTCAATACGAATCGCGGCCGCAAACCACAGTGCCGCATCCTCTGGCATCCCGGTGGCCTCCGCCCGGAGCCCCAGGGCCAGTGAGCAGCCGGCCACGCCTTCCTCGGCGCGGGACCGCAGCGCAGCCATCTTGGTCCGTCTGAGACCCGCCTGAAAGGCGGGAAGCGCCTCGCCACAGCCGCTGGTCTCCCGCAGAGCGAGCCCGTATACGACAAGGAGAGAGTCCACCGTTTCCGGGTCTGGAGCCACCGCAATGGCCCCCGGCAACACGGCCACGAGATCAGTGGCCTCCGCGCCGGGGCGGCGAATCAGGTCCAGGGCGTAGCGACCGGTGGAACGGTCGGGAGCAATGGCGCCCATTCCCACCACCGCGGCCTGAAGTCTTGGCGCATCACCGGCGCGTTCTGCCGCGCGCGCCACCGACTCGAGGCCTTCCGCAGCCTCCTCCGCACGGGTCGGGTCTTCGGCGGCAAGCCGGAGGTAGGCGTCGGAGGCAACGTCCAGGTTGCCGGTGCGTAGCGCCGCGCCGCCGGCCTTGGCCCATAGGCGTGCGTCGGGGTCTTTCTCCAGCCCGAGGCGATACTCAGTCAGCGCTTGGGCGTAGCGCCCCTCGCCGTAGGACTTGTCGCCCTGACGCTCGTGATCGCCGGCCTGCCCACATCCGGCCAGGAGGGCCAGCACAATCAGCCGCAGGGAGGATTCGGGCTTCACTGACCCGCCCGAGAGAGCATCGCGAGATAGGCCTCGACTCTCGCGTTTTCGGGACGGCGAGCCAGACAGGCCTCCCACACCGACCGGGCCCCACCGGCATCACCCGACAGGTAGTGGGCCAGGCCCAGCGCGGCCTCCGCATCCACGAAATTCGGGCGCGCACCGACGACCGACTCCAGCGCTTCGCGTGCTTCCAGGGGGCGGCCAGCCTCGAGGAGGAGCCGTCCCATCCGGTAGCGCAGGTCGTGAAACGTCGGGCCCAGCTCGAGCGCCGCCTGATACTGCCCGATCGCGCGGTCGATCGCACCCGCGCTGGCATACGTTTCGGCCAGCTCGGCGTGCCGGTTGGCCAGCTGGGCCGCCACCGGCGCGGGAAGGCCAGCGGTAGGTTTCGAGAGGTGCTCGGCCGCCCGGCCGAATGCCTCCTGCGCCTCATCGGTTCGGCCGAGGTCATTGAGCACCAGCCCCTGGTGGATCAGGGCTTCGACATAGTGCGGATTGAGCTCCAGCGCGCGTCTGAGCTCGCCCAATGCCCGCTCGGCTTGACCGAGCAGGGAGAGTGACACACCGAGAAGATGATGGACGTCGGCGAATGCTCGTCCGGAGTCGACCACCGACTCCAGCAGGTGAACCGCGCCGTAATAGTCCTGTACTACGAATCGCTCCCGGGCGCGTGCCAGCAGGAGCTCAGTCTGCCCGGCCATAGGCCTCCCGAAACCATCGGATGAACCGGCGAATCCCTTCGGGGAACGGCGTCTTCGGCGCATAGCCGAGGATTGCGCCGGATTTCGTGAGGTCGGCAGCGGTCCGCTGCACATCACCCGGCTGCATGGGGGCCCACTCGATCTTCGGCTTGATGCCGAGGGCACCGGCGATCTCGGCCACCATGGCCTCGGTCGGGATGGACCGGCTGCCGCCGAGATTGAACGTCTCGACCCCGAACGGTGCGGTGGCGGTCCAGGCGATCGAGGCGAGAACCCCGGCCACGATGTCGTCGCAGTAGGTGTAGTCGCGTGCCTGGGTACCATCCCCGAACAACGTCAGCGTACGGCCATCGACCATCTTCCGGGCAAAGGCATGGATGGCGAGGTCCGGACGCTGGCGCGGGCCGTAGACCGTGAAAAAACGGAGTGAGACGGCCCTGAAACCGTAGATCGGGGCGACCGAGCCCAGAAACAACTCCCCAGCCCGCTTGGTCGCCGCGTACGGAGACACCGGGACGGTGGCGACGGCATCCTCCCTGAACGGCACTGGGGTACTGTCTCCGTACACCGAGGAGGACGAGCCGAAGACGATTCGGCTCACACCGGCCTGCCGGGCTGCTTCGAGCACGGCGGCCGTGCCGGTGACGTTGGCGGTGGCGTACCCGACCGGATCGGCCAGCGAGGGTCGCACCCCCGCCTTGGCGGCAAGGTGCACGATCACGGTCTCTGGTGTAAGCAGGGCGCGCAGGGCGGGGACATCGAGCATGTCCTGCTCCCGAAACGAGAACCCCCGCGGTTGCCCGACCTCGGCCAGATTCTGTTCCTTCATTGCCCGGGGGTAGAAGGGATCGAAATTGTCGATCCCCACGATCTCATCTCCCTGGGCGGAAAGCGCCTCGACCAGGTGGGAGCCGATGAAGCCGGCAGCCCCTGTCACCAGAACCCGAGTCACCGGCGCGCCCGGCCGATCCCATGATAGTCGAAGCCAAGGCTGGCCATCCTCTCGGGATCGTAGAGGTTGCGCCCATCGATGAGCAGGGAACGCCGGAGCAGCTTGCGGACCCGCTCAAAGTCGGGGTTCCGGTAGACCAGCCACTCGGTCATGACAATGAGCGCGTCGGCCCCATGGGCCGCACTGTAGGGGTCGGCGGCGTACATCACTCGATCGCCGAAAATCGCCCGGGCCGAGTCGGTTGCCTTGGGATCGTGGGTCTGCACCCGGGCCCCGGCCGCGAGGAGTCCCTCGATGAGCGGGATCGTCGGGCTCTCCCGCATGTCATCGGTCTCGGCCTTGAAGGCGAGTCCCCAGAGGCCTACGATCTTGCCCTTGAGATCCTGTCCCAGGTAGCGCAGGGTCTTCTGGAGCACGACCAGCTTCTGGCATTCGTTGACTTCCTCGACAGCCTTGAGGACGTCGAGCGAGAGACCGAGCTCGTCCGAGGCCCGGATCAACGCCTTCACATCCTTGGGAAAGCAGGAGCCGCCGTACCCCGGACCGGGATACAGGAAGGCACGCCCGATGCGCTGATCCGATCCGATGCCCAGGCGAACGCTGTTGACGTCGGCACCGACGAGCTCGCAGAACAGCGCGATCTGGTTCATGAACGAGATGCGCGTGGCCAGCATGGCATTGGCCGCGTACTTGGTGACCTCGGCGGAAGCGATATCCATGAAGAGGACCCGATTGCCGCCCTGCCGGGTGAACGGCGCGTACAGCTCCCCCATCACCTCGCGTGCCTCGTCGTTATCCACCCCCACCACCACGCGATCCGGCTTCATGAAATCTTCAATCGCGGCGCCTTCCTTGAGGAACTCGGGATTGGAGCACACGGCGAAGGGAATGTTGGTTTCCGCCTTGACCGCGGCCCGCACCTTCTCCGCGGTGCCCACCGGCACGGTCGACTTGGTGAC
This sequence comes from uncultured Gemmatimonadaceae bacterium, assembly GCA_964487785.1. GTDB lineage: Bacteria > Gemmatimonadota > Gemmatimonadetes > Gemmatimonadales > GWC2-71-9 > CAVVWJ01. The sequence continues at coordinate 38,366 of CAZASU010000010.1, read as the reverse complement.
CACGATCTTGGGCTCGTTCATGTGGCGACCCACATCACGAGCCACCGCCAGAACGTGCTTCAGGTCGGCCGAGCCGTCTTCCCCGGGCGGGGTTCCCACCGCGATGAAGATGACTCGGGAGCTCCGAACCGCCGCGCCGATGTCGGTGGTGAACGTCAGCCGCTTTTCCTCCTGGTTGCGTTGCACCATCGGCTCGAGGCCGGGCTCGTAAATCGGCACCTCGTTCCGCTGCAACCGCGCGATCTTGTCCGCGTCGACATCGACACAGGTGACGTCATTACCCGTCTCCGCCAGGCACGCTCCGGCCACCAGCCCGACATAACCGCTTCCGATTACCGCCACGTGCATGTCAAATCCCTTTCGGTAGTGCGTTGCGGGTATCGACCACCAGCCTGGCGTGCCGCTTGATCATCCGATAGTCCACTGCTGAATGATCGGTGACAACGATGACGCAGTCGGCCGCGGCCACCACCTCCGGCGTCAGCTCGACCGATCGGAACTCCTGGCCGTCCTCGAGAAAGCGGGGCACGTGGGGGTCAAAATAGCTCACCCGGGCCCCCTGCCCTTCCAGCAGCCTGATGATGTCGAGGGCGGGACTCTCGCGGATGTCTTCGATATTCCGCTTGTACGCCACGCCCAGCACCAACACCGAGGCCCCCTGCACCGCCTTTCCCTGGCCATTGAGCGCCTCGGACAGCTTCCGAACCCAGAACATGGGCATCTCGGTATTCAGCTCACCCGCCAGGTCGATGAACCGGGTCTTGTAGTTGAGCCCCCGCATCTTCCAGGCAAGGTAGTGGGGATCGATCGGAATGCAGTGGCCACCCAGGCCGGGACCGGGCAGGAATTTCATGAAGCCAAACGGCTTGGTTGCAGCGGCCTCGATCACTTCCCAGACGTTGACCCCAAGCTTGTCGCAGACGATGGCCATCTCGTTCACCAGTCCGATATTCACGCTCCGGAAGGTGTTCTCCAGCAGCTTGACCAGCTCCGCCGCTTCCGTCGTGGATACCGGGACCAGAGTGTCGATCGCGGGCTGGTAGAGCGCCACCGCCACCGCCTGGCAGTCGGCGGTGATTCCCCCCACCACCTTGGGTGTGTTTCGCGTGCCGTAGTTCTGATTGCCGGGATCCACCCGTTCCGGGCTGAAGGCCAGGAAGAAGTCCTGCCCCACCTTCAACCCGGTGCTTTCGAGGGCGGGCAGCATGATCTCCCGGGTGGTACCGGGATAGGTCGTACTCTCCAGAACGATGGCCTGCCCCCGGCGCAGCCGCTTCTTCACCGCCTCGGTGGCCGCCACGATAAAGCTGATGTCAGGGTCCTTGAACTTCGAGAGCGGGGTCGGCACGCAGATCGAGATGGCGTCCGGCTCCGACAGGCGCGTCATGTCGGTGGTCGAGCTGAAGCGGCCGCACTCCATGGCCTGCTGCAGCTGCGCGTCGGTGACGTCCTTGACGTGCGAGCGCCCCTCGTTGAGCCCCTCCACCACGTTAGGGTTGACGTCGAATCCCAGGACCCGATAGCCGGCACGGGCCAGCTCGACCGCCAGGGGCAGGCCCACGTAGCCCAGTCCGACGATCCCGAAGAGGATCTGGCGGCGTTCGGCTTTGGCGATCAGGTCCTGGGCAATGCTCATTCGGCATGGCTCATCGGTAGAAGGATTGCACGGTCTCAATGACTGCGTCCTGCTGCGCTCGCGTCAGCTCGGGATAGATCGGCAGAGATAGTACCGAATCCATCGCGGCCTCGGTGACCGGGAGACTCCCGCGGCCGTAATTCAAGTGGGCAAAGCACGGCTGCAAGTGCAGCGCGAGCGGGTAGTACACCGCGTGCCCGATGCCCTTGGACTTCAGGTAGGCCTGGAGTTGGTCCCGGCGCGGCACCTGCAGCGTATACTGATGAAAGATGTGCTCGTTGGCCGGGTCGACGTGTGGAGGACAAATCTCCGGGTGGCCGCTGAATGCCGCCGTATAGCGGGCCGCATGGCGTTGGCGCGCCTCGTTCCACGCCGGCAGGTGCGGCAACTTGGCCAACAGAACCGCGGCCTGCAGCGAATCCAGGCGGCTATTGGTGCCCACCTCTTCATGGAGGTATTGCCGGGATCCTCCGTGCAACCGGAGACGCCCTAGCCGCTCGGCCAGTGCATCGTCCTGCGTCACCATCAAGCCGGCGTCGCCCCAGGCACCGAGGTTCTTGGTGGGGAAGAAGGAGAGCGTACCCACGGTTCCCAGCTCGCCGGACATGCGCCACGTGCCGGCGATCTTCCGCCGTGCACCAATGGACTGGGCTCCGTCCTCGATCACCGGCAGCCCATGGCGGGCCGCGATGGCCTGAATCTCTTCCATGGCCGCCAGCTGGCCGAAGAGATGAACTACGATGATTCCCCGGGTGCGGGGAGTGATAGCCGCCTCGATGGCCCGCGGCGAGATGTTGAAGGTGGCGGGGTCGATGTCCACGAAAACCGGCCTGCCCCCGGCGTTGTGGATGGTGCCCGCCGTGGCGAAGAACGTGAAGGCAGTGGTAATCACCTCGTCGCCTGGCTGCAGGTCCAGAGCCTTGAGCGGCAGCAGTAGAGCGTCGGTGCCGCTGGCGCAAGCGATCCCGTGCCTGGCGTGAGACAGTCGCGCAATCTCGGTCTCGAGCCGGCTGACCTCGGGGCCCATGATGAAGCCCTGCCGCTCGATGACAATCATCATGGCCGCCAGCACGTCATCCTTGATGGTCTGATACTGGGCGACCAGGTCAAGCAGGGGTACGTTCACCGGTGACCCCGGAGAGGGGAGAGGACGGAACCTTCGGCAGCCATAGAAGTTAGCCGAGCGAACGGGGTGGGTCAATCTGGCGCAGAAGCCCGTCTGCTTCGCGATAGGAGGCGCCGCAGACGCTGCACGCGGCCCGCCCCTCCTTAGGCTGGAGCCGGACCCCACACTGGCACATCCAGCCCACCCGCCGGGCCGGCACTCCGACCATCAGGGCAAAGGGCGGCACATCACTCCGCACCACCGCCCCGGCCCCGATAAAGCTGTATTCGCCGAGGGTGACGCCGCAGAGGATCGTGGCATTGGCCCCGATCGAGGTCCCCCGGCGCACCAGGGTTCGCTGATACTCGGACTTGCGGGACACGTGGCTCCGCGGATTGACCACATTGGTGAAGACGCAGCTGGGTCCACAGAAGACGTCGTCCTCCAGGACGACCCCCTCGTAGATGGACACGTTGTTCTGCACTTTCACGTTGTCGCCCAGCCGCGCGCCCGGCATGACCACGACGTTCTGGCCCAGGTTGCAACGCTCGCCGATGACGGCTCCCGGCATGATGTGGCAGAAATGCCAGATCTTGGTGCCGGGGCCGATCACGGCGCCGTCATCGACGTAGGAGGATTCGTGGACGAAGTAGTCGTTGTTCACTGTTCACCGTTGACGCTGTTCAGGTACTCACCCCTCGATCCGATCAGCTTTACCTCCGGCTCCAGGTTCACGCCGAACCGATCCTGGACCGTCCGCTGCACCTGCTCGATCAGCGTCCTTACGTCCGATGCCGTGGCACTGCCGGTGTTCACGAAGTAGTTCGCGTGCATCCGCGAGACCTGGGCCCCACCGATACTGAAACCCTTGAGTCCGGCGGCCTCGATGAGCTGGCCAGCCGTGCGATCTCCGCCCGCCTGCTTCCAGCTCGGACCCGCCGGATTCTTGAAGACGCTGCCGCAGCACGGCTGGTTGAACGGCGTGCCCCGCTGGCGCCACTCGAACATCTCCGCGATGGCCTCGTCCAGCTGCGCCTGATCCTGCTGGCGCAGGCGCACGGTGGCTTCCAGCACGATCCGGCCTCGGAGTCCGCTGCGCCGGTAGGTGAACGGGATATCGGCCCGGGCGAGCACGGCGTCTTTCCCGGTCTCGTCGACAACCGTCACCCGCTCGACGATTTCGGACCAGTCGCCACCGTGGCACCCCGCATTCATGTAGACCCCCCCGCCAACGGTGCCAGGCACCCCCACGAAGATGTGCAGACCAGCGAAGCCGGCCTCCGCGGTGCGTCGGGCGGCGATCGGGGCTGGCAGGCCGGCGCCCACCGTCCAGTCGTCGCCGTTGCGCTCCAGCCGGTCGAGCCCTTTGCCCAGACGGATGACCAGGGCCTCCAGCCCTTGGTCCGGCAGCAGGAGGTTGGAGCCGAGTCCGATGGCAAACCACGGTACGCCCGCGTCCCCGGCAAGGGTCAACGCGGCTCCGACATCTTCCGGCGTCGCCGGCAGGAGGACCGTGGCCGGGCCGCCGATCCGATAGGTCGAATAGCGCCCCACCGGCTCGGCCTCCCGGACCTGACCAGCGACACGCACGCGAAGAGCCTGGACGAATTTCGGATCCCGAGCAGTCAACCGGTCCACTCCGGCGACATCTCTCGTGCCATGGCGTGCCATTCCTGTAACGACCGCACATCGCCGGCCCGGCTCCGGAGCGCGATGATGGCGTCGCAGGCCGCCGAGGCCGCCGATAACGTCGTGGTGTAGGGAACCCGATGCTGCAGTGCGGCCCGGCGGATGGCGTAGTCGTCCTGCTGGGTCAGCTTTCCGAGGGGAGTGTTGATCAGCAGCTGGATTTGTCCCGAGACCAGGAGGTCGATGGCGTTGGGACGACCCTCGTACACCTTGAGGACTCGCTCGGTCGGAATCCCGCGCGCCCGCAGGTATCGGGCGGTGCCTTCGGTCGCCAGCACCCGGAAACCGAGGCCGTGAAACCGCCGCGCGATCGGGACCAGATTGGCCTTGTCGTGGTCGTTCACGGTTACGAACACCGAGCCTTGGAGCGGAAGGGCGCCATCAGCCGAGATCTGCGCCTTGGCGAAGGCCATTCCGAACGAGTCGGCTATCCCCATGACCTCGCCGGTCGAGCGCATTTCCGGCCCCAGGATGAGATCGACACCCTGCAGCTTGCTGAAGGGGAACACGGCCTCCTTCACCGCCACATAGGGCTGGAGCACGTCGTCGTGCAAGCCGAGATCCTCGAGTGTCTTGCCCACCATCACGGCCGCCGCAAGGCTGGCGAGCGCCACTCCGGTCGTCTTGGAGACGAACGGCACCGTCCGGGACGCGCGCGGGTTGACCTCGAGCACGTAGACCACCCCGTTCTTGATGGCGAATTGTACGTTGAGCAGGCCCACCACCCCGAGGCGTTCGGCGAAGGCCCGGGTATGTCGCCGCATCTCTTCCACCTGGTCTTCGGTGATCAGGTAGGGAGGCAGAACGCAGGCCGAATCGCCGGAGTGGATGCCGGCGTCTTCGATATGCTGCATCACCCCGCCGATCACGCACCGGCTCCCGTCGGCAATGGCGTCCACGTCGGCCTCGAAGGCGTCCTCCAGGAAGCTGTCGATGAGGACCGGATGTTCCGGCGACACCCGGGCCGCTCGCTCGAAGTAATTGCGCAGCGAGCTGTCGTCGTACACGATCTCCATCGCCCGGCCCCCAAGAACGTACGAGGGACGGACCAGCACCGGGTATCCGACGCGAGCGGCCACTGCCACCGCCTCCCCCACCGACAGGGCGACCCCGCTGGGCGGCTGAGCCACACCGAGCTCCCGGGTGATCGCCTCGAACTTGCCGCGGTCTTCCGCCAGATCGATGGCCTCGGAAGAGGTGCCCAGGATGGGCACTCCTTCGCGCTCCAGGGCCCGGGCCAGACGCAGCGGCGTCTGACCGCCGAGCTGCACCACTACGCCGATCGGTTGTTCCACCGCGACCACCTCGAGCACGTCCTCCAGTGTGAGGGGCTCGAAATAGAGGGCGTCGGAGATATCGAAGTCGGTGGACACCGTCTCCGGGTTGGAGTTCACCATCACGGTCCGGTAACCCATTTCTCGAAAGGCCAAGGCGGCCCGCACGCAGCAGTAGTCGAACTCGACGCCCTGCCCGATCCGGTTGGGGCCGCTCCCCAGGATCAGCACGGTCTGCTCACCGCTGGGCCGAGCCTCGTTCTCCTCGTCGTACGAGGAGTACATGTACGGCGTGGAGGAGGGGAACTCGCCGGCACAGGTGTCCACCGTCTTATAAGCCGGGCGAATCGCGAGCCGATGGCGCTCGGCTCGAATGGCCGCCTCCGTGGTGTCGCGGAGATCGGCCAGCTGCCGGTCGGAGAAGCCCAGCCGCTTCATCTTTCGCAGGAGCTCGCCCTCGCCGTCAGCGGGCGAGGCACTCCTCGCCCCTACTTTCCATTCGTTCTCTGCCTCCAACAACTCCTCGAGCTGATAGAGAAACCAGGGATCGATTCCGGTCCGCTCCGCTATGGCCTCGACCGTGACGCCGAGCTGGAGCGCGTATTTGACTTGAAAGATCCGCTCCGGTGTCGGGGTCCGGATCGCGGCCAGAACCGCCTCTCGGCTGGTATCCTGAAGCCGGTCGTCACCCGGAGTGGCACCCGTCACCCACCCCGATCGATCCACCTCCAGCCCCCGGAGGCCCTTCTGGAAGGCTTCCTTGAAGGTGCGTCCGATGGCCATTACCTCGCCGACCGACTTCATCTGGGTGGTCAGTGTGGGGTCGGCCGCCGGAAATTTCTCGAACGCGAAGCGAGGAATCTTCACCACGACATAGTCGAGCACCGGCTCGAACGACGCCGGCGTGGTCTTGGTGATGTCGTTGGGGAGCTCGTCCAGGCGGTATCCCACCGCCACCTTGGTCCCGATCCGGGCGATTGGGAAGCCGGTGGCCTTGGAGGCGAGGGCGGAGGAGCGGGACACCCGCGGGTTCATCTCGATGACCAGCTGCTCACCGGTGGTGGGACTCACCGCGAACTGGATATTGCAGCCGCCGGCGGCCACCCCGATCTCCCGGATGATGCGGATGGCGGCATCCCGCATGACCTGGTACTCCCGGTCCGTCAGCGTCATGACTGGCGCAACGGTAATCGAATCCCCGGTGTGCACGCCCATGGGGTCGAGATTTTCGATCGAGCAGACGATCACCACGTTGTCGGCGCTGTCCCGCATGACTTCGAGCTCGAACTCTTTCCAGCCGATAATACTCTGCTCGACCAGGACCGAGCCCACGGGCGAGAGGTCGAGCCCGCGCCGGATCAGGGTCTCGAACTCCTCCCGATTGTACGCGATGCCGCCGCCCGAGCCCCCCAGGGTAAAAGACGGCCGCAAGATGGCGGGATATCCGGTGGATTCGACCGCATCGAGCGCCTCTTCCAGGCTCTTCACGGTGCGGCCCTCCGGGGTGGCGAGTCCGATGCGCCGCATGGCCTGGGCGAACTCCTCCCGGTCCTCCGCCAGACGGATGGCTCGCTCGTTGGCGCCGATCAGCTCGACCCCGAAGCGTTCCAGCGTACCGTCGCGCTGGAGCGCCATGGCCACGTTGAGCGCGGTCTGACCCCCCATCGTAGGCAGCAGCGCTTGCGGCCGCTCCCGCTCGATCACCTTGGCCACCCACTCCGGCGTGACCGGCTCGATGTAGGTCCGGTCGGCCAGCTCGGGATCGGTCATGATCGTGGCCGGATTCGAATTGACCAGAACTACCCGGTAGCCCTCTTCCTTCAGCGCCTTCACCGCCTGGGTTCCGGAATAGTCGAACTCGGCCCCCTGGCCGATCACGATCGGTCCGGAGCCGATGAGCAGGATGGTCGACAGATCGGTACGCTTAGGCATCCACCATTTCCCGAAGAGTCTGCTCGAGAGGAAAACGCGGTGACCAGCCGGTCGCTCGTCGAAGCTTGCTTGCGTCGCCGACAAGATACTGAATGTCGCCCGGCCTCATCAGTGAAGCATCGGGTACCGGGCTGACCTTGGCGCCGACCATACCCGCCAGCCGGCTGAACAGCTCCCTGAGGGTCACGCCTTCTCCGCGGGCGACGTTGTACGCCTCACCGGGCGACCCCTGGGTGAGAAGCGCGATGTAGGCAGTGGCGACATCGCGGACGTCGAGCAGGTCGCGCACCGGATCGAGACTGCCGGTGCGTACCTCGGCTGCGCCGGCGGCCTGGGCGGCGCGGAGCCGCTGGAGAAAGGCCGGCACCACATAGATCGGCAACTGCCCGGGACCGGTGTGAGGAAACGCACGCGCGATCACCACCCGAAGTCCTATCCGCCGCCACGCCTCGAGCGCCGCCACCTCGGCCCCGACCTTGCTGGCCGCATACGGCGACTGGGGCAAGAGCGGGTCGCTCTCGACTCGAGGCCTCGTTGGACCGTTTCCGTAGACCTCGGCGCTGGACACCACCAGCACGAGGGGATCCACTCCGGTATTGGCCCGAAGCGACACGGCCGCATCGACCAGCCGAGCGGTTCCGGCCGCATTGACCACCCAGGCGCGGCCGGGGTCCTGACGCGCCTCGCTGCCGGAAGCCACAGCCGCCAGGTGGACAATTGCCTCGAACGGCCGTCTGAGCGCCGCGGAGACCGAGGCCGAGTCGGTGACCTCGAACGGAACGAGCGTCACAGCCTTCCGTGCCCGCTGCCCGAGCCAGCGCTCTGCCGGCTCTCCACCGGGCCGGCAGCCGGCCGACACCTCGTGACCCGACTCCACCAGCCGCTCCACCACGTGCCGGCCGACAAACCCGTCTGCGCCGGTCACCAATACTCTCATGAGGGCAGGGCCCTCACTTACGTGCACTCAGGCGCTCGAGATCGGCGTCCACCATCATCGCCACCAGCTCGCGAAAGCCAACCTTGGGAGTCCAACCCAGCTCCCGGCCTGCCTTCGAGGGATCCGCCAGGAGCATGTCGACCTCGGCAGGCCGCATGTACCTGGGGTCGGTAACCACATAGTCTTGCCAGTTGAGTCCCACGTGGCCGAATGCCGCCTCCACCAGCTCGCGGACGCTGTGCGCCTGACCGGTGCCGATCACATAGTCTTGCGGCGTGGGCTGCTGGAGCATGCGCCACATCGCCTCGACGTAATCGCCGGCGAAGCCCCAGTCGCGCCGGGCGTCGAGGTTTCCCAGCCGGAGCTCGCGCGACCGGCCCAGCTTGATCCGGGCTACCGCGTCGGTCACCTTGCGGGTGACGAACTCGATTCCCCGCCGGGGAGACTCGTGATTGAAGAGGATCCCGCTCACCGCGTAGAGGTTATACGACTCCCGATAGTTCACCGTGATCCAGTGGCCGTAGACCTTGGCGACCCCGTACGGTGAACGGGGATAGAACGACGTGGTCTCGCGCTGGGGGGTCTCGGTCACCCGCCCGAACATCTCGGACGAGCTCGCCTGATAGAACCTGGCGGTCGGGTGGACCAGCCGGACCGCCTCCAGGATCCGGGTGACGCCGAGCGCGGTGAACTCTCCGGTGAGGACCGGCTGGGTCCAGGAGGTCGGCACGTAGGACTGCGCGGCGAGGTTGTAGACCTCATCCGGCTGGGTGTCCTGCAACACCACGGTGAGTGAGTGCTGGTCGAGCAGATCCGCAGCCACCACCTCGATGCGGTCCAGGAGATGCTCGATCCGCTCGTAGCTATGGTGGCTGGTACGACGTACGACGCCCACCACCTCGTAGCCCTTCGAGAGGAGAAGCTCCGCGAGGTAGGAGCCATCCTGGCCGGTGACACCGGTGATCAGCGCTTTAGGCACGGTCGGCCAAGGTGTGAGGTTGTGTCATGCAGCCGGGCTCGCTAGTTTTATGGGCTTTCCGCGTTCTGAACATGAGATAGGGGTAGAGCTTATGGCACGGGTATGCGCCCTCTGCGCTAAGGGGCCGGTTACGGGCAACAACGTCAGCCACGCGAACAACCGGAGCAAGCGGCGCTGGTATCCGAACCTGCAGACGGTGCGGGTGCTGGTCGAGGGCGCGCCGAAGCGGATTCGGATTTGCACCCAGTGCCTGAAGAGTAACCGGATCAAGAAGGCCAGTTGAAAAAAGGGGACCCGAAGGTCCCCTTTGTCATTACCTCTGTCGGTCCGCACGGCCGTGCGGGCCCACGGTACCTATTCCGCAAGCAGCTCGATCCGTGCGACATCGGCCCCATCGCCCACCCGGTGCCCCATCTTGAGAATGCGGGTGTATCCACCCGGTCGGGCGGCGAAGCGAGGACCAATCTCGGCGAACAGCCGGCCCAGGATCTCACGATCCTTGATCCGGCGCCCGACCAGCCGGCGGGAGTGCAGGTCGCCCCGCCGAGCCATGGTGATCAGCTTCTCGGCAAACGGCCGCAGCTCCTTTGCCTTGGCCTCGGTGGTGATGATCCGGCCGTGAGCGAACAGGCTCGTAGCCATGTTGTTCAGCATGGCCCGCTTGTGACTCGAGGTACGAGAGAGCTGGCGACCCTTGGCGCGGTGCCGCATTAGAGCCCCTCTCCCGCCCCGGTCGAGGGCTGTACCACCGGAGCCACTCCCGGCCGCACAATCCGAAGCTCCAGGTCGATCTCCTCGAAGCCCATACCGAAGTTGAGCCCTTCCCGCTGCAGCAACTCGGCGATCTCACTCAGCGCCTTCTCGCCCACGTTCTTCACCTTGAGCAGGTCGTCCTCGGAGAACTCCACCAGGTCTTTGAGGGTCCGGATGTTCGAGTTCTTAAGCGAGTTGAGTGACCGCACCGACAAGCCGAAGTCGTCGATCGGACGGCTCAGCCGCTGGCGCAGGTTGCTGCCGGCCCCGCCACCCCCGGCCGAGCCCGAGTCGCGCATGGTCGGCACCTTGCCGAAGTCCACGAAATACTGGAAGTGCACCTGAGCCAGGGCGGCGGCGTAGGCGATGGCGTCTTCCGGCGTGATGGTGCCGTTGGTCTCTACCGACACGGTGAGCCGGTCGTAGTCGGTCCGCTGCCCAACGCGGGTTTCGGCCACAGTGAAGTTGGCCCGGCGGACCGGATTGTAGATGGCATCGATACGGACCAGATCGATCGGCAGCGACCGGTCGGCCGGATGCATCTCGGCTTCCACGTAGCCGCGACCCTTGTTGACGTAGAGCTCCATGCTCACGTCGCGGTCGTCCTGCAGCGTGAAGAGGAGATGATCGGGGTTCTTGACCGACACAGAGCCATGCTCCTGGATGTCGCGGGCGTAGACCGGTCCCGCGCCCTCGCGGCGGATGTGCAGCACCGCGTCGTCAACATCTTCGGCCAGCACCAGGGTCAGGGCCTTGAGGCGCTGTACGATCTGATGCACGTCCTCCAGCACGCCTTGCACCGTCTGGTGCTCGTGCACCACTCCGTCGAGCCGGAAGCCCCACACCGCGCTCCCCCGGAGCGACGACAGGAGCAGGCGGCGCAGGGAGTTGCCCAGGGTGTAGCCGAAGCCACGCTCCAGCGGCTGGAGACGGAACTCGGCGGCATTCGGATTGTCGTCCCGCTTTGTCATCTCGACGAGATGCGGACGAACCAATCCAGTCAGGTCAATGGTCATGGTCACTTCGAGTAGAGCTCGACGATGAGCTGTTCTTGTGCGTTGATCGGGATCATTTCCCGGGTGGGCCGCTCCAGCAGCCGGCCCGCCGCCTTCTCGTTATCGACCGAGAGCCACGACACCGGCTGGCCCCGCGCGGCGCTCTCCTGCGCCACCTTGACCGCCACCAGCTCGCGGCTGCCCGCCGCCATCCGGATCTCTTCGCCCTTGGCTACCCGATAAGAGGCAACGTCCACCCGGCCGCCGTTGACTTCGACGTGCCCGTGGCTGATCAGCTGGCGCGCCGCCTTGCGGCTGGAGGCGAAGCCGAGGCGATACACGATGTTGTCCAGCCGGGTCTCGAGGGCCACCAGCAGGTTGGTACCCTTCACGCCGGGCTCACCGGTGACGCGCTCGAAGGTGTTGCGGAACTGCTGCTCGGAGAGCCCGTACATCCGCTTGACCTTCTGCTTCTCGCGCATCTGCTTGGCGTACTCGGACGTCTTGCGCGGGCGGCCGCCGCTCTGGCCATGCTGGCCCGGCGGGTAGGCGCGGCGCTCGACCGGGCACTTCTCGGTCAGACACTTGGTGCCCTTGAGAAACAGCTTGGTCTGCTCGCGGCGGCACAGCCGGCAGCTGGGGCCAACGTATCGGCTCATGGTTACACCCGCCGCTTCTTCGGCGGACGGCAGCCGTTGTGCGGGATTGGAGTGACGTCGCGGATCGAGACTACCCGGAGCCCCACCGATGCCAGAGCCTGAATGGCGGACTCGCGCCCGCTGCCGGGGCCCTGCACCCGCACGTGAACCCGACGGACACCCAGGTTCATGGCCTCGCGCCCGCAGTTTTCCGCGGCGACGGTGGCCGCGAACGGGGTCGACTTCTTGGAGCCTTTGAAACCAGCCTTGCCAGCCGAGCCCCACGCCAGGGTGTTGCCCCGGAGGTCGGTGATGGTGATGAGCACGTTGTTGAAGGTGGCCGAGATGTGGGCGATGCCCTCGGACTCGACGACTTTCTTCGATTTCTTGACGCTGGGCGCCTTCGCTGGAGCGGGAGCGGGAGCGGTCATTTACTTCTTCGTCACTTTCTTCTTGCCGGCGATGGCGCGCCGTGGACCCTTCTTGGTCCGGGCGTTGGTGTGAGTCCGCTGGCCGCGAACCGGAAGACCCCTGCGATGGCGAATGCCGCGATAGCTCCCGATATCCATCAGGCGCTTGATATTCATGGCGACTTCGGTCCGGAGCGCGCCCTCGACTTTGACCGAGCGCTCGATCATCTGGCGGAGCCGGGCCACCTCGGAATCCGAGAGATCACGCACCCGGGTATCCGGGCTCACCCCGGTCTCGCCGAGGATGCGGCTGCTGGTGGGCCGGCCGATGCCGAAGATATAGGTGAGCGCGATCTCCACCCGCTTCTCGCGTGGGAGGTCCACGCCTGCGATGCGTGCCATGATCAGCCTTGCCGCTGTTTGTGCTTGGGATTGCGCTTGCAGATGATGCGGACGACGCCCTGTCGCTTGATGACTTTACAGTGCTCGCAAATCGGCTTCACGCTGGAACGAACCTTCACTCGTCTCTCCTGGGCCGGGTTTCGGGAGTAGCTGTCCAATATAGAAGCCCCTGGGAGGAGACGCAAGTGAAAGCCTAGTCCGGTGATGGCCTATTCTCAATGTAACGACTAGCCGTCCGGCTCGGCCCGCTCCCCGCCCTTACGGGGCGGCCTGGACTGGGTATTCTCACCTCATGCCTCGCCCAAGCCCTCTTACGAAAGTGGTCTCGGATGGGCTTGGGGCCTGCTCTTTGGCGCGCCGAGCGCGTCCGCGGTGATCGCTCTTCTAAAAGAGCGGTGGAGCGGCGCTCCCGTTTTTGTCCAGGCGGCCGTGGGTCTGGTCGTCCGAATAGAGCACGTTGTCATGATGCGGGAAACTAGGGTGGAGGGTGATGCGGAGTTTTGGAAAATCTTCGCGAACCCTGTGGAGCTTACTTATAAACCGAAGGAGTCAGCCCAGGTCGCCGCGCTTGATTTCGTTCTCACAGTCTCGCTGTTCGCCCCGTCCCCTTCATCCGGGCTCTCATCCTTCGGGGTTCATGAAACCCACATGAGTAGTCTGTTTAAAGAGGATCACCCAGGATTCATCCACTATTTGCGTGCCCCGTTGCGGCTTCAGGGCCCCGGCCATGAGCGAGGTGGTTTACTGTTTGTGCTTGACCCCTTCCTTCTTCAGGCTGTGGGCGGCCGAGAAAACATTGACCACAATAACTGTACGCTGCAGATAACCGATCACATTACCGGACGGTCGATGTCGGTCGTCGCGTCCCAATTTGACTGGCAGTCGATGGGAGGCCCACCGAAACGTTCACCGCAGGGGTAAAGTGGGGTCTAGCAGCCCGCAGACTTTCTCAGTCGTCCAGACGTGCCAGCGCAGATTTTGGTGGCGATAGTTAATGATCGCCCCAAATCGCGGTGCTGCCTGGTCAATTGCACTAGATCCCACGAAGGGGCATGAACAAGGTGGTACCAGGCCATGCATGGTGCTTTCAGTAAACAAGTTTAACCACGGGCCGGCTGACCTCATCGTGGTTATTCCCATTACGACGAGGTATAAGGCCATAGCCTCACACGTAAGAGTGCCGAAGGGTGAGGCTGGGCTAGTAGAGGACAGCTTCATAAAGTGTGAAGAGGTTCGCTGTGTATCCAAGGAGCGGTTCAAGCAGTATTGGGGAAATGTCGAGCCGAACACACTTAAATCTGTCGAACAGCTCGTCCGTGTGATCTTGGGCTTGTAGATATTCAGATTCGAATATCTGAAAACCCGCCTCATTTTTAGCCGCTAAAGATGAGGGCGAGTTTTTTTCTCAACGTTACGCTGAAACCGACCGACCCCGCCCTAAAGTCTGGTGAGCCGAATGATGGCGAAAAGGGCAGCTCCGACCAGTGCCAAGGTCACGACACCGTTGACGGGACTACTCCTGGCAACGTGCCCCAGCACTCCTTTGTGCCGCAGAACCGCCCAAGCCAGGTACCGAAAGCCACCGGCCCCGATAAGACCTAACCGACCACTCGGAACTCCTCCAGCTTCCAGCCGCTGGGCCCCAGCCGATATCCCAAGAGGAGAACCTGGCTCCGCATGTCCTGGGTACCCGTGACCCGGTAGCGGCGCTGCAGCTCTACATAGCCCCGCCCCGGCTCCACCTCCCGCGCGGCCCGTACCAGGACCTCGACCTCCTGTGCCGGCGCGAGGAAATCGGCCAGAAGCGCGGCGGCCTGCGCCGGTCCCAGGGCCACCGACGGATCGGCGCCGGGCAGTTGAATCAGCAGCCTCGGGCTGCCGGCTATGAGCGCCGCCGGATCATGGGCGAGCCAGGCCCCACGCGCGAGCTCCGCGGCCTGATCCAGCCCGCTCTTCTGCGCTTGCCCAGTAGTGGGAAGGAGAGCCACAGCCAGGACCAGCGCCATCAGGAGCCGATGCACCGCACCTCCTCCATGAAACCCTCGAAGGCCGCGGCCGGATCGGAGGCCTGCAGCACCGGGCGCCCGATGACGAGATGGCTGGCCCCGTTGGCCACGGCGTCCTTGGCGGTTGCGACCCGGACCTGATCACCAGGGGCGTCGGTCCGCCGCCGTATCCCCGGAACGACGATGCGGAGTTCCGGTCCCAGCCGCCGGCGCAGGAGCGACACTTCCTGCGGGGAGCAGACCACGCCGTGAAGCCCGGCTTCGGCTGCCACCAGGGCGAGCCGTTCCGCCTCCTGGGCGAGGTCCACCTCGCTCCGGCCCACCGCCCTCGCGTAGCCTGCCGGGTCGTACGAGGTAAGCACGGTTACCCCGACCAGCGCGAGCTCGCCGCCGGCCGCCACCGCGGCCGCCTCCAGCATCGCCCGTCCGCCCAGCGTGTGCACTGTGGCCATCGCGACCCCGATCTCACGCGCGGCGGTCACGGCACCGGCGACGGTATTGGGGATGTCGTGCCACTTGAGATCGAGGAAGACATGCAGGCCTCGAGCAGTCAGCTGCCGCACGAAGTCGGGTCCCTCCCGGGTCAGCAGGATAGAGCCCACCTTGACCCACTGAAGCGCGGGCAGCTGGTCGAGCAAGCGCAAGGCGTCGGCGCCGCGCGGCATGTCCAGGGCGAGGATCAATTCAGCCATTGCCCTGCTCAGCCATTGCCCTGCTCCAGGTCCGCCACGATTCGCTGGGGCAGCCGGGGATCGGCCAGGGCACCGGTCCCGATGGCCACCAGTGCCGCCCCCACCTGCAGATACTGGCGCACGTCGTCGGCCGAGCGGACGCCGCCCACCCCGATGACCGGCGTCGCCCCGATGCGCTCCACGATGCGGGCGACGGCCAGCACACCCACCGGAAGGAGCCCAGGCCCGCTTACCCCACCGTTGCCGTTACCGAGACGGGCGCGGCTGTGTTCACCGAAGAGCAGTCCGGGTATGGTGTTCACCGCGCTGATGGCATCGGCGCCGGCATCGCGCGCGGTCTGAGCCATTCCCGCGATGTCCGGGAGCACCGGCGACAGCTTTGCGACCAGCGGCAGCCGGGTCCGGCTTCGGCACAGTGACACGATACGATGGACACACGCCGGGTCGGCGCCGAACTCGATGCCGCCGGCTCGAGTGTTGGGACAGGAAAGGTTGAGCTCGAACGCGGTGATTCCGGGGCTGCCATCGAGCTCGGCGACGACATCACCGTACTCCTCCACCGTGAACCCCACGACATTCACCAGCACGCGGGCCCGGCTGAGCCGCGAGGCTATCCAGGGAAGATATTCCTCCCGGACCCGCACGACTCCAGGATTGGCCAACCCCACGGAGTTGAGCATGCCTCCTGGAAACTCGGCCACCCGAGGGGCCGCGTTGCCATCGCGCGGCTCCCGCGAGACCGCCTTGGTGACCAGGCCGCCGAGACACTCGAGGTCGAGAACTCCGTCCAGCTCTTTTCCGAAACCTGCCGTGCCGGCAGCTAAAAGAAGGGGATTTTGAAACCGCTGGCCGAACAGTTCGCGGGAGAGATCGTGGGGGCGCACTACGGTTCGAAGGCCGGCTTGTTCGGTGCCGGCCGGGGCCGCTGGGGCGCGGGTCTGTCGTCACCCTCGATCGGGGCCGGGCGGCCGGGCGTCCCGGGGCGGGCTCCCGCAGCGCCCTCCTCGGCCTGTGCGGTAGCAAAGGCGCCGAGGGAGTCCTCGAGCTGGCGGTACGCCGAACCTTCGTCGCCCCGAATCAAGGCCAAGTATGGGCTCTCGAAGTAGCGCGCCTCGAGCAGGGCTCTGGCCGAGTCCGCCCACTCCGGGTTCACCTGCTGAGCCGCAAGCGCCGCCTTCGGAGCATAGGGCGACTCGGGCCATTCCCGCAGGATCCGTTGAAAGAGTCCGTCCGCCAGGCGGGGGGCGAGCAGAGAGTCACGGGCAGCCTCGGCCGCGAGAAATAGGCGAAGATCTCCCTGAGGAGACCCCGGCATCACCGATGCCGTAGCCGTGAGGATACCAGCCGCCGTGTTGCCGAGCCGAGTCAGTTCGCTCTCGACGATCGGATGGCGCCCAGCTTTGCCGCGCAGGGACTGGATCAGGGGGGAGAGACCCTGGGGCTGGCTCACTCCCCGAAGATCCAGCCGGACCAGCTGCAGACTTGCCCACCCGGCCGCCTCTCCGGAGCCTCCAATCTCAACCGCCTCCCGAAGGCGGCTCCGAGCACGTGCCGTATCCGGGCCTATCAGCCTCAGGCCATCCTCGAGCAGCCAGCGCGCTTGCGTATCGGCCGAGCGGCTCGGCAGTCGGCGAACTCGATCGACCAGACTCGATGCGGTGGAGGGATCCTGCTTTCCGAGACTTACCAGCAGCGAGTCCCATGGCTGGATCGTGTCGCCTCGAGCCACCAGCGAGTCTGCCAGGGCCATCGCTTCGGGAACCCGCCCGCCCCCCGCCAGCGACAGGAGACGCTCGGCCACCGCGCGCGGCTCCCGAACTCCCTCCAGCACGGTCAATGCTTCTTGATACCGCCCCGCATGGCGCAGAGTCAGGGCGCGCTGAAACCGCGCTTCACGCCGGCGCCAGGCGTTCTTGCTTTCGGTCACCTGAGCTAACGCCGCATCCGCGGCCGCGATGTTGCCTATGGACACCTGGCACCTTCCGGTCGCCAGCCAGGCCTCCTCGGTGAGGTTGGTGCCAACGGTGGCCACCGTCACCCGGCTCAGCGGGCCGAGCGCCTGCTCGCACTGGCCCAGCCGCGCCAAGGCCAGGCCTTTCAGAATTGCGGCCTCCTCGGCGTATTTACTCTTGGGGTGGCGCACCACGACCGATTCGGCCTTGGTGGCGACCTGACCCCACAGATTGTTGGCCTCGAAGGTGCGCCCTTCGCGCTCCGCCTTCCGGGCAGAGTTGGCCAGACGGTTCGCGTTGTACATCCCGTTGTAATACACGCATCCGCCAAGCAGGCTCGCAGCGAGCCCGGCGTGGAGCAGCGCCATCGGAAGAGCCCGGCGCTCCCCACTCATTGCCGCACCCCCGAGTCCTGGGCCTGGCTGGTCTTACGCTCGTACTCGAGCAGGTAGGCCACGATGGCGTCGGCCAGGGCCGCGGCCATGGCCTTCTGACTGGACCTGGTGGTGAGGAACTGGCCATCCTGGGGGTTCGTGCTGTATCCCAGCTCTACCAGGATCGCCGGCCGGCGGGCGGTAGTAAGCACCATGAAACCGGCCTGCTTGACCCCCCGGCTCTCGCCGGTATGAACGGTCTTGAGGGTGCGCTGGACCAGCTCGGCGGCGCGGGCGGATTCGCGCAGGTGCTCGTTGAGCTGCAGGTCTTTGAGGATGAAGTCGATTCCCACTCCCCGGTCGGTGGGGGCCCCGCCGCCCTCGAACCGCACCGCTTCGTTCTCCATCTTGGCCACTCGAGCGGCATCCTCGGTCTTCGCCTCGGCGAGGAAGTAGGTCTCGAAGCCACGGATGTCCGTGTAGCCACGCCGCCGGGCAAGCGAATTCACATGAATGCTCACGAAGAGGTCGCAGGCCTCGGTGCAGAAGGAGCCGCGATCGCCGAGGGCGATCAGGGTATCGGAGGTCCGGGTCATCTGGACCCCGACACCCTGCCGCTTGAGCTCGTCACGCAGGAGCAGGCCAACCGCAAGCGTGACGTCCTTCTCTCGCGTGCCCCGGGGAAAGAAGACACCGGGGTTTCCCGGGTCCACGCCGCCGTGGCCCGGATCGACAGTGATCGTATGCCCTGGGCGCAGTCCGTTGGGCAGCCGGCTGATTTCTCTCGCCGGTGCCGGAGCGCGAGGGGCCGGAGTACGGGGTGCGGCACCAGAGTCCACCAGGCGGGCCCGCCCCCGATCGTACCGGTAGCGATCGCCGAGATAGGAAGGCAGGACCTCGGCGACAAATTGAAACGGCAGAAAGAGCGTGTCGTGGGAGACGGAGACGGCTGCGGCCAGCGGTTGGAGCTGATTGTTGAAGAGGTAGAGGGGCGCGCCCACCAGGAACCGGAACGATTGAGCCCCCAATGTGACTTCGGCCCAGCCGTCGGTTACCAGGACCGAACCAGCCAGCGCGGACATGAGGCCAGGGGCGGCCACCACGGGCGCCCCGGTGGCATCGGACCGTACCGGGATCCGGGTCTCACCATTCACTCCGGTGATGGTCACGACTTTGGGAGCGGAGTCCAACCCGTGGACGGCCAACACCGCCAGGATTGCGAGAGCTCGGATCACCGTCGCCCTCGGACGGACACGGCCCGCGCCACTTCCCGTTCTACCGCTTTGCGCTTGAGCGTTTCCCGCTTGTCGTGCTGCTTCTTTCCCTTACCCAGCGCGAGGACGACCTTTGCCCGACCCTTCTTGAAGTACAGCTCCAGCGGAACCAGGGTGAGACCACGCTGCTCGACCGCACCGATCATCTTCTCGATTTCTCGGCGATGCAGCAGCAGCTTCCGGGCACGCACGGGATCGTGGTTGTAGCGATTGCCCTGTTCGTATGGCGTGATGTTCATTCCTTCGAGAAAGACTTCCCCGTTCTTCACCCTGGCGTAGGCCTCCTTGATGGAGGCTTTGCCATTTCTCAGGGACTTGACCTCGGTCCCAGTCAGCACGATACCCGTTTCCCAGGTCTCCAGGACGTGGTAATCGTGCGTCGCCTTGGGGTTGCGGGCGACCGACTGCTTCCGCTCGGCGGCAGGGGTGGTCTCGCGGTTCACTCTGGATTCCCTAAGCAAAGGATAGGCCACCACTTCGGGCGGGTCAACGGTTTGGGTTGACCCCACTCACCCGGGCCGCTACATTTTGCGCCCTTCGCCGGAGTGGTGGAACTGGTAGACGCGCTGCGTTCAGGGCGCAGTGGGCGCAAGCCCGTGCGGGTTCGAGTCCCGCCTTCGGCATGTTAAAAGCGGGGCAGATGGGCCGCGGCCCCGCCTAGTAGCGAGCCAACCCCGTTTCCACCCGCTCGGCCCACGCGTCGATCCCGCCGGCCAGACTCCGGACCTTGCCGAACCCCGCGCCCTTGAGGATCTCCAGCGCCTTCATCGACCGCGCGCCATGGTGGCAGTGGGTGACGATCTCGGCGTGTCCGTCCAGCTCCGAGAGCCGCTCGGGCAGCTGATTCAGCGGGATCAGCCGGGCTCCCTCTATGTGGACGATGTCCCATTCGTGAGGCTCACGGACGTCGATGAGGACAAGCTCCCCGGCCTTTGCGCTCATTTCCAGCCGCAGTTCCTCGGCGGTGATCTCGGGCCCGTTATAGGCCGGCTCGGCGCCGATGCCGCAGAAAGCTTCGTAGTCGATCAGCTCATGGATCGATGGGTTGGTCCCGCAGATGGGGCATGCGGGATCCTTGCGGAGCTCCAGCTCCCGGAAGCGAAGCTTCAGGGCGTCGAACAGCACCAGCCGGCCGAGCAGCGAGTTCCCCGCCCCGATGATCCACTTGATGGTCTCCAGCGCCTGAATGCTGCCGATGATCCCCGGCAGCACACCGAGAACTCCGCCCTCGGCGCAGCTGGGAACCAGGCCCGGAGGGGGTGGCTCCGAGTACAGGCAGCGGTAGCAGGGTCCCTTCGCGGCGTAGAAGAGCGAGGCCTGGCCTTCGAAGCGAAAGATGCTGCCGTAGACGTTGGGTTTGCCCAGCAGCACGCAGGCATCATTTACCAGGTATCGGGTGGGAAAGTTGTCGGTCCCATCCACGACGATGTCGTATTCCCCGAGAATCTCCAGTGCGTTCTGGGAGGTGAGCCGGGTTTCGTGCCGCTCGATCCGGACGTTGGGGTTGAGGTCGGTGAGCCGCTCCTCGGCCGAGTCGAGCTTGGACCGGCCCAGCGTGGACGTACCGTGCACGATCTGCCGCTGAAGATTGGTCAAGTCCACGACGTCGAAGTCCACGATCCCGATGGTACCCACCCCGGCCGCGGCGAGGTACAGGGACAGAGGAGACCCGAGCCCACCAGCGCCGACCGTCAGCACCCGGGCCGCCTTGAGCTTCCGCTGTCCGGACACGCCCACCTCGGGGAGGAGAAGGTGCCTGGAGTAGCGCAGCATCTCGGCATGAGAGAGGGCCGCATTGGTTTCCGTCGCAGCTGGCGACCCGCCCGCTATGCTGGGGACAATGGTCAGCACATCACCGGAGCGGACCGGTGTGGCCGTCGAGGCCAGATGCCGGATGTCGGTCTCGTTCAGATAGAGGCTTACGAAGGTGCGCAGCCGGCCATCGTCCTGGAGGAGGTGCCGTTTGAGCCCGGTGTGAGCGGCCAGCAGTCCGTCGAGCACCTGCCCCACGGTGTCGCCGGCGAGCTCGATGGAGTCATGGCCGGCCGTGAAGGGGCGCAGCGGAGTGGGAATGGAAACCGTTACGGACATGTCATACCTCGCTCAGTTCGTCAACCGACTCGGGAGTCATCGCCGACCGGTCATCGGCCAGCACCCAACTGGTCAGCTCGGCGGCTCCTGCACTATCGACCCGTACGATGATATAGCTATACCACGGCCACGCCTGGTCAATGTCGAAGGCAGATGGCGCGGCGGGGTGATCGGGATGCGAGTGGTAACAGCCCAACACCTCCAGGCCGGATGCACGAAGCTCGGCCTCGATGCGCCGCAGATCGTCCGGCGCGATCAGATATCGGTGCGGGTCGTCGGTGCGCTGGTTCGCCACCGGAACCAGTTTCACCACCTCCTTTACCTCGCCAGGACGCCCGGCCAGCACGCCGCAGCATTCGGCGGGGTAGGCCTGCTCACCCGCCCGACGAATCTGGTCAACCAGGCCGGCGCTCAGGCGCAGCGTCACGAGACCGCCCAGCGGTGCGGGTCGCTCAGATAGCGGCTGCCGGTGTCACAGCCAATCGCGACCACACAGGCTTCAGGGTTCTCGCGCACGATGTCCAGTGCCGCCGCCACCGCGGCACCGCCGGACCAGCCCACCAGATACCCCGTATCCCGCGCCAGGCCGCGGGCGGTGCGGTCGGCGGTCTCGGTCGGGACCTCCACCACCGTATCCGGCAGCGAGGGATCGTAGAGCGCAGGAAGGTGCGGAGTGGTCGCCAGATGTTTGAGTCCCTCGAGGCCATGCAAGGGAGAGTCGGGTTGCACGCCCACCAGGCGGACGCCAGGCTTCTTCTCCTTCAGGAACCCTCCGGTTCCCATCATGGTTCCGGTGGTTCCCATCGCGGCCACGAAGTGAGTGATGCGCCCTTCAGTCTGGGCCCAGATCTCGGGCCCCGTGGTCTCGCGGTGGGCGCGCGGGTTGGCCGGATTACTGTACTGGTCCGCATAGAAGTACCGATCGGGGAACTCAGCGGCGAGCTCACCGGCCCGCTGGGCGGCTCCATCGGTGCCCTCCAGCCGATCGGTCAGAATCACCTCGGCCCCGTAGATCTCGAGCAGCGCGCGCCGCTCGGGACTCGCGTTGCCGGGCAGGCAGATCGTGACCTGAATGCCGGCAGCGGCGGCCAGCATGGCGTAGGCGATTCCGGTGTTTCCGCTGGAGGCATCGAGCAGGCGCTTCCCCGGCAGCTCGCCCCGGCAGAGCCCATCGCGCAGGATGGCGCGCGCGGCGCGGTCCTTCACGCTGCCACCCGGATTGAGCCACTCGGCCTTGAGGTACAGTCGCCTGCCCGGCCCCACCTCGACCGGAAGCAGGGGCGTGTTCCCTACCGCGCGCCAAAGCTCAGGCTCCTGAAATGTTCCACCCTTCGGTGCGGCCGTCATCCCGATGCCTCCAAAACAAAAAACCCGACCAGCCGGGTCGGGGGTGCTCGCCAGCACTACGCGGGCTAACTCGCCGAGGGTATCCCAACCAGCTCCTGTACGTCCGACTCCTGCTTCATCAGGTCGGCGAGTGAAATGCCGGCCAGCAGCTGATCCACGCGCTGCTGGAGGGCGTGCCATACCGGCCGAATGCTGCAGGTGCTCCCCGGGCTACATCGGTCAGGGTCCACCGGGTGCGTCTCGCAGTTGATCTCGAAGGTTTGATGCTCCGAAGCGGCCATGACGTCGCGGACCGATATGGCCTCCGGCTCCTTGGCCAGATAATAGCCGCCCTTGGCACCGCGCACGCTCTGGACCAGTCCCGCGCGGCGAAGCCGCAGGAGGATCTGCTCGACGTAATCTGCCGGGAGGCGCTCGGTGTCGGCGAGCTCGCGCGCCGCAAGCGGGCCGCGTCCTTTTCGGCCCCGCTTGGCGAGATGGATCGAGATTATCAGGCTGTATTCGGTCCAGGTAGTGACCCGCATAATGGGAATATGGGGCGGCGTTGGGTGGGAATCAATGTGGGTGGAGGGCTATGACTTATCCGCCGCCGTCCATCTCGCCACCTCTTCCGCGCTCAGTGAGCCGAACGGACGAATCCGGGCGTCCCGGTATGACCCGCCCAGCACGTCGCCCAGATACTGGGACCAGGAGAGAAGGGTGCCATAGCATACCGGATCGGGCGCATCCGGCTCTGCCTGCTCGGTCTCTACCCGCTGGAGCAGGTCTCGCATGACCCAGGTCGGAACCCGCGACCGCTCCGACGGAAAGATGAAGCCGAAGAGCACGAGGTGGGCCAGGAGCACTCGCCAATGGGGGCCGAACCGCACCAGAAGCCGTTTCCAGTCCAACCGTTCGCCGTGGGCGAGGATCAGGTGCACCACGTCGGCACCGTCGTAGCGTTCCCGCTCCATGACGAATGCCTTCGACCAGAGAGTCTCCTCCGGTGGTGCGATCTTCACCGGAACCCCGAGGACAGTGCCCGGGCTGGCATGCTCGAACCACCAATCGTCCACCGGCGTGACGCCGTTCCCGGAGCCGAAGATGACGTCGATGAACCCCTCGGGTGAGCGAATCTTGGCGAGCCAATGGGAGAAGACCAGCTCGGTCTCATAGCCGGCGACCGCGCAGGCCTCCAGCAGACGCTGGACATCGCGCGGACGGGCAAAGAGGTCGAGATCCTTGGTGGACTTGTCGATTCCAGCCTGATGGATGAACGCGAAGGCCCCGCCGACCAGGAAGGGAACGCCGGCACGGTTCAAGACCTCCATCGCCTCCCGATAGAACAACCGGGAGGGAGTCTCAACCAGCGACTGCGTCGGCGCCAGAGCCATGCCGGCCTCCCCGGAGAGTGGCATATGATATTGCTCTCGGAGCCGGAGGGGTGTGGCGCAGGTCACCGCGTGAGAGTCGAGGTCACCGTGAATTGAGGAGCATGGCAACAAAAACAGCAGGCACGGTGCGCATCGCCGCGGTCGGCGACATCCATCTTGGGGGAAAGGGATACGACGCCCCCCTGCAGCTCTTGTTCAGCCAGGTAGCCGAGCAGGCCGATGTGCTCGCGCTCTGCGGCGACCTGACCGATCGGGGAGACCCGGAAGAGGCCCGGCTCATGGCCAAGGCGCTCGGGGCGATTCCGGTGCCGATCGTGGCCGTGCTAGGCAACCATGATTACGAGTCGGGCAAGGAGCGCGAGGTCGCCAGAATCCTCTGTGATGCCGGGGTTCATGTCCTCGATGGTGAGTCACACGAAGTGCTCGGCATCGGGTTCGCCGGGATCAAGGGGTTTGCCGGAGGGTTTGGACGGAGGGCACTTGGCCCCTGGGGCGAGGGGCTGATCAAACAGTTCGTGCGGGAGGCGGTGGACGAGGCGCTGAAGCTCGAGACCGCGCTGGGGCAGCTCAGAACCGAGCGGCGTGTGGCCCTGCTACACTACGCACCGATAGCAGCCACGGTGCAGGGCGAGCCCCTGGAGATCTACCCCTACCTGGGCTCGAGCCGCCTGGAAGAGCCGCTGATCCGCTATCCGGTGGATGTCGTCTTCCACGGTCATGCCCATCATGGCTCGCTCGAGGGCCGGACCATGGGCGACGTGCCAGTCTACAACGTCTCAATGGTGCTGTTACAACAAAGCTTCCCGAACCGGCCGGCCTTCCGCGTGGTGGAGCTTCCGGTTGGCCAAAGCGCCGGTGATCGGGGGGGGGTCACCCCGCTCCGTCGCGCTACCGACCGGAGCGATTGAGCGGAGGAGGTTTCTTCTCTCCCGGCACGCCGGGCTCCGTCATGGCACGCAGGTCCAGCACTTCCTCGAGCTCTTTACCCTTCAGAAGCCCCTTCTTCACGACCAGCTCCCTCACGGTAAGCCGGCTGGCAACCGCCTCCTTGGCCAGCTTTGCGGCCTCGGCATAGCCGATCTTGGGCGCCAGCGCGGTCACCAGGGCCGGACTCCGCTCCAGCCAATAGGCGCACTGGGCCTCATCGGCTTCGATGCCGTCTACGCACCGCTCGGCCAGAACGGCGCAGGCGTTGCCCACGATGATGAGCATGAAGACGATGTTGTGGGCCATGACTGGCATCATGACGTTGAGCTCCAACTGCCCGGCCTCCGCGGCCAGGGCCACGGTGGTGTCCAGGCCGAGTGCCTGATAGCACACCTGGTTGACCATCTCGGCAATCGACGGGTTCACCTTGCCGGGCATGATGCTGGAGCCGGGCTGCACCGCCGGGAGCAGGATCTCCGCCAGTCCGGTCCGCGGCCCCGAGGCGAGCATTCGGATGTCGTTGGCGATCTTGTTCAGGTCGAGCACATAGGCCCGCAGCGCGCCACTGACGGTGGCGATGTCGCCCATCGACTGCATCAGCTGCACCCGATCCTGCCCAACCTGAAGCGTCAAGCCGCTGATCTGCTGGAGGTGACCCACCATCAATTCAGGATACTCGGGTTCCGCGTTGATCCCTGTCCCCACCGCCGTACCGCCGATGTTCATCTCCCTCAGCCACTCGGCGGCTTCGGTGATCTTCTTTCTGTGACGCTCGACGGTACGACCGTAGGCGGTGAACTCCTGGCCCAGCCGGATCGGCGTAGCATCCTGAAGGTGGGTGCGTCCCGATTTCACTATCGCGTCGAATTGCACTCCCTTGGCCAACAGGGATGCGGCGAGCCGGTCCAGCGCGGCGAGCGTCCGGGGCAATGTCGCCAGAGTGGCCAGCCGCATGGCCGTGGGGATCACGTCATTGGTACTCTGCGCCATGTTGACGTGGTCGTTGGGATGCACCGGCTGGTAGGTGCCTCGAGCGGACCCAAGGATCTCGTTCGCGCGGTTTGCGAGCACCTCATTACAGTTCATGTTGTGGCTGGTGCCCGCGCCGGCCTGATAGACGTCCACGATGAACTGGTCCCGGTGCCGGCCGGCAAGAATCTCGTCGGCCGCCTGCACGATGGCGTCGGCGAGGCGGGGCTCGAGTCGGCCGGTCTGCTGGTGCACCAGGGCCGCCGAGCGCTTGATCCAGACCACGGCGTCGACGAACGCGGGAAGCGGACGTAGCCCGGAGATCGGGAAGTTCTCGGCCGCACGCAGCGTCTGAATCCCGTACAGCGCCGACGCGGGAACGGCTTTCTCACCCAGTGGGTCGCGCTCGATACGGGTGTCGGTCGTGGCAGCAGGCTTGGTACGCATGAGGAAGGCTTTCGGCCAACTCTAGGCGGAGCTGAATGGGAGACCAATGCACGACTACTTCATGTCGATCGAGTCCCGAGTCACGTTTAGCCCAGACAAGGCAACCAAGGCCGACCTTTTTCTGAGTAAGCAGCTGTTCGTAGGCCTGAACTGTTTCGAGCCCGGACAGTCACAAAAGGTCCATGTGCACGCTGGGGCGGACAAATTTTATCTGGTCGTGACGGGAAAGGCGAGGATGACGGTGGGCGAGGAGACCCGAGAAGTCGGACCCGGCACGGTGGTGTGGGCTCCGGCGGATCTGCCCCATGGCGTGGCCCAGGCGCTGGAACGAACCGTCATGCTGGTGGCGATTGCTCCGCCACCCGACTCAGTCACGCGTCCGGCTGCTCGGTGAGCGGCACCGCTTTCCCCCGTAACACCTTCCGCAGCACCGGCCACCCATAAATGCTCAGTGCAAGCCACACACCCAACAGCAGTCCCAGCCCGTTGGTATAAAAGCGCCAGGCGAGGAGAATCCATCCCTGCCCCTCACCCAGCTGTCCCGCCGCGCCGCCTAGAAAGCCCAGCTCGACGACCCCGGCGCCCGAGGGGGTCGGCAGCACCATCTGGCTATACAGGAGAGCAAAGGACCCGAAAATGACAGGGCCGAGCGGCGGTGGGCTGGGCAGGGTGAGGGCGAGCACAGGAAGGATCGCGATGCGGGTGGCAATCGGGATGACGCTGAAAGGAACGCTGGCCACCAGCGGCCACCGGGGCATCCGCCGCAGGTACACCAGCACCCGACGCATCGGGCGGCGCAGACGCCGGCTCGCTGGGGAAACGGCACGCTGGGTGTAGCGCCAGAGGAGGACGCCAACGATCAGGACGAGCACGAGCCAGGGCCACGCGCGCGAGGCGCCGGCCCGGAGGCTTGGTCCGGCCGTCACCCACCAGGCCGGCGCGTACTGCCAGATCAGCCACGCCGCAACCCCGATGAGCGCGAGCCGCGAGATCACCGCTTCCAGGGTGATTGCAACGAGGGCCGCGGTCATGCGCACTCCGCTGTGCAACATTCCGGCGACTCGCGCGGGCTCTCCTCCGAGCCGCATCGGGGTGAGTGCATTCGCCGCGTCACCGAAAGCGTTGACCACGAACGCGTCGCGCAGTCGCAGGGGAGATCCCAGTCCCTGCATGATCCACTGAATCCGCCAGCCGCGAATGAGAAAATCCAGGACCACCAAGCCGAGACAGATGGCATGAGCCGCCAGCGGACTCATGTGGCCAGGACCCCGCGGTACACCGAGAAAAGACGATCGAACACCGTGTCCCAGCTGTGGTGCGACTCGGCATAGCGGCGGGCCACTGCTCCCAGACTCGGAAGGTCCGCAGCCAGAAGCCGCTCCGCCACCTCAGCCAGGTGATCGGCATCGCCCGAAGCGTACAGCATGCCGGCTCCGGACCGGGTCACGGTCTCGGCGACACCGCCCTGGTCGACCGAGAGCACCGGGTTGCCGCTGGCAAGCGCTTCGACCGCGGCGAGCCCGAACGTCTCCGCCGGACCGGGCGCCACCGACAGGTCGACGGCGGCATACAGATCAGCAAGCTGATCCCGATCGCGCTGGAAAGGCAGCCAGATGGCGCGGTCGCCTCCAGGGGCCTCCAGCAGCGACAGCCGGGCCGGCCCGTCGCCCACAATCACGAGCCGGGTGCCGGTGCGCCGCTCCACTCGGGGCCAGGCTGCCAGCAGCACGTCCAGGTCCTTCTCCCCCGCAATACGTCCGACGTACATGGCGAGCCGACCCGCCGGGAGGCCAAAGCGTCGCCGGGTCTCGGCGGCGTAGCTACGCCGGCTCGGGTTGAAGCGCTCCAGGTCCACGCCGAGAGGAACGCAGACCACGTTCTCGAGGCCGGCCTCCTGGAGCTCCCTGACAACGGTCTCGGATGGTGCGATGGTGGTGTGGACCAGGCGGCCGAGACGGCGGACGTACCACCATGCGGCCGCGCTGGCTCTGCGGCGCACCCACCCGGCAGTCCGGGGCCGAGGCGCGATGATGCGGGGGAAGTTGCTGTGATAGAACCATATGGTGGGCACGTCGATCCGCCGGGTAGCCAGGCGAATCAGCCACGGCGCGCACCACGCACTGCCCACTTCGATCAGGTCGGGACGCTCGTGGGCCACGATCCGGCTGGTGGACTCCGTGGCCAGCATGAACCGATACGGCTTCTGGGTGGGAATCGGCGGACCATGAAGCCGATAACAGCGTACCCCGCCTCCCTCGAGGATCTGGTCTTCCGCGCCAGGAACCACCAGCACCTGGCGGAACATGGGGTTCCGCTGGACGTAGCGCACCTTCTCCAGCAGGTACGTCCGCACGCCCCCGGTAGTCTCGCCGAAGAACTCGGAGATGTCGAGGATGCTGAGGCTGGCCGCCGGGCGGAGCCGAGCGGGCAGCTCCGAGCGGGATATGTCGAGCGCTCCGGCCTGAGGAACGCTCAGCGGCTGGAGATCGAGAATGCTGGGCGGGCAATACTGCCCCGCTGTCCCGCTGTCCCGCTGACCCGCCTCACCCAATGCGGTAGGCCCCGGTCAGGAAAGGATTCGTGAGCCGCTCGACGCCGATGGTCGTGTCGGGACCATGCCCGCTGTGAACCACCGTCGAATCGGGCAAGGAGAGCAGCTGGGACTGGATGCTTGCCATAAGCTCCGCCGCGTCGCCGCCGGGCAGATCGGTCCGGCCTACCGATCCGTTGAAGAGCACATCGCCGCCGAAGACCATGCCGTCACCCACAAAGCTGACACTGCCGGGTGAATGCCCGGGGGTGAACCGCACGGTAAACTCGAAGCCCCCCACCTTGAGAACCTGGCCGGGGCGTAGCTCTTGGCCGGAGGCCGGAGGCTTCTCCAGCTGCATCCCGACCCAACCGCCGTACTGAGGCAAGGCGTCGTAGATGGGACGGTCGAGTGGATGGAGGTAGATCGGCGCCCCGGTGGCGGCGTGCACCATCCCCACTCCGATGATATGATCGATATGACCGTGGGTGAGCCAGATGGCTCCCAACGACCAGGCGCGGGTATTCAGCTCGGCGAGAAACATGGCGGGCTCCTCGCCGGGATCGATGATCACCGCCTTCCGGGTGCGGCGATCGGCGACCAGGTAACAGTTCTCCGCAAACTGACCGTTGGGGAGTGATACGACTTCCAGGTCAGACACCGACCTGCGCCTTCGATTCGAGCCGGCTCTTGCGATCGGTCAGATACTTCTCGACGGCGATGGCCGCCGTCGTGGCATCGCCCACGGCGGTCGTGATCTGCCGGGTGAGCTGCGACCGCACGTCCCCGGCCGCGAAGAGACCGGGAATCGAGGTCATCATGCGATCATTGGTGATCAGGTACCCGCTCGGATCGTGTTCGGCATGCTGCTTCACCAGGCCGGTATTGGGCTGGAACCCGATGAAGACGAATGCGCCGGTGGCGTCGAGCACCTGCTCTGCCCCGGTCACCGTGTCCACCAGCTCGATCCCGCGCAGACCCTGTGGTGCACCTTTGAGCTCACGCACCCGCGTATTCCAGATCACCTCGATCTTGGGGTTGGCAAAGAGACGCTCCTGCAGAATCTTGGATGCGCGGAACCGATCTCGGCGGTGAATGACATACACCTTCTCGGCATAGCGAGTCAGATAGTCCGCCTCTTCCACCGCGGCGTCGCCGCCGCCGATGACCGCGACGGTCTCCCCCTTGAAGAAGGCGCCGTCACAGACCGCACAGTAGGACACACCTTGGCCGGCATACTCCAGCTCGCCTGGGACATCGAGCTTTGTCGGGGTGCCGCCGGCGGTGAGGATGACGGTGGGCGCCTCGTAGACCTTTCCCGTCGCCGTGGCGACCTCGAAGATCCCGTCGTCACGCCGGACGATCGCCTCAACCGTGTCCTGCCGGATATCAGCGCCGAACTTGACGGCGTGACCCGTCATCAGGTCGGCCAGCTGGCGTCCCAGAACGTGCTCGAAACCCGGGTAGTCGTCGATCCACTCGGTGTTGAGCAGCTCGCCCCCCGGAACCCCCCGCTCCAGGAGGACCGAGCGCAGCAGACCCCGGCCAGAATACATGGCGGCGCAGAGCCCCGCAGGCCCCCCGCCCACGATAATGACATCCAACTCTTCGCTACGGATCATGCCTTCCCCAGGTATGGGCTCTCAAAATATAGAACGTCTTGGGGTTCCCGCACGTTCCGGTGGGGGATGGGGCTAGTGGCTTTGGCGATGGCCCATAGCCAGTAGCCAAACGTCTTTACCCCAAATGCAGCAGACTCGCCGCCCCGTGACAGCTCGAGACCGTGCCGACCAGCACGTTCACTGGTGACCGCGGCCGGCCCGCACTCTCGACCATGGCATCGCCGGCCAGCACGGCGCTCACGTCAAACATCCCGACCCCGAACACCCGGTGCTCGCAGAGGAAGAGCACCGGGCCGGCGGTTGGATGGACCTCGCCCAACCTGCGGGCCAGGCCCTCCATGGCATCCGACATCTCCCAGGTACGGGGACCCCGGATGACCGGACATATGGCGGGCTCGATACAGTGGGTGGGGCAGATCCAATCGGCAAAGGAGACGTAGCGGGTGCCATCCGGGGCACTCGCGTCGTAGGGCGTGCCCGGTCCAGCGGGGACTGGTCGGGTTTCTATGAGTCGGCCGGGCCACCGATCACGGGCGCGGCGGACGAGCCACTCATACATGAGGTGCGGCATGAGGGGAGATGGGACGATGGCGTCGGGAGGCGCGCCTGGCAGAGGGGGCGAGACGCTGCCGAGGTAGGCATCGAAGAAGGCACCCCAATCGCAGGTCACGAGTTGGCGGGTGTCGTCTTCTCCCAGCTCGCGAGCGAACCGACAGGCCGGGTTGCGGTCCACAATCAGCAGTCTGCGGTAGGCCGCCCTGCCGCGGGCGCGGGCCCGCTCCAGCTGTCCGGCGTAAAAGCTCCCGTAGCAGCCTCCGCCGACGATCACGACATCGCGGAAGCGAACGCTATCGGATGAGTCGTCCACCGTCGACCACCAGAACCTCTCCCGTCACGAAGTCTCCGCCCTCCAGCAGGTAAAGTAGAGCGGACACGACATCGGATGGGCTGCCGAGACGGCGAAGCGGGGTGGCACGCGCGAGCCGGTCCCGCTCTTCGGCGTCGTACTCATCCGGCACCAGGACGGCCCCCGGCGCGATCGCGTTGACGGTGACTGTGGGGGCAAGGCTCCGCGCCAGCACCTTGGTGAGCATGACGACACCGGCCTTACTGACGGAATGGGCGGCAAACCCCGGCCAGGGTTCGAGGCCGGCAAGGTCCGCCAGGTTCACCACCTTCCCACCAGCGGCGCGGAGCGCAGGGGCAGCGCCCTGAGTGCAGAAGAAGACCGCCCGAAGGTTCAGGTCGTGAACGGCATCCCACTGCTCCGGTGTGGTCTCCTCAAAGCCGAGCCGGTGCATCACGGCTGCGGAATTGATCAGCACGTCCAGCCGGCCGAACTCGGCTACAACGCGCGCCGGCAGGGCCCGCGCGGCATGGGCATCGCTCAGGTCGGCCCCGAAACAGACGGCTCGTCCGCCGGCCGCGACGATCTCCTCCCTCAACTCGTTGGCGCCAGCACTGGAAGCATGGTGGTGGATGGCCAGCGCCATTCCCCTGTCGGCTAGCGCTCGGGCCATCGCACGGCCGAGCCGCCGCCCGGCGCCGGTGACCAGGGCCACGCGGCCCCGGAGCTCCATCAGAGCCGTCCAGCGGCGACCGGAGAGATCGGGAGAATCTGGCCGGTGGTCGTGGCATCCGAGCTGGCGAGGGACATCACCCCATCGGTGATCTCTTGCAGCTCGACGTATTGGGCGCGGCCGTCTCCCACCGCCGCCAGGTTATCTACCGTCCGCACCATGGCCGGAGCCACGGCGTTGACCCGGACCTGGCGGTCCTGCAGCTCAAGCGCCAGGCTGCGGGTGAAGCCGGCGACGGCGGCCTTGGCGGCCGAATACACCGCCATCGGGCTCTGCGGATTGAAGTAGGCGATCGAGGAAAAGTTGATGATGCACCCCCGGGTGCGGGTCAGCGCCTCGATGGCGGCCTGGGAGACGAGAACCGCGGTCTTGAGGTTGATCGAGATCTCGCGGTCCAGCGCCTGCACCGTGATATCGCCAATGGGACCGAAGGTGGTCAGCCCCCCGGCCACGTTGACCACCACATCCAGGCGGCCGAAATGTTTGAGCGCGATCTCCACCGCGAGGGCCGCGATGTCCGGCTCAGTCAGGTCCCCGCCACAGGGCCTGGCGTCCACACCTTGGGCGGCAAACTCGCGAACCCGCTCGGCGACACCAACCGCGTTCCGATCGCAGGCAACGATCTTGGCTCCGGCCCTGCCAAACGCGAGCGCGACGGCGTTCCCGATCTGGCCGGCCCGGCCCACGCCGGTCACCAGCACAACCTTGCCACGAAAATCGAATCGGGGGACGGTCATTCAGATCCCAGGCTTTCGAGGATGATGGCGGCGCCGGGAGCACCGGCCTGAGCGTAGAGCACGGTACCGTCGCGGTCGATCAGACAGACAGAACGCGCGATCCCGGGCACGATCGGCTTGAGCGAGCCGTAGGCGGCGCTGATCGCCCGGTCAGGGTCGGACAGCAACGGAAACGGCAGCCCCAGGTTCTCGGCATATGCCTTATGTCGCTCGGCCAAGGCGGGGTTCACGCCGAAGGGCCGGACGTTGTGGTCGGTGTAGGTCTGAATCTCATCGCGCACGGCGGAGAGTTGGCGGTTTCAGCCGGGTGTGTTGTTGCCGGGATAAAACACCAGCAGCACCCGGGACTCGTCGAGTAGCCGTCGAAGATGGTAAGTCCGCCCGTCCGATGCGGCGGCGGTGAAGTCCGGGGCCACGCTGCCTGGCTGGAGAAGACTCATGACACCGCCCGAGTCAGGGAGCGGGCCCGGAACTCGTCCAGACGGTCGAGCCACTCTCCGGGGACTGCCTGCGACCCGATGGTGCCGTGGGTCACTCCCGGCTCCGGGTCACCGTGCCAATCGCTGCCCCCGGTCCGAAGCAGGCCCAGCTTGAGCGCGATATCGGTGAGCCGGGCGCGGAGATCGGGATCGTGACTGGGGTGACGCGTTTCCACGGCGTCCAGGCCCTCGCCCTTGAGCCGCTCGATAAAGACCCGGGTACCCCGTTCCTTCACGTGTGCCACTGACATGAGCCCGCCGGCCTGGTGGACCAGCTCCGCAATAGCTCGGAACGCGGGCAGCGTCTTCTCCACGAAGGCCGGGCGGCCCCGACCCAGGAAGCGATCGAACGCGTCGTTCAGGTCGACGGCGCCGCCGTGCCGGACGATGGCCCGGGCGACATGCGGCCGTCCGACGGCGCCGGCGGCGGATTCATGCAGCACGTGCTCGAACGAGATCTCCACGCCGAGCCGCTGAAGCTGCTCCACCATCGCCCGTGCCCGGCGCACCCGGTCCGCGCGGCAGCGCTCGAGGAACGCGTCCAGTGCGGCCGAATCGGAGGGTAGAAAGTACCCCAGCACGTGCATCTCGCCCCAGGGCGCCGCAGCCGAGAACTCACACCCGCCGATCACCCGAACGCCGAAGCGCTCGCCGGCGGCGAGCGCTTCGGGTATGCCGCCCAGGGTGTCGTGGTCGGTGAGCGCGATGGCCCCGAGACCGGCACCGTATGCCCGCTTCACCACGGCCTCGGGAGCGAGACCCCCATCCGAGGCGGTCGAATGCACGTGCAGGTCGATGGGTTTCCCGGGCTCGATGGCCTGGTCCATGAGGCTCAGCGGCGATACCCCGTCTCGGGAGCGGTCCAGGATGGTTGAGAGTGAGCCAGCAGGTCACGCAGCTCCTGATCGCTCAGCTGGCTGAGCGAGAGCTCCCGGCTCTTGGCGCCGAGCGGAGAATAGCGGGCCACCCGCTGCTCGCGATCAGGCCCGACGCCGCGAGTGAAAATGAGGCCGAACTCGTCCTTCACGTACTGGGTGACCCGTCCACTCACGGCCACTTCCCATTGCTCGCCGTCGGCGGCGAGGATTCGTCTGGGCATGTCAGGCGCCCGCTTCCGTGAACTCCTGGAGCCCCGCCTTCACGTCGGCCATGAACCGGTCGGCGTCGGCGCCATCCACGATCCGGTGATCGAAGGCGAGCGAGAGCATTCCCTTCGTGCGGATCGCGATCATGTCGGCGTGGTCAATGGTGACCACCGCCGGCTGTTTCTCGATGCTCCCGACGCACAGGATCGCGGCCTGAGGCTGGTTGATGATGGGTGTGCCGATCACCGAGCCGAACCCGCCGGGGTTGGTGATCGTGAAGGTCCCCTTCTGCACCTCGTCCGGGCTCAGCTTCTTGGTCCGGGCCCGCTCGCCGAGGTCGTTGATGGCCCGGGCGATCCCCAGTAAGGAGAGCTCGTCGGCCTGCTTGATCACCGGAACAATGAGCCCCCAGTCGAGCGCAACGGCGATGCCGATGTTGATGTCGCGCCGGAAGAGGGTGCTCTCCCCCGACACCGCGGCGTTGAGCACCGGGTGCTTCCGCAGGTTGTCGGCCACGACCTTGGTGATGAACGCCAGGTAGGTGAGGTTCACCCCCCGATCGGCAAACTCTTTCTTGTTCCGGCCCCGGACCTGCGCCACGCGCGTGTAATCGATCTCGAAGATGGTGTTGACGTGGGGCGAGACCCGGCGCGACATGACCATGTGGTCGGCGGTCAGCTTCCTGATCCGCGACCAGGGCTCGACCCGGTCACCGGGCCAGGGATCTACTAGCGGGGCAGCGGGGCTGCGGGGCGGCTGGGCAGTAGAAGGCCCCGTCGATGCTGCTACGGCCCCGCTGCCTCCCGGCCCCGCTGCCCCGCTTTCGATGTAGCCCAGGATGTCGTTCTTGGTGACCCGGCCCAAGAGCCCGGTGCCCGCAATGACGCTGATGTCGACCTGGTGCTCCGCCGCCATCTTGCGGACCAGCGGGGTCGACTTCCGCTGGAGCCGCTCCTCGATTGACTCGGGCGCACCATTCCCACCGGTGGCATCGCTCACGGCCCGGGTGTCAGCCGCACCCGAGGCGGCGGCGGCGGCGGCGGCGGGCACCGATCTCGGGGGGGCGGGCGTTGTGCTGGGGCGAGACGCGCCCTTGGGCGGCACCGAGGGCGCCGGCGCGGCCGGACGGGTACCCTCCGGGTGTGAGGGCTTCTCGGCCGCGGCACTCGCGTCGGTCTCGATCCGGGCGACGACCGTCTGCACCGCCACGGTCTGGCCTTCCTGCACCAGGATCTCCGCCAGAACGCCGGCAGCCGGGGCCGGAATCTCCGCGTCCACCTTGTCGGTCGAGATCTCGAAAATGGGCTCGTCCCGCTTGATGGGGTCGCCCACCTTCTTCATCCAGCGAGAGAGCGTGCCTTCGGCGATCGACTCGCCCATCTGGGGCATGATGATGTCTATCTTGGCCATACAAATCTCCAATGACGATCTACAACCAACCTAACTGCCCCGCTGCCCATCTGCCCCACTGCCCCGCCTAGTACGCCGCCAGCCACCTCGCCGCCCTCACGATATCCGCCGTTTGCGGCAACATGAAGTCCTCCAGCTGCGGCGCGTACGGCAGGGGCACGTCGTGGGCCGCGACCCGCTTGATCGGCGCGTCGAGCCATTCGAAGGCCAGGTCGTTGATGCGAGCGGCGATCTCGCCCGCCACCCCGCCGGTCACGGTATCCTCGTGCACGATCAGCACTCGATTGGTCTTCCTGACCGTGGCGGCGATGGCCTCGTCGTCCATCGGCAGGAGCGAGCGGAGATCCAGCACCTCGACCGACAACCCATCCTCACGCTCCAGTTGTTCCGCGGCTTCCAGCGCCTTCCACACCGTTGCGGCGTAGGTGATGATCGAGAGGTCCCGCCCTTCCCGGGCCAGGCGGGCCTTGCCGATCGGCACCAGGTGGTCGCCCTGCGGCAGCTCTTCCTTGATCCGGCGGTAGAGATACTTGTGCTCGAAGAAGAGTACGCAGTCCTCGTCCCGGATTGCGGATTTGATCAGTCCTTTGGCGTCACTGGCGGTGGCGGGGTAGACGATCTTGAGGCCCGGGGTGTGGAGGAACGCGGCCTCGGGGTTCTGGGAGTGAAACGGACCGCCCCGGACGTACCCCCCGCTCGGTCCGCGCACGACCATGGGACAGGGCAGAAAGGCGCGATAGCGGGCCGTGGCCACGTAGTTGGTGAGCATGTCGTAGGCGCAGGAGATGAAATCGATGAACTGCATCTCACACACCGGCCGCATGCCCATGTGGGCGGCGCCGGCCGCGGCGCCCACGATCGCGGCTTCGGACAGGGGCGTGTCGATGACCCGCTGATCGCCGAAGCGGGTCTGCAGACCTTCGGTCACCTTGAACGCGCCGCCGTAGGCACCGATGTCTTCGCCCAGGCAGATGACATTAGGGTCCCGCTCCATCTCCTCGAACAGTCCTTGCCGGATCGCCTCGAGGTACGTGCTCTCAGCCATCGTGCGTCCCCCAACTGGCGGGCCGCTCATGGGTCTCGACCGCGGAGCGAACGCCCTCCCGATACCAGAGCACGGGTGCCGCGGCCGGATCGGCATAGACGCCGAGCAAGCCGTCCCGGGGCTCCGGCGCGGGTGAGGCTTCCGCCTCGTCCGTCGCGCGATCGATCTCGGCCACAACCCGGGTGTCGATCCGCTCCAGCTCGGCGGCCGGCACGGCTTCAGGTCCGGTGAGCGCCTTGATGAACCGGTCCAGGGGATCGTTCTCCCGGGCCCAGCGTTCCATCTCGCCGGACGGGACGTAGGACTGGTTGTCGTGCTCTGCGTGGCCCTTGCGGCGGTAGGTCATCAGCTCGATGAGGGTGACGCCTTCGCCCCGGCGGGCCCGGTCCACCGCTTCCTTGGTGACCTGGTAGGTCGCCACCACATCGTTCCCGTCGGCCCGCACGCCGGGTACACCGTAGCCGATCGCCTTGTCCATGAAGCTGGTGCACGCCGTCTGCTTGCTGGTGGGGGTGGAGTACGCGTACCCGTTGTTCTCCACGATCACCACCAGGGGGCAGCGCTGCACCGCGGCGAAGTTGATCCCTTCGTGAAACGCGCCCGTGGAGGTGGCCCCATCCCCGACGTACACCAGGCCGACCCGCTCCTGACCCCGGAGCTTGAACGAGAGCGTTACCCCGGCCATCACCGGAACCATGTCGCCCAGATGCGAGATCTGGCCGATGAAACCCCGGACCGTATCGCCGAAGTGAATGTTGAGCTCGCGCCCGCGGGTGGGCGAGTCTCCCTTGGCCATGTATTGCCGCAGGATCTCGAGCGGTGTGGCGCCCTGCACCAGCATGGAGCCGAGATTGCGGATCAGCGGAGAGAGGACGTCTCCCTTGGACCGGTCCAGCGCGTACGCCGAGCCCACCGCGTCGGCCTCCTGGCCAAGCGAGCGGAACAGTCCGCCAACCACTTTGGTCTGGCGATACAGGTTGACCAGCCGCTCCTCCAAAGAGCGGGTGAGCCGCATGTAGTAATAGAGCTCGAGCAGCTGGTCACGGCTCAGCCCCGGAAGGACCGCCCTGGAGGAGGCAACGGCGCCACGAGTGGCCATGCAGACGCCTTACGCCTTCACCGCCGCCGCCCGGCCCGACTCGATCCTCATGCCGTAGAAGGAGCGGTGGACGAAGACGAGCGAAACGAGGAAGAACACTACCGCCAGCGCCCGCGTCAGCGTGCCGGAGCCGCCGGCCGTGAGGAACACGCCGAGCTCCACCGCCAGCAGGCCGAAGAGCGTGGTGAATTTGATCACCGGATTCATCGCCACCGACGAGGTGTCCTTGAAGGGATCGCCAACGGTGTCGCCCACGATCGAGGCATCGTGGAGCGGCGTGCCTTTCATCTTGAGCTCGGTCTCCACGATCTTCTTCGCGTTGTCCCAGGCGCCGCCGGCATTGGCCATGAAGATGGCCTGGAACAAGCCGAACATCGCGATCGAGATCAGGTAGCCGATGAAGAAGAACGGCTCGATGAAGGCAAAGGCGAGGGTGGAGAAGAAGACGCCGAGGAAGATGTTGAACATTCCCTTCTGGGCGTACTGGGTACAGATCTCGACCACCCGCGTGCTGTCCTCGGTCGACGCCTTGGTGACGCCTTCGAGCCGGATGTTGGCCTTGATGAACTCGACCGCC
>CAZASU010000009.1:0-45431 GCA_964487785.1 uncultured Gemmatimonadaceae bacterium | reverse complement strand
GCAGATCCACGGTGAATTGCCGCCGCGCGGCGACCGCGGCCGCGGACGTGTCGGCGGTGGCCAGCGAGCGCAGCCGAAGCTGATCCTGCAACCGGATCGAGTCTTCCGACGTCATCTCCGGCCCGTCGGGGTTCCAGACCGGGTACGGTGCCCGGGGAACCACCCAGGCGCCCTTCACCTTGTCCCGGTACACCGCCAGGCTTTCCGGCGTGGTGAGATCGGCGAGGACCACTGGACCCGCAAATGTCTTGCCGCCGCTTCCCTCGGTCCACCCCCAGCTCTGAGCGCTGATAGCGCGGGAGAATGGCGCTACCAGGCGCAGCGAGGCCGATCCTCGCTCCCACGGCACGCCGAAGACGTAGGGCTCCAGTTTCGCGCTGAGACCGTAAGCCCTGAACCGCTCGGCGGTCCACTCATTCGCCCGTCGCATGGCAGGGGACCCGGACAGCCGCGGCCCGATGACGTCGCCGAGATGCTGGAGGTTCTGCATCACCTCCGAGCGGTTCAGCGCCTGCTCGATCAGCACGCCGGCGCCCGAGGTATCGACGCCGGACTGGGCGCCCAGCGGAGCAGCACCGGCCAAGGCGAGCAGGCAGAGGAATGACTTCTGGGGTTTCGTGGTCACTGTTTCCCCTCTATGTTGCGGGCTGGAGTCGAGGCTCAGGACTTCCATTCTCGTCGAGGACTCAGCGCTTGCCCAAGGACAGCATTACCGTCACCGACAACCGGACCGGAAAAACGTACGAGCTGCCGATCACCGAAGGCACCATCCGCGCCAACGATCTGCGGCAGATCAAGGTTGCCGATGACGATTTCGGCATGATGACTTACGACCCGGCGTTCATGAATACCGCCGCGTGCCGAAGCGCCATCACCTTCATCGACGGCGACAAGGGAATCCTGCGCTACCGCGGCTATCCCATCGAGCAACTGGCCGAGAAGGCCTCGTTTCTCGAGGTGGCCTACCTCCTCTGCGAGGGCGAGCTGCCGAACCGGCAGCAGCTGACCAAGTGGGAGGAAGAGATCAAGTCCCACACCTACGTGCATACCAATATCACCAAATTCCTGGAGGGGTTCCGCTACGATGCTCACCCGATGGGAATGCTGCTCGGCGCGGTGGGGGCCCTCTCGACCTTCTACCCGGACGCGAAGAACATCCACGACCCCGCCAACCGCTATCTCCAACGGGTTCGCCTGCTGGCCAAGCTGCCCACCATCGCGGCATTCGCGTTCCGGCACTCCCGTGGACTGCCGTACGAGTTCCCCCGGAACGATCTGGACTACATCGGCAACTTCGTCAACATGACGTTCAGTATCGGCGGGCAGCACCAGCCGAACAAGGTGCTGCAGCGCGCCCTCGAGATCCTGCTCATCCTGCACGCCGATCACGAGCAGAACTGCTCCACCAGCGCGGTACGGGCGGTCGGGTCGTCGCACGTGGACCCCTTCTCCGCGGTCAGCGCCGGCATTGCCGCCCTCTACGGCCCATTGCACGGGGGGGCCAACGAAGCCGTGCTCCAGATGCTCGACGAGATCGGAGACAAGCAGCATATCCCCGCCTTTGTCGAGAAGGTGAAAACGGGATCCGGGCGGTTGATGGGGTTCGGGCACCGGGTCTACAAGTCGTACGACCCTCGCGCCAAGCTGATCAAGAAGGTGGCGTACGACGTCTTCGAGCAGACCGGCCTCAACCCCAAGCTGGAGATCGCGCTCGAGCTGGAGCGGCTCGCCCTGGAAGACGAGTACTTCATCAAGCGGAAGCTGTACCCCAACGTCGACTTCTATTCCGGGCTGATCTATCAGGCGATGGGATACCCGACCGACTACTTCACGGTCCTGTTTGCCATCGGGCGCACTCCGGGGTGGCTGGCCCAGTGGGAGGAGATGCTGCTCGACAAGGATCAGAAGATCGCTCGGCCCCGGCAGGTGTATATCGGGTCGGAGCAGCGGGATTTCGTCCCGCTGGAGAGGCGGGGCGATCGGAGGAAAGTGGAGCGGGAGAGGGTGAGCAAGAGGTGAGCTTCGGCCCCCTCGGGCGCTGACGCACCCTCAGGGTGACAGCCTGCCCCCCGCCTACCCCGTCGTCTCCGCCGGCACATCTCCTTCCAGGTACGTATACCCCTCCAGACCAGCCACGTAATCGGCGATGAAGCTGTTGGCGTCCTGCCGGCTGAGGTCCTTGGCGTTGCTGACCTTGCGGCGGAATGCGGCCAGGAGATCGCTGGCGTGGAACTGGACGTAGTTGAGCACCTCCGTCACGGTATCGCCGTGGACCAGATCGGTGATCTCGTAGCCCTGCTCTGTCAGCCGGACGTGCACCGCATTGGTGTCCCCGAACAGGTTGTGCAAGTCACCCAGGATCTCCTGGTAGGCGCCGGTAAGGAAGATACCGAGGATGTAGGGCTCCTCTCCCACCAGGGGATGAAGCTCGAGTGACGGTTTGCCCTTCCGGCCTCCGGTGAAGCGGTCGATCACCCCGTCCGAATCGCAGGTGACGTCCTGCAGCGTGCCCCGCCGGCTCGGGGCCTCGTTGAGGCGATGGATCGGCATGATGGGAAAGAGCTGATCGATGGCCCAATGATCCGGGAGCGACTGAAAGACCGAGAAGTTGCAGAAGTAGCGGTCTACCAGCTGCGCCTCGATATGACTCACGATCTCGGGGAACGACGACTTGTCTTCCTTGATGGCCTGCGCCAGCGCGTTGAGGGTCACCAGGTAGAGCTGATCGGCGTCGGCCTTGTCGCGGAGCGAGAAGACGCCGCTGGCGAAATACTCCTGGGCACGTTCCTTGGCAAAGACCGCGTCGTGAAAGACCTCTTCGATCCGGTCCTGGGTGAGCCCCTCCAGGTTCTCCGACATCTCGACCAGCAGCTGGTGCGGCTCTTCCCGTAGTGGCGGGGGCGCCGGCTCGACCTGCGACTCCACGTCGATCACGTTAATGAGCAACAAGGCGTGATGCGCGGTCAGCGCCCGCCCCGATTCCGAGATGATATGCGGCATCGGCAAGCCTTCGTTCCGGCAGACGGAGCCCAGAGTATAGACGATGTCGCTGGCGTACTCCCGCATCGAGTAGTTGACGCTGGCAGGCCGGGTCGAGCGGGAGCCTTCGTAGTCCACCCCCAGCCCTCCCCCCACATCCACGTGGGTGAGATCGAACCCCATGTTGCGGAGCTCGACATAGTAGCGCCCAATCTCCTCCAGCGCGGCCTTCACGTGCCGGATATCGGTGATCTGGCTGCCCAGATGGAAGTGGACCAGCTGGAGCATGTCCTTCCGGTCGAGGCGATCGAGCCGGTCGAGGAGCTTCATCAGCTCGACGGCGCCGAGCCCGAACTTCGATCGTTCGCCGCCGCTCTTGGCCCACCGGCCCGAGCCTTCGGTGGCGAGCTTGATCCGCACCCCGGCCGTCGGACTGACACCCATCTCATCCGCCACCTTGAGCAACACCTCCAGCTCGGTGAGCTGCTCCAGCACGATCATCACCTTGTGCCCCAGCTTCTGGCCCATGAGGGCCAGGCGCATGAACTCTTCGTCCTTGTAGCCGTTGCAGACGATCAGATGATTGCTGGCTTCGCTCAGGCCGAGCACCGCCTGGAGCTCGGGCTTGCTCCCGACCTCGAGTCCCACCCCGTAGGGAGCCCCGAACTCCACGATCTCCTGGATCACGTGCCGCTGCTGGTTCACCTTGATCGGATACACGGTGGTGTAGCTGCCCTCGTACCCGAACTCCTTGATAGCGTTGCCGAACTCGGTCGCGAGCGCCTGAATCCTGGATTGCAGGATGTCGGAGAAACGAAGCAGGAGGGGGAGCCCGACACCCTGGGCGTTCAGGTCCATGGCCAGGCGGTAGAGATCGAGGCCGCGCTTCCGGTTGGCATCGGGGTGTACGGTCACATGCCCCTCGGCATTGACCCGAAAATAGCCCAGGCCCCAGCCGGTCATATTGTACAGCTTCTCGGCGTCTTTGCTGGTCCAGGCCGGAGGGGCGACGATAGTGGTGATGGAGCGGCTCCAGGAGGTTCGAGAGGAAACGCATTGTAATGTGGTAGGGGGCCCCACCGGGAGTGGCACCTGCGCTACAGCGCTTAAAACGGCGGACCTCCCGCGCCCGCAACGTCGGTTCCTAACCCGTTGCGCGTTGAGTAGTTCACATTTTTTGCACTCCCCGGCCCGCCGCCGCTTTAGTCCCCCGCAATGGGCACAAAGTTCGCATTTCCGATCGCTGCAGCCCTATGCGTACAGGGTGATACGAAACCCTGGTCGCACCGCTCGTCCGCAATTCGGTGAGGTACTAATGTCTGGACCCAGTCTGATCGGCAGCCGGCGGTTTTGCGCATCCACCAAGCTGCGTCTGCAGCTCGTCTTTGCCCGGGCCTCAGAGGCACTCGCCGAGACATATCAAGCACAGGCAGCGGAGTTCGTGAGGCGGCTCAGGTCCCGGCTCTCGGTGGATGAGGCCCTTCAGCGGTACTTCCATGAGGTCGGCGTGCCGGTCGGGCTGGAAGGAACCGTACGAGCCCGGGCCTTGATCTCTCTTTCCGGTCTGATCGAAAGCACCCCCAGGAACGAGACCCGGGCCGTGGGATGGACCGGGCTCCGGCCGGATCAGCTGCTGGATGCGCTCCGCCGGCGGGTGCAGCACATCGAAGAGACCAATCTGGAGTGCCGTCTCGCCGCCTCGATGTCCGACGAGGCCGTGGCAACGACCCACGTTCGCATGGCGCTGGAGGCGGTGCATACCCTAGCCGACGAGGTCACGCCGGACGAGGCCATCATGCACTACGTCCGCACCTTCAACCTCGGGTCCATCGATGCGCAGGTCATCTTCCGGAGCGCCCTGGCGCAGTGGGCCGAGCTTCATCCACTACCGGGTGAGATTCACGCGATAGCACGCCCGGCCAACCCAGCCCCGAGCCTCGACCGGCCGGTGCGCGAGCTGCGGGCTCGCCCCGAGTTCGGGCTGCGAGTGATGGTGTAGCCGCCGGCCGCCTCCCGCCTTCCCTCCCCCGGTATATGTTACGGCGGTGGGGACTTTGAACGCGTGAGAGGCGGTGGTGTAATGAAGTGGGTTTATACTATCGGACGGATAGCGGGCACCGAGATCAAGGTGCACCTGACGTTCGTGCTGTTCCTGGGCTGGTGGGCGCTGTTGGGGTACAGAGCGGGTGGACCAGCCGGCGGGGTCACGGCCGCCCTGCTGCTGCTCGCCCTCTTTGCGTGCATTCTCCTCCATGAATTCGGGCACATCCTCATGGCACGCCGCTTCGGCGTGCGCACGCCCGACGTCATCCTCTTGCCCATCGGCGGCGTCGCCCGCCTCGAGCGCATCCCGGATGAGCCCAGGCAAGAGCTCCTGATCGCGCTGGCCGGGCCCGCGGTGACCGTCGGGCTTGCCCTGATCTTCTATCTCCTGCTCCGGCTCACCGGCGGGAACGCCGAGGTGGATCAGCTCAACCCGCTGGCCCCTTTCCTGAATCAGCTGCTGGTAACCAACGTCTGGCTACTGCTGTTCAACATGATTCCCGCGTTTCCGATGGATGGGGGCAGGATACTGCGCGCCCTGCTCGCAAGCCGGTTGGGACTGGTACGGGGCACCCGGGTTGCCGCGACCCTGGGACAAGGCCTTGCCGTTGTAGGTGGACTCTACGGCATTACGGCCCAGCAACCGTTCCTGGTCCTGATCGCCTTCTTCGTATTCCTCGGCGCCACCGCGGAAGCCGAGGCGGTGGAGACCCGGGACGCGGGCGATGGATTGCAGGTGTCACAGATGATGGTGACCAACTTCCGCACCATTCCGGTATATGCCACGCTGGCTGAGGCGGTGGACCTGCTCCTCAGCGGGGAGCAGCGAGAGTTTCCGGTGGTGGACAACAACGGCCGGATCGAAGGGATTCTCACCCGCGATGA
The DNA here is from genome assembly GCA_964487785.1 of uncultured Gemmatimonadaceae bacterium. GTDB lineage: Bacteria > Gemmatimonadota > Gemmatimonadetes > Gemmatimonadales > GWC2-71-9 > CAVVWJ01. Next base: position 39,524 of record CAZASU010000009.1, on the reverse strand, counting down.
CCTGATTCGGGGGCTCTCCAAGGGCGGGCCGGGATCGCGGGTGTCCGAGGCGATGACCCCTGGCGTGCCGGTAGTCCAACCGACCCTCGCCTTCCGGGATGCACTCGAGCGCCTGCGGTCCAGCCGGCTTCCGGCGCTGCCGGTGGTAGATCCGGCCGGTACCCTCGTGGGCCTGCTCACGTCGGACAACATCGCGGATCTGCTCATGGTCCAGCGCGCCGGCCCTGATGGCCGCGCGGCCGCACGCGCCCGGAGCTAGCGCGACCGGGCGTTGTTGCTGCGATCGATATCCGGTAGCACGCCTCGGGGATCCACCAGCACGCGTCGAACTGGTTTGCCTCCCCGCACCCGGTAGGCAAACCGGGGCCCCTGGTTCCACATCTCGACCGGTAACCGAATCCGCTCGGTTGAGCCATCCGCGTAGCTGACGTCCATCTCCAGCGGCAACGTCATCGTCCCCCGATTGGCCAGGAAGATCTTCTCCCCGCCTCGGGCCATGCCGACCGAGTCCACCGCCTGATCCAGCCGGGCGGTGCTGAATACCCAGTCGCGCCAGAACCAATCGAGGTCCATCCCCGACACGTCACGCATCAGGCGGAAGAAGTCGGCCGGGGTCGGATGCTTGTAGGCCCAGGCCTTCAGATACTCCCGGAAGGCATGATCGAACCGTTCTTTCCCCAGTACTTCGTAGCGTAACGTTTGCATCATCAGCGCCGGCTTCTGGTATCCGGTCCAGAAGAGATCCTTCACTTCGACCGGCCGGGCAATGAGCGGCTGCTCCTGGCCGGGGATCGCGTGATCGGGATAGAGGTGAAGCGGGTGTACCTCGATCGAATCGCCATAGGGTGTGCCACTGAAATAGCGGGCCGTGCCGGCCAGGTCGATGAAGGTGTTGAACCCTTCGTCCATCCAGGGATAGAGCCGCTCGTTCGATCCGACGATCATCGGCATCCACTGGTGGCCAAGCTCATGGGCAAGCACCCACTGGCGCTCCTCACGGCTGGGGGCGCGGGGGTCGAAGGTGAGCATCGGGTACTCCATCCCTTCGATCGGGCCCTCGACGCTGCTGATGTGCGGGTAGGGATAGGGGTACCACTGCTCGCTGAAGTACTGGAGCGCCTCCCGCACCATCCGGTTGGCTTCCTCCCACTCCGGGGCGGACGGGCGGTACAGGGTGTGGACCAGGATTCCCCGGTACCCACTCGCGTCCCAGCGCAGCTCGGGACCGGCGGCAAAGGCGAAGTCCCGCACGCTGTCGGCCGTGAACCGCCAGGTGAGCTGCCCGCTGGATGCGGGGCGGGTACGGTCGGCGTGACCCGCCTCAGAGGCGGTGATGACGGCCACCGGTTCCGCCGATCCGGCCGCGCGCGCCAACCGGGCCCGCTGAGCCGGGGTGAGCACCAGCTGTGGGTTCCGCAGGGTTCCGGTTGCGGCCACGATGTAGCTCGCCGGCAGCGTGAGACTCACGTCGAAGCTGCCGTACTCCAGATAGAACTCCCCGGCCCCGATATACGGATCGTGATTCCAGCCTCGAACATCGTCGTACACCGCCAGCCGGGGATACCACTGTGCCACCTGGTAGAGTGACCCGTCGCGGCCCATGCGGCCGGCGCCGTAATCGGGCACGGTAAAGTGCCAGGCCAGGTCGACGTCCAGCGCCCCACCGGAAGGCAAGGCTCTGGGCAGATCGATCCGCATCGTGGTCCCGTAGATCGTGGGACGCAGCGTCCGGCCGGCGATGCTCACCCGCTCCAGCGTCAATCCCCCATCAAAACCCCTGCAGGAGAAGTCGAAGGTGGACCCCAGGAATACCAGCGGCGGCTGGTCCAGCTTTTCCGTGACCCCGGCAGGACTGCAGATGTTCTGCTCCACGAACATCCAGAGATAGCGCAGGGCGTCCGGTGAGTTGTTGGTATAGTGGATCGTCTCCTGGCCGCGGACCTGGCGGGTGGCGGTGTCGAGGGTGGCCGCAATGCGATAGTCCACCCGCTGTTGCCAGTAGCCGCGCCCGGGTCGCCCCGAGGCGGTACGAGAGGTCGTGGGCGTCGGGAGCGGCAACGGGCTGAAGGGCGAGGCAGTACCAGGAACGGACGGTTCAGGTGCTCCTTGCGCCGGCAAGGGCCCAGCGAACGCGGCGCTGATGGCGAGCAGGCCAGTGACAATACGGGCCATTCCAGGCTCCAGTTGGCTGACGGTTGGCGAGAACATACCCCGGGCGACGAGGCTGGCAACCCGGTTTCTGGGGGGGGCTGGCGGATTTCGCGCCGAAGCCCCATTCTTGGCGCGCCTTTCGTCCACCTCTCACAGGAGCTCGCATGTTTTCGCTACGCGCCTTGTCGGGCGTCGTGCTCGCTGCCATGGGCAGTGTCGCCGGCTGCAAGGCTGACGCCCCGAGTGGCGCCCCCACGATCGTCACGGTCACGGCAAACGATTTTTCCTTCGATGCGCCCGGCAAGGTTCCAGCCGGAGCCGTCACCATGCGCCTGGTGAACAACGGGAAGGAACTGCATCACGCGCAGATGATCAGGATTGAAGACGGGAAGACCATGGACGACATCGCCAAAGCGCTGAAGAACCCGGGTCCGCCGCCCTCCTGGGTCAAGTTTGTCGGCGGCCCCAACGCGGTCGCACCGGGGAAGGAGACCCAAACCACCTCGGTCCTCAGCCCCGGTCTCTACGCCTATCTGTGCTTCATTCCCAGCCCCGACAGGGTGATCCACGCTTCCAAGGGGATGGTGCTGCCGTTCGAGGTGACTCCCGCGCCCGCCGCTACCGCCGCCGATCTGCCGGCTCCGGACGCCACCATCAAGCTGGTCGATTACGACTTCCAGATATCTCAGCCCCTCACCTCCGGCAAGCGGACCATCCTGGTCGAGAACGCCGGGCCCCAACCTCACGAGCTGGCCCTGCTGAAGCTGGCCCCTGGGAAGTCGGTGGCCGACTTCGTCGCCTGGGACGCAGGTGGCATGAAGGGCCCACCGCCCGCCGAGCCGATTGGTGGGGTTGTAGCCCTGGATAAAGGCGTCAGTGCCACCTTCACGGCAGACCTCACGCCGGGAGAGTACGGCCTGCTCTGCTTCGTGCCTGACACAAAAGACGGAAAACCACATCTCGCCCACGGCATGATAAAAACGATCACGGTGAGCTGAGACACCTTCGCCTGCGGAAGTCGGTCGGCAGGCACTCGAATCCTCCGTCTGACCAGAGGCCCGTGCCCCGCGCACGGGCCTCGTTTTGCGCCCGACCGAAGCGATCGGCATACTTCACGTTCGGAGGGACGGTATACAGCACGGCCCACCCGCCACGCACCATCGCCTCGTTTACGAGGGTGGAGCCGGCCCACGCGTAGGCCAGCACGCGGCCGTAGCGGTCCCTCGTATCGATGTCGTGCTCCAGCCTGGCTCCGGCGCCCACCGGCAGCAGGCGGAGTAGCGCCTGCCGCGCCTTGGCGCCGTAGGGACGCTGCTGTTCCTCGGGACTGTCGATCCCGATCAACCGCACCTTCCGCCCATCCCGGCAGGTGAAGGTGTCGCCATCCGCGATCCGCAGCACCACGCAGCCCGCTTCCTGCTGCTGGGAGGACGCGCAGGCGAGGGGGGCAGCCGCGAGTGCGAGGCTCACCAGCGCGAAAGCGAAACGGTTCGGCATGGCCTTGGGGGTTTCAGGCATGCGTTGCAGGTCGATTCTGAATAACACGAAAACCCGAAAGGACGAAAACACGAAAACAGCAACCACAACAACTACAACAACCGAGAGAAAAGCAACAATATTTGTGAATTGTTCCCTAGTGCGGGATGTTACTCAGTGAGGTCGCCTTTCGTGTTTTCGTGATTGCTTTTGCTTTGTCCTGTCACCCCGGCCGAGCGCAATGGCAAGTTCCTCCGCAACTAACGCTGGACTCCATGTAGCGGTGACTGGCGCCGGTGGCCTGATCGGCTCGGCGCTCACCCGGCGGCTGGAAACAGACAAGCATCGGGTCATCCGGTTGGTTCGGCGGGCGGCCGGCCCGGGCGAGATCAGCTGGGATCCGGCCACTGGCCACCTCGACCCCAACGCTCTGGAGGGACTCGACGCCGTCGTGCACCTCGCCGGTGAGAACGTTGGCGTGCGCTGGACCACGGCCCGCAAGGCGCGGATCCGTGCCAGCCGGGTTCAAGGGACCCGCCTCCTGAGCGAGGCCCTCGCCCGCACTCGCCGGCGCCCCCAGGTGTTGGTCTCCGCGTCCGCCATTGGCATCTACGGCAATCGAGGCGACGAGATCCTCACCGAGAGGAGCGCACCGGGACCAGGGGAGGATTTCCTTGCCGCCGTCGGACAGGAGTGGGAAAACGCCGCGGCCCCGGCCCGCATCGCCGGAATCCGAGTCGTGCACCCGAGGTTCGGCGTCGTGCTCAGTCCAGCCGGCGGCGCATTGGGGAAGATGCTGCTGCCGTTCCGGCTGGGCCTCGGCGGGCGGCTGGGAGGGGGATCACAGTGGATGAGCTGGATCTCGATCGATGATGTGGTGGGCGCTCTTGTGCAGCTGCTGCTGAATGAGGCCCTGTCGGGGCCGGTGAACGTCACCGCGCCCGAGCCGGTCCGGAATCGAGACTTCACCCGAACCCTCGGCCGGGTACTTTCCCGCCCGACCCCTTTTCCTGTGCCCTCCGCCGCACTCCGCCTGGTGTTGGGAGAGATGGCCGACTCCACCCTGCTTGCCAGCGCACGGGTGCTGCCTGAGCGTTTGCTGGAATCCGGCCATCGTTTCGCGCATCCCGGCCTGGAGACCGCCTTACGGCATGTGCTCCGGCCGGATCGCCGGGCTATCCTTTCCTAATGAGCGGACCAAAGGCTGTTGTCCTTCTGAGCGGCGGGATGGACTCGACCACAGCCGCCGCCATTGCCCTCGGCCGCGGCTTCGACGTGCACGCGCTCACCTTCCGTTACGGCCAGCGACACACGGCCGAAATTGAGGCGGCGCGGCGGGTGGCCGAGCGGCTGGGAATTCGGTGGCACGTGGTGTTGGATATCGACCTGCGGGCTTTTGGCGGCTCTGCTCTCACCGGCGACCTCGAGGTGCCCAAGGACACGCCCGTCGACGAGATCGGGCACCGGATTCCCTCGACCTACGTCCCGGCTCGCAACACGATCTTTCTCGCGTTCGCGCTGGGCTGGTCCGAGGTGCTCGGCGCATCCGACATTTTCCTGGGCGCCAACGCCCTGGATTACAGCGGGTACCCCGATTGCCGTCCGGAGTTCATCCAGGCATTTCAGACCATGGCCAACCTGGCCACCCGCGCGGGGGTGGAGGGCGGCCAGAGGCTCACGATTCATACCCCGCTCATCGCCCTCTCCAAGCGGGAGATCATCGAGCAGGGCCTGGCGCTCGGGGTGGACTATGGAATTACCCGGACGTGCTACGACCCCTCCCCGGACGGAGCGGCGTGCGGGAGGTGCGAGGCGTGTACTCTTCGCCTGAAAGGATTTCGGGAGGCGGGGATGAAAGATCCAGCACCGTATATACCTGTAGGGGCGACCCGCGGGTCGCCTGGGCGAGGCACGCCTCGCCCCTACGAACCATGACGTACGCGGTCAAGGAGATCTACTACACTCTCCAGGGAGAAGGCGCCAACACCGGGCGAGCAGCGGTGTTCTGCCGCTTCGCCGGCTGCAACCTGTGGAGCGGCCGCGAGCACGACCGGGCCGAGGCTACCTGCCAGTTCTGCGACACCGATTTCGTAGGGACTGACGGCCCTGGTGGCGGCAGCTTCCCCACCCCCGAGGCGCTGGCCGAGGCGGTTTCGGCCGCGTGGCCCGAGAGCGAGTCGGGGAAGCGCTTCGTGGTCTGCACCGGGGGAGAACCGCTTCTGCAGGTTGATGCTCCGCTGGTGGAAGCGTTGCACAAGGCCGGGTTCGAGCTTGCTATTGAGACCAACGGTACCCTCCCGCCGGTCGAGGGCATCGACTGGCTGTGCGTAAGCCCCAAGGCCGGTTCGAAGCTGGTGGTCCGGACCGGTGACGAGATCAAGCTGGTCTTTCCTCAGTCTGGCGCCGAGCCCGAGCAGTTCGAGCGGCTTGACTTCCGGCATTTCTTCCTGCAACCGATGGACGGGCCGGAGCGACAGGCCAACACCGAGGCCGCCTTGCGCTACTGCCTTGCGCATCCGCGCTGGCGGCTAAGCCTGCAGACGCATAAGCTTCTCGGGATTCCGTAAGCGGGGCAGCGGGGCAGCGGGGCAGCAGTGCAGCGGGGCAGTCGGTGTGGCACGAGCTTCCGCTGTGGTATGCTGCTTTCTCGCCCCATATTTACGTCCAGGGCAGACTTCCCTGCCCCGCCGCCCCGCTGCCCCTCTGCCCCTCTGCCCAGCTGAGAATGCACGGCTACTCCGATCGCATCAGTCACGCGTTTGCCTTTGCCGCGAAGTACTACGGCGCGGTGGCCCCCGTGGGCTCGGGCATGGACTACATGGCCCACCCAGCCAACGTCGCGGTCATCCTGGCCCGGTACGGCTGCGATCAGATCACCATCGTCGGCGGAATCCTGCATCACGTGCTGGAGGAGGCCGTGCCGGACAAGCGGCCGCTGCTCGAGCGCAAAATCACCGACAAGTTCGGCCCGGTGGCACTCGCCGTCGCAAAGGACGCGCTGGAGCCCAAGTTCGACCGCCGGGGCATCGAGCGCGCCTGGCAGGCCCGAAAACAGGAGTACCTGAGCCAGCTGGCCATTACCGAACCGCGGGCGCTCGACATCTGCGTGGCGGACGAGATTCACACCTGCGGCTCCACGGTGACCGCTCTGCGCCGGCTGGGCCTGGAATACCTGCAAGCGGTGTCTCGGGCCGGCTCGGAGCAGACTATCTGGTGGTACCGCTCGATGCTCGAGATCCTGGCCACCCGCTCCGACTGGCCACAGCGGGAGATGATGACCGAGCTGCGACTCATGAGCGCGGACCTGGTCCGCAGCCTGCGCGAGAGAGAAGAGGACCTGTGATCCGAATTATCGTACCGGCGCTACTCCTTGGCCTTGGCGCGTGCACGGGCAGCGCGCCGCCGCCCATTCCACTCAACCCGGTCCGATTTCTGCTCGTCAACGATGTCTATATGGCGGACACCATGGGGGACGGCCGGGGTGGCCTGGCCCGGGTCGCGACGGTGCGGAACCGATTGGACGACCAGGGACCGGTCGTTTTCGTCCTGGCGGGCGATGTCCTCAGCCCGAGTGTGCTGACCAAATATTACGGTGGCCGTCAGATGGTCGCGTCGCTCAACGCGGCCAAGCTCGACTACGCCACCTTCGGCAACCATGAATTCGACCTCGAGCTCGATACGCTGGTAGCTCGAATCGAGGGGTCGAAGTTCAAATGGATCTCCAGTAATTGCACCCTGGCTGACGGGGCGCCGCTGCCGAAGGTGCTGCCCTGGGATACCCTGCGCATTTCCGGCCACAAGGTGGGGCTGTTCGGCCTCACGCTGCAGGGCAACTATCCCCGCACCGTCCGGTGCGCCAATCCCGATACCGCCGCGCAGCGCGCGGTGGAGACGCTGACGGCGGAAGGTGCCGATCTCATCGTCGGCATCACCCACCAGAGCATCCAGGCCGATCGCGATCTGCTGGCTCGGGAACCCCGGATCGATCTGCTCCTGGGCGGCCACGAGCACGAGGCCCAGGACTCGACCGTGTCGGGCCGGCACGTGGTCAAGGCCGACGCCAACGCCGTGTCGGCCCAGTTCGTGACGTTATGGGGAGGAAAGGGAAGCTGGCGGCAAGCGTCGGGGTTGGTGCCGATCAACGCGGCGCTGCCGCCGGATACGGCGGTGGCGCGGGTAGTGGCGGAGTGGAACGACAGTCTTCAGAAGCGGCTCGGGCCGGAGCGCGTCGTGGGAAGAACAACCATGCCCATCGATCCATCGACCAGCCTCTCCCGGAGGCGTGAGTCGATGGTGGGGGACCTGGTGAGCGATGCCATGCGATCCGGCACCGGAGCGGATGTAGCCCTGCTCAACTCCGGCACCTTGCGGCTGGACAACGTGATCCAGCCTGGACCGATCTCCAACCACCAGCTGGAGGCGATCTTCCCCTTTGCCGACCAGACCCGGGTGGTCACCTTTCCGCTGACGGGAGCCGGATTGCGCCGGCTCCTCGAGCACGGCGTGTCGAGCGGGGTCCTCGGTACCGGAGGGTTCCTTCAGGTCTCGGGCCTGTCGTTCACATTCGACCCGACCAAGCCCTCGGGGCGCCGGCTGGTTGGCGATCTTCGGCGCTCATCCGGCCGCACCCTTGCGCCCGAAGACTCGGTCCGAGTGGCCCTTGGCGTGTATTCGGCGTGTGAAGGGGGTGACGGCTATTCGGTCCCGGAGGCCCGGTCGGCCTGCGCCAGCCGGGAGTCGGCCCCCAGAGCGGTCGATCTGCTGATGCAGTACATCACCGACTCACTGAAAGGCCGGATCGAGGCCCCGAAGAACTCGCGGGTGGTGCAGGCTGGAAACGCAAATCCCGGCTGAGCTGATTGCTCGCCGGGACCGGGTAGCCTTAGCAGTTTTAATCACCCAGGCTGCAAAGCCGAAATCCCTGGGGCCCCGAAGGGCTATGTCCTCTTCAACTGGGGGGAATATACCCAGTCGAACGTGCCGGCACAACCTCTCGCCGCTCCCCCCGGTCACGCCGTTCTTGTATTATAGGGCATGGGTTTAACCCCTTCCCCATCTTTAGCCACCTTACCCAGTGCCTTTGCCGCCGCTTGCCGACTCTCTCGTACCGACGGAGAGCTGTTTGAGCGCTGCCGGGTTGCTTTGGTCCGCCGCTTTCAGAGCGAGCGGATCTGGTTCAGCCTGGTTTCCTCGGCCGAATCGATCCCGCGGGTAGGACCGGCCCAAGGCTTCGAAAGCGCGCTCGAGGTAGCCCGGCTGGCCAGCGGGGAGACCGAGGTGGTCATCCACGCGGACCCCCTGGTGGCGGAGGAAATGCGCGCCGTCGCGATGTCTCTGGCCCTGGGCCTCAGCGTCGTCGTCGAGCTTCGCAGCATCCTGCTCGAGCGCCAGGCGGCGCTCGACGATGCCGTGTTCCAACTCAGGGCCCTGCGCCAGGTCGCCCGACTGCTGTCTTCGGTCCACTCCACCGAAGAGACCGAGCAGCTGATTCTGGATTTCATGGCCGAGGTCTTCTTCGCCTGGTGGGCCTGCCTGTACCGCCCCGAGGGCGACGCTTACGCGCCCAGCGTCTTCCGTTCGTTGAACGACCGGCTACGCCCGGCGCCGATCGAGCGCTCGGCACTGGATCAGGCGCTGCCGCCGGGAAGCCCGGCTACCGGTGCGGACGACGTGGGTCTGGCGGAGCTGGTGGGCCCCGGGGCCGAACTGGTGGTGCCGCTGGACGCCGGGGCCGAACGGATGGCGGTGCTGGTGCTTGGCTCGCGGATCAGCGACAAGCTCTACGGGCGGGCGGAGTCCGAGCTGGCCGGCACCCTCTCCTTTGCGGCGGCCATCGCCCTCAAGAACTCCGAGCTGGTAGAGCAGCTGCACAGCGCGGCCACGACGGACGAGCTCACCGGGCTCTGCAATCGTCGCGCGCTGGAGGAGCGCCTCGCGGCCGAGATCTCCCGGAGCCTGCGCCATCAGCTGCATACCAGCGTTCTCCTACTCGACCTCGACTACTTCAAGGTGGTCAACGACACCATGGGCCACGCCGCTGGAGACCGGCTGCTGATTCACGTCGGCCAAGTCCTGCGCAAGCAATGCCGTGCGCTGGATGTGGTCGGTCGTCTTGGCGGCGACGAGTTTCTGGTGATCCTTCCCATGACCAAGCCGGCCGAAGCCCAGGTTTTCGTGGCCCGGGTCCAGGCCAGCCTCCGGGAGATAGAGAAGACCAACCCGGAATTCGGGGCCTGCACTTTGAGCATGGGAATTGCCGAATCGCCGTACCACGGCACCACGGTCAGCAGCGTTCTCGCCGCGGCGGACAACGCGCTGTACCGGGCCAAGCGCGGCGGCAGGAACACGGTCGAGGTTGCGGAGGGCTAGCCATTCATGTCTGAGTCTGAATTCACCCTGCTGGGCGACGCGGTCTGGCTGGACTTCGTCAATACTGCCCAAGGCCGAGTCTCCTCACCGCCCGATCTCCTCCCCGACGTCGCGGCGGTCGGCCGTTGGGCCGGAGCCCAGAGTCTAGGCGGGGTAGAGGGCAATGGCATTTCGCTGGATGAGGTTCTGGCCTGCCGCGGACGCCTGACCGCGCTTGCCGAGGCGCTGCATTCAGATGCCCAGCCTCCCGCCGGCTCGATCACCGCCATAAACGAACAGCTCTCCCGCAACGGCGGGTCCCACCAGCTGACTCGGGTGAGTGGCGAGTGGCTGCTTCGATTCGCGCCTGACCGTCCGCCCACCCTGCTGGAGGCCATCGCCCAGTCCGCCGCGGCTGCCCTGGCGGATCCGCTGCTCTTCGTCAGGCGCTGCGCCGGCGAGAGCTGCTCCTTCTTTTTCACCGACAACACCCCGAATCAGGGCCGGCGCTGGTGCAACCCAGCCGTCTGCGGCCGGCAGGTGAAGGTGGAGCGGCGCCGCGGGTTGCTGCGCTGACCAACCTCGAGTCGGACCGGTATTTCGAGCGCACTAGCCAGGCGCTCGGAGCCCGCTATCGGATCGAGCGGACGGTGGCGGTGTCTCCGGAGCGGGTGCTCTTCGAAGCGCAGGATTTGATCCTGAGGCGCCGGGTCAGCCTGCGAGTGAATTTCTTTACCGACCAGCCGACCAGGACCTGGTTCGTTCGCGAGGCCGAGGCGCTGGGTCGACTCGACCACCCGTCGATCCGGCATGTCTACGATGCCGGGGTCGTCGGTGCCCTGGCGTTTCGGGTGGGCAACTGGATCGACGGCGAGGGGTTGCAGGGCGCGCTGCAACGCGGCCCCAGGCCGATCCCGATGGTCCTCACCCTGGCACGGGACCTCCTGAGCGCTCTGGAGCATGCTCATACCCAGGGCATCATACTGCGCCGCATCGTACCAGCCTCGGTGCTGCTCAGCTCGTCCGGCAGGGCCATGGTGACGGACGTGCGCTTCTGCAGCTACATGCTGCCCGCCGTCCCCCCGGGCACCATTCCGCTTGGGCTAGCCTTCATGGCGCCGGAGATTAGAGACGGCGCCCCCGGAGATCCTACCAGCGACGTCTACACCGCAGGCGCCCTGCTCTATGTGGCCATAACGGGCCAGGAGCCGCCGCTGGATCCCCTACAGATCCGCCGTCCCACCGAGCTCAGACCGGCCTGCCCCCGCACCATCGAACGGATCGTGCTCCGGGCCATGCAGCCGGCCCATGACGACCGATATCTCACCGCGGTGGAGATGCTGGAAGACTTCGCCAGCGATGCGGGCACCTTCGAGACCCCGGTGATAGCGGTCGGTCAGGGGCCGGTGGCGGACGCGGAAGACAAGGCTCGATGGGAAAAGCGGCTCCGCCGGGCCCTGGGAGATGACTACGAGCTGCTCGCACTGCTGGGCACCGGAGGATTCGGGCGGGTATACCGGGTGCGCGACCTGCACCTCGAGCGCCAGGTGGCGCTCAAGGTGCTCCAGCCACTCCTCACCCGTGACCCCGAGGTAGTGGAGCGGTTTCGCCGGGAGGCGCAGCTGGCCGCCGGGCTCCGGCACCCGAACATCGTGAATATCTACGACATCGGAGGACGGTCCGGACTGCTCTGGTACACCATGGAGCTGATTGACGGGCCCAGTCTGGCCCAGCTGGTGGAACGCGACGGCCCGCTTCCGCTGGACAAGACCCTCCGGCTCCTTCGCGAGGCACTCTCCGCCCTGGCCCACGCGCACGGGTCGGGGCTGGTGCACCGCGACATCAAGCCCGAGAATATGCTGATAGACCGGACGGGCAGCGTGCAGATCACCGATTTCGGCCTGGCCCTGGCGCTCCGGGGAAAGTTCAGCGGCGCCACCAGCCAGAGTGGAACTCCCCAGTTTGCCAGTCCAGAACAGCTCCTCGGCGAACGGGTGGATCAGCGGTCGGACCTCTACAGCCTGGCCGCCGTGACCTACTACGCTCTCCTGGGGACCCCGCCGTTCCCCGGTCTGACAGTGGAGCAGGTGCTTGCCAAACAGACCACCAACCAGTTCCCCACATCCAGGGGAACGAGAGATGACGTGAGCGAGGCCCTGGAGCAGGTGCTGGACCGGGCGCTCAGTGCCGAGGTCTCAGAACGGTACTCCTCGGCGGCAGAATTCCTCCAGGCGCTGAACCACGCGGTCGGGGCTCTAGCCAAGGAACCGGTGGCCGATTGGGCTCGCGCGGCGGCGCGCTGGTTCCGCGGTTCCCCCCTTGACTAAACGCGGGCGCCATACAGATTTGTCCCGCTTTTATGACGCGGGACAGGCCTGCGCTCATAAAAACTCGGTCTCCGGATCTTCTGGAGCCGACGCAGTCAAACAAACAGGAGTAGGCGCAATGGCTCGCACCATCGGCACGGTGAAGTGGTTCAACGACGCGAAGGGTTTCGGTTTCATCACCCCGGAAAACGGGGACAAGGACTGCTTTGTCCACCACACCGCTATCAAGGCAGAGGGCTTCCGCAGCCTCGCCGAGGGCGACCGGGTTGAGTTCGACATCGTGCAGGGTGCGAAAGGCCCCGCCGCCGAGAACGTCACTAAGGTGAAGTAGGGGCGCACTGCGGTGCGCGTCTAATCAAACGGGCCGCCTGATCAGAGCGGCCCGTTTGATTTGGTCAAGAGTCGAGAGTCTTGGCAAGCCTAGAGTTGACTCTCGACCCTAGACTCTCATTTGTGCCGATAAATCACCCGTCCCCTGGTGAGATCGTACGGAGAGAGCACCACGCTCACACGGTCGCCTTCCAGCACCCGGATCTTGAACTTGCTCATCTTCCCGGCCGCGTAGGCCAGGATCTCGTGACCGTTTTCCAGCATCACCCTGTAGTTGCGATCGGGTAGCACCTCGGTCACCACCCCTTCCATTTCAATGCCTTCTTCTTTGGCCATCCAGTCTCTTCTCTCCACAAGGGGGACCGGAGGCTCGGCGGAGCCTCCGGGGTGCAGCAGGCGGTGGAATCTTGCGGCTCACGGCCCTAGAAGCAACTAGGAACGGTTGGCGACGCGCCTGCCGGGGGATTGAAGGCCCTCCCCCGAGGGGAGCCTGATCCGGACCCGGCCGATCTCGGTTTCGACCAGCTCCACCAGCTCCCCAATGGCAGCGGTATCAAAGGTCAGCCGCGCCCCGGCGGTGCGGTAAATCTCGGGCAAGCTGCGCACCGCGCCGAGCGCGAGGGCATCCCGGTAGCGGGCCACCGCTCGTTTGGGGTCGTCGAGGCTGTTGCGCCAGACTTGAAGCGCCCCGATCTGCGCGATGCCGTACTCGATGTAATAGAAGGGGTACAGGAAGATGTGCAGCTGACGATACCACCGCGTTACCCTCTCCTGCTCCAGGCCGCTCCAATCTACGCCGCGCTCGAACCGACTCCGCAGCCGCAGCCATTCGGCGTCCCGCGCGCCGGCATCGCCACCCTGCCCACTGGTGTAGATCCAGGTCTGGAACGCGTCCACCGACGCGATGTGCACCAGGCTGAGCAGCACGTCTTCCAGGTGCTCCAGCCAGGCGCTCTCGGCGTCCTCGGCGGCGAAATAACCGACCGGCTGGCCCAGGTGAGGCGCGGCGAGCAGTTCCATGGACATCGACGCCAGCTCGGCCGCCTCCGACCCGGGATGGCGCTGCCAGATCAAGGGCTGCTCATGGGCGGCGAAGGCGTGGAACGCATGCCCCGCCTCGTGCAACAGGGTCATGACGTCGTCGACCAGCCCGACGGCGTTCATGAAAATGAACGGCCGGCCCTGGAAGTGCAGCGTCTCGCAGTATCCGCCCGGCGCCTTTCCCTTTCTGCTTTCGAGGTCGAGCAGGCCCTCGTCGATCATGGTCTGGAATTCCCGGCCGAGCGAGGGGTCCACCCTTTCGAAAACCCGCTGGGCGATCTCGACGAATTCGGTAGTAGTTGCAAACGGCCGGAGCATCTTGGGACGGTAGGGATCGACCGCGAGGTCCCACGGCCGAAGCCCGTCGAGTCCAAGCCGCTGGCGGCGTGACTCGAGTACCCGCTCGACGGCGGGAACCACGGTCTGCTCGACCGCATCGTGGAAGCGCTCGCAATCAGCGGGAGTGTAATCGAAGCGGAACTTTGCCGGGAAGATGTAATCCCGGAAGTTGGCAAAGCCGGCGTTCCGCGCCGCCCGCATCCTGAGCTGATACATCTTGTCGAAGAGAGCGCTCAACTCATGGCGGCCATCCTGATAGGGCCGGGTCGAGGCGCGGAACGCGCGCTCCCGGGTGGCCCGGTCAGAGCTCTTGAGGAAGGGCTGGAGCTGAGGAAGCGGCCGCTCCACACCGTCCCACTCCACGGTCATCGAGCCGGTGATCCGCTGGTAGCGCGCGCTGTGCTCCTCCAGCTCCGCGAATATCGGAACGTTCTCGTCCCGGAAGATCTCGATCTGGGTGCGGAACCGGGCCAGCGTCGTGCTGAGACTCGGGGTAGAGTAGCCCGACTCCACCAGACGGCGGGCCAGCGCCACGCTGCGCTCCTCCACGCGGGGGAGCACCTCGGTGGAGAACCGCAGATGGGCAGCCTCCTTCTCAGGGTCTCCGGTGTCGATGGTATAGGCGATCATGGCCCGAGCCGCGGCCTCGGTAACCAGCTCTTCCAGCGTTGACCACGCGAGAAGCCACGCGTCGATGCTCGAGGTCTCGAGTGGCCGGGTGGCCAGGTCGTCGAAGTAGGGGGCAACGTCGTCCCAGGTCGCCTTGGCAAACGCGGAGGGAGACGCAGGCAAAACGGATACTGTCACGATCACTCCCGTTGGTGAATCACTATCGGACCCAGGCAAGATACTCAGAGCGCTCACAGTCCCGGTGGGCGCAGGCGATGAAAGCTGGTGCGCTCCTGGTAGCGAATCCCGATCGCCAGCAGCGGCTCCTCGCCGAGAGCGCGCCCGGTGAGCTGCAGGCTGGTGGGCAGCCCACCTTCCCCTACTCCGTTCATGAGAAACAGGCCAGGGACCCCGGAGAGGTTGGCCGCACCACCGATGCTGCTGCCACCAGGGAAGTCGGGGTAGACCTTGTCGAAGGCTGTGTCCAGCGGCCATGCCACGGTGGGGAGGGTCGGGGCCGCGATGGCATCGACACCCGCGAGTAGCGCGTCCAGGGCTCGCGCGGCGGGGCGGCGCACTCGAAGCGCTCGCAGATAGTCCTTGGCCAGGACCACCTGCCCCGGATACCCGCCCAGCCGGTCCTCCGGCGCGGTGAGCTCGGTGATACGCCCGCTCTCGAAGAGCGGCTCGAACGCGCTGGCCGCCTCGCCGTCGATGATGACGCTCGCGGCGGCGTCGTAGGGAAAGTCGGGCAGCTCGAGGTCTTCTACCACGTCGGCAAAGTCGCCGAGCACAGCGAGAGCGCGGTCGAAGTTCCGGACCACCTCGCGCTGGGTCTTCTCTCGGGACCCCTTGAGAACCCCGATACGATACCGCTGGTGCGGCCGCGACCGGCGAGGCGCGGTGAATCGAGCCGCCAGCGCGGCTGGGTCGAGCGGGTCAGGACCGGCGATTGCCGCGAGGATCAGCCCGCAGTCCTCAGCGGTCCGAGCCAGTGGACCAAGCTTGTCCATGGTCCAGCTGAGGGCCATGGCGCCGTGCCGGCTCACCCGGCCGTAGGTGGGCCGGAGACCGCTGACTCCGCAAAACGCGGCTGGAAACTGAATCGATCCCCAGGTCTCCGATCCAATCGCGAAGGGAACCAGCCCCGCCCCGACTGCCGACCCAGGCCCGCTCGATGAGCCTCCCGACCAGCGCGACAAATTCCAGGGCGTCCTCCCCGGCCCGGTGAAGCTGGCGAAGGCCTGGTTGTATCCCATTCCGCCGGCAAGCTCCACCATTGCAAGCTTGGCGCAGAGCACCGCCCCGGCCTCTCGAAGGCGCCGCACCACGGTCGCGTCTCCCTTGAGCATCTGGCTCCGGTACGGCTCCGCCCCCCATGTGGTCGGTGCGCCCTCGGTGGCGAGCAGATCCTTCACGCCGTAGGGGATGCCGTGGAGTGGTCCCCGGATTTCTCCGGCGGCGAGCTCCCGATCGCGCAGCCGGGCCTCGGCCACGGCCGGTTCCCGGAGCACCGTGACCACCGCGTTGTAGGTCGGCCCCAGCCGCTCGAGCCGATCGAGGAAGTGCCGGGCAAGCTCGACCGCGGACAGGCGGCGAGAACGGAGTAGTGTACCCAGCTCAGGTATGGTGAGAAACGACGGATCGTTCATGGACCCGGCGGGGGATTCCGAAGGGCAGAGAACACGATATCCGGCTCGTCACCATTGGCCAGCTCCACTTTGCGGAGCTGGTCGACCCGATCCAGCCCGGTTTGAATCTGGCGCGTCACGGTGGCGAGGTCTTCCGCCGAGAGCCTGGATCCGTATTGCCGGCGGATGACCTCGGCGAGGGCTTTGGCAAGGGCGCCGGGGTCATCGCCTGCGTCGAGGGACGCGGCCGGGGTCCAGCCGGCCAATCGAATTGTTTCCGGCCGCACGCCGATCAGCGGCGCGAGCGCCGCCACCGCCAGCGACTCGGCGAACGAGCGGCGGGAGAGCCGGTTCACAGGGTGGTCTCGCCGCGTCCCTGCCGATGATACAGATATGCCAGCAGCAGGAAGACCAATCCCAGGATGAAGACGGAGCCCACCCGGTAGAGCGCGTCGAGGGAAGACAGATCGAATAGCAGGACCTTGACCACCGCGAGCCCGGCGACGGCCAGGCCCGCGATACGAGCGGGCTTCAGTGATCGGCGGAAGCCGACCCCGATCAAGGCAGCCGCGAATATCAGCCACCAGGCGCTGACGGCCAGTCCCGCGGCAAGGCTCGCCTCCTGCCAAGAGAGCGTCTTCAGCTCGAAGTAGCGTCCGATCTCCCCGGTGACCCCGAACAGCACCATGGCGCCGCCTAGCGCCCAGAGCGCGCCTCGCACCAGCGGGGCCGTGCCCGAGGTGACCACCGGCCTCCAGAGCCCTGCGGCGAGGGCCACCATTACGGCGGCGGTCCCCCACAAGGCCATCGCCCAGGACCCAAGGAACGCGGGATCTGCGGCTGCGCGCTGCAGTAGCGCGCCAGTGAACAGCTGGTCTAACGCCGCCCAGAGCGTTGCCAGAGCGAACCAGCGGCCGTCCTCACGCTTGAGCCCATGGTCGAGCGCCGCCCAGAGCAGGGTGAGCACCAGCAACGCCCATACCCTTTCCACCCCATCCCAGTGCTGCCACGCCGCCATGCCGAGCGCGGCCGCGCCCACCAGCGCGAACACCGGCCGCGTCCGATGATAGCCGGCAACCAGGTAAGGGATCGCGATGATCAGGGCCACGAGCCCCAGCCTCTCATCGAACCAGACCGGCGCGAGATGTCGAACAGCCCATCCCAGGAGCAGCGGGGTGAGGAAAAAGTAGAACGCCTCGCCCACCGACCAGCCGGGAATCCCGGCCGCCGGTGACAGGTGCAGCGGCAGGATCTGGGTTGTGCGCAGCGCATACCACCAGACCGGGGCGGCCAGCAGCAGTCCCCCGGCGAGGATGGCCCAGGGATGAGTGAGGTGGGCGCTCGCGGCGGCAAGGAAAGCCCAGCCTCCTCCGAAGGAGAGAAACCTGGTTTCCCACCAGCGTTCGCGGAGGCCGACATGGATCCCGATCGTGCCACCGAGGACCCCGTAGAGCAGCAGCCCCCACGCCGGACCGCGGTCGGCGGCTCCGGTATAGGCAACACCGAAGTAACTCAGGGCGACGACGAACATGGTGAGCCGCCAGCGTCGTCGTGCGGCCACCAGGCCCAGCCCGGCAGCCATCGAGGCGAGGTAGAGCAGGAGCAAGCCGGCGTTGGCCTGATCGCTACCCAGGAGGAGGGGCGCGAAGAACGCGCCCAGCGCGGCGGTGGTCCCCAGCGCTTCGACGTTGATAGCGTACGCGATCATTGCGAGCGCTACCGAGACCAGCGCGAGAGCGAACAGGCCGGTTGTCGGAGGGAGCACTCCGTACATCCGTGCCGCAGCCCAGACGCTGAGGTAGATGATCGCGGCCCCGCAGCCGACCAGAGCCGCACCGTAGGTCCGGTAGCGTGGCTGAAGCCGCCAGCCCACCGCCCCCACCGCAATGCCGCTCAAGGCGCCCCCGATGCAGCGCAGAACGGGCGAGATCCACCCGCGATCGAACGAGAGCCGGAGCAGATAGCCGGCCGCCAGAATCAGCGCGACCACGCCCACGGCCAGGAGCACCCGTTGGCCGATCCATTGTTCCGATGAGAGGATCGTTGTTCGGGTGGTCGATCGTAGGGGCGACGCGTGCGTCGCCCGAGATGACGGGGCCGGGCTCGAACTGGGAGCCTCACGTGTTTCCGGCGGGACCCGCTTTTCGGGCGACGCACGCGTCGCCCCTACGGCCCCTAACTCACGCACCGCTGCCTCAAGCGCAGCCAGCCGCTGCTCCATGCGCTCGATCCGGTCTCCCTCGTTCATCCGGCTCCCGCTCCCTCCGCCGGGTGCTTGGCGGCTCTAGGGTGCACCTCGACCTGGAACGCCATGACGCCAACCAGCGCTACAAACCCGCCGGCCACATAGAATGGCCAGCCGTGACCCAGCCGCTGAAACAGGGTGGTTGCCAACAAGGGCGCGACTACCCGGGCAAGCCCGGCAAAGGTCTGGGCGACGCCCATCGTGGTTCCCAGCTCCCCCGGGTCGGTTTGCCGGGACATGAGCGACGTCGTGGCCGGGAACAGCAGCGCCGTCCCAATCGGCACCAGGGGTATGACGAGTGCGAGTGTCCAGAGATCGCGAGGAAGCGGGTACAGCGCAAGCCCGACCACCAGGAGACCGGTGCCGAGCCGCATCGCCCAGATCTCGCCGATCCGGTCGACGATCGGGCCGAGCAGCACACTCCGCATCACGAAGGAGAGGATCCCGACGTACAGAAAGACGTATCCGATCGTGGTCTCGTCGACGCCGAACTCGGCTCCGAGGTACAGCGCCATGATCGAGGTCATGGAGGAGAAGGCGATCATCCCCACCCCGTAAATCCAGAGCAGCCGGCCGATCGGCGACGTCGGGTGCCGCAGCGCCATCCATGCCGGATGCCACACCGGCTTCCTGACGCTGGTGACCGACGGCGCCGATCCCTTGCGCGATTCCGGCAGCCATCTCCAGGCAAAGATCACGTTGATAAGGCAGAGCACGGCGGCAATGATCCCCGGGGCCGCCTGGCCGAAGTGGGCCGCGGATGAACCGATCGCGGGACCGACCATCACGCCGGCGGAGGTCGCCGCCGAGAGCCAGCCGAGCGCGCGCGCCCGATCCCCCGGCGCAACGGTGTCGGCCACATAGGCCTGAGCCACCCCGGTGGTGCCCCCGCCCGCGCCCTGTACCACCCGGGAGAGGAAGAGCAGCCAGACGCTGTCCGCCAGCCCAAACACCAGGTAGGCCAGGGCCGACGCGCTCAAGCCGATCATGAGCGCCGGCCGGCGGCCATAGCGGTCGGATACTCGCCCCCAGAGCGGGGCCGCCACCAGCTGCGCGATGGAGTACGAGGCGATGAGCTGCCCCACGATCTCGGGCGTCGCATTCAGTTTGAGGGCGTAGAAGGGGAGCAGTGGGAGCACGATCATGAACCCGATCATGTCCACGAAATTCACCCCGATGAGCACGGCGAGCCGGCGGAATTGGCTGGAGGAGCCCAGCGCCGGGTCCGTCATCCGCCGCTTCCCCGGTCGGCGCCCAGGGCGAACACCGCAGCGCTCACCGCCATCAGCACCACCCCGTACGCCGCGGCGACGCCTACGTCGGACTGCCGCAGGCTCGACAGGATCTCGAGCGAGATGGGGCGGGTGTCATAGGTGTACAGCATGATCGAGGTAACGAAGTCTCCAAACGCGGTGACGAAGGCCAGGCTGGCGCCGGCCACGATCGCCGGCCGCAACAGCGGCAGGGTCACCCGCCGAAGCGTGCGCCAGCGTCCCGCCCCCAGGGTGGCAGCGGCCTCGTCGAGCGAGGGATCCAGCGAGCGGAAACCGGCGAGAATGGCTCGGCTGGTGATCGGTAAATTCCTGACGAGGTATGCCAGCGGGAGGATCCAGAGAGTCCCGATTAGAACGAAGCGTCCCGCGAGGGGCGCCCGGAGGCTGAAGGCGGTTGCCAGGGCAATGGCGAAGACGGTCCCCGGCACCGCCCAGGGGAGGGCCAGCAGCGCTTCGATGGCACCACGGCCGCGTACCCGGCGGCGCACCGTGAGTACCCCGGCCGCAACGGCGATCGCCACAGCCGCCACGGTCGACGCCAGGGCGAGCCAGAGGCTGTTGAGCAGCGGCCGAGCCCGGACAGGGTCTTCGACCAGGGTGAGATAGTTTCGCCAGGTGTACGCGGGAGGCAGCGGCTCGGTGGTCCAAGTACCGAGCGGAACGAACGACACCAGGACCAGAGTCAGGTGCGGCAATAGAAGTAGCACGGCGAGCCCCCAGCCGAGCCCGGTGAGAACCAGCCTGACATTTCGGCCCTGTACCCGCACCCGTATTGGAGCCATTCCCTTGCGCCCGCCGGCGGCGTTGTCGAACACGCGGGAGCCACGGAGCAGCCACAGGGCGATCAGCGCCACCAGCGTGAGCGAGACGGTTTCGATCATGGCGAGTTGGTCGTCGCCATTGAGCCGGGTGGCCACGATCTGGGTGGTCATGACCCGGAACCCGCCGCCGAAGATGTAGGGCGCGCTGAACGACGCGAGCGACGTCATGAAGGTCAGGAGCGCCGCACCGGCGAGCGCGGGGTACAGCAGCGGCAGCACCACACGGCGCAACGTGCGCCAGCGTCCAGCACCCAGGCTCTGGGCTGCCTCCAGCACCGAGGCATCGAGGGACGCGAGGCCGGCGCGGGTGAACAGATAGAAATACACGTACATCGAGTAGGCGTGGACCAGGAGGATGGCGCCGGCGCCCTGCAGCGCCCAGGGCGGCTGGTTCAGACCAAACAGGCGTTGAATCAAGAGGGAGACGAACCCGCTCTCGCCGTAGAGAAAGAGGAACGCGACGACGCCGACCAGCGGTGGGAGAACGGCCGGCAGGGCGACCAGCCAGCCCAGAATCCGCCGCCCGGGGAAGTCGTAGCGGCCGAACAGGAACGCCAACGGGATTCCAATCAGCGCCGCCAGCACTACGCTCGCAAGCGAGATCCACAGGCTCCCCCAGAGCGCCTGCCCCTCGTGTCGATGCTGGAGGAATTGGCGGACAAACTCGAGAGTCCAGCCCTGCGGCGCCCGGAACCCCTCGACAAGAACGAGGATGAGCGGGTAGACGATGAGCCAGGTGAGCAGGAGGAGGAGTGCCGCCCCGAGCAGATCGACTCGCCGGCCGCGGGTCACTCGACCGCTCGGGGAAAGAGGTGGATTCCGCCGCCGGCGCGCCGGCTGGGCATGATGCCCACCCGCTCGCCGGCCCGGACCGAGCGGGGGGGACCGGTCACTTCGATCGACGCGTTACCGTCCGTGACCACGGTGAAGAGACTGGCGGGGCCGGTAAAGCGACGTTCCGTGACGGTCCCGGCGAGGGCGCCGGGTGCCGGCGGCATCAGCCGGAGGGCCTCGGGACGGACCACCATGAGCGCAGGCCCAGGAGGCGCTTCGTTTACGTCGGTAAGGTCCCACTCCACTCCCTCCACCACCACCCGCACCCCTCGCTCGCCGGGCCCGAGCACGGCCACCTCGATGCCGCTCGACCGGCCGACGAACCCGGCGACAAATTCGTTGGCCGGCGACGCGTACAGATCCTCGGGCGTGCCAACCTGCTCCAGACGTCCTCCGCGAAGCACGGCGACCCGGTCTCCCAGGTCGAAGGCCTCGTCCTGCTCGTGGGTCACCAGCACCGTAGTGATGCCAACCCGCCGAATCAGCTCCCGGATCTCACGCCGGGTGCGTTCACGCAACGACGGGTCCAGATTGGACAATGGTTCGTCCAGAAGAAGCACTCGGGGCTCCGGGGCCAGCGCCCGCGCCAGCGCCACCCGCTGCTGCTGCCCTCCGGAGAGCTGGCTGATGCGGCGGCGCTCGTACCCCACCAGATCCACCAGCGTGAGCGCGCGCCCCACCCTCCGCTCGAGCTCTTCCCCGCTCACTCCGAGCGACTCCAGACCGAAGGCGACGTTCTCCCCCACATCCAGGTGAGGGAAGAGGGCGTAATGCTGGAAGACCATCCCGAACCGCCGGGCCACCGGGTCCACTCTGGTCACGTCCTCGCCCTCGACCAGAACCCGCCCCTGGTCCGGCACCTCGAAGCCGGCCAGCAAGCGAAGCGTCGTGGTCTTCCCGCTGCCGCTCGGCCCCAGCAGCGCGAGCATCTCCCCGCGCTCGATGGAGAGCGAAAGCCCATCAACCGCCACGGTGCGGTCGAAGCGTTTGGTGAGGGACTCGAGCTGGAGGAAGGTCACTCTCTCCCCGTCCCCCGCACGTACTGGTCCCAGTAACGCATCCACTCCGGTCCCCGAGCCGAGAGCAGACCCCAATCCACGTCGCTGACGATCATCTCCCGCTCGACCTCCGTCACCCAATAGGGAACCGAATCGGTGGGCAGGTCATTCCGTGCCGGCAGGCGGAAGACCTCGCGCGCAGCCAGCAGCTGGGCCTCCTGGCTGCCTACGAAGTCGATGAATGCTCGGGCCGCATCGGGGTGCCGGCTGCCGCGCACCAAGCCGATGGCGTCGTCGATGACCACCGTGCCGCTCCGGGGAAAAACGTAGCCCAGTGGCATCCCCTTGGCCGCGCTGATGAGGATGTCCTGGAGATCCCAAAGGCTCACCAATCCTTCCTGCCGGGCGAGCTTTTCGTACAGCAGCGCGGGATTGATCGTGTATGTCTTGGTCTGCCCGTCGAGGCGGCGAAGCCAGGCCATCCCAGCTGAAGTGTCGCCGGTCTGGCGCAGACTGCGAGCCAGGATCAGACCCCAGATGGCACGCATCGTTCCGCTGGCCATCGGGTCGCGGATGATCACCTTGTTCTTCCAGCGAGGCTCGAGGATTTCGTCCCAGTCGCGCGGAGCGTCGGCCCGTGACACTGCCCGGCTGTTGAAGGCTATGACCGCCGGAGTCCGGTAGGCAGGGAAGTAGAGGTCGTCCGGTCCGATGCCTTTCGGGCTTACATGATCGGCCCACACCGGACGGTAGGGCGCAAGCAGCGAGTCCCGGATTCCCCGGTCGAAAATCGGAACCGGTCCACCGAACCACACGTCGGCCTGCGGGTTGACCCGCTCGAAGCGCAGCCGGTCGAGTATTTCTTGCGAGCCCATGTCGAGCCAGCGCACGTCGATGTCGGGCCGCCGCCGCTCGAAGGCCTTCTCAAGGAGCGTGAGCTGATCGCGACCGTGAGGAGAGTAGAGGACGATGGGGGTTCGATCGTCGGATGAGCAGGCGGGGAGGGCGATAAGGGCGGAAACGGCGGTAAGAGCGGAAACGGCGGAAGGAGCGGAAAGGCACCGCCACGGGGCACGCCAAACGTTCCTTCCGCCTCTTCCGCCCCTACCGCCCTTTCCGCTACCGCCCATGCGGAAGCGCGAGAAGATTGGCGAACAGCCTGAACGCCCCCGGCACTCCCGCCGGCAACTGACGAAAGAAGCTGAGCCCGGTATACACATAGGTCCCCTTGCCAACCGGCGCGATGAGCAGCCCTCCTCTTAGCGGCGGCTCCCCCGGATCCTGAGTCTCGAGCACCGGCTGGTAATGGGGGTCCCAGGTTCGGGCGAAGTAAAGCCCCCGCTCCTGTACCCAGCCCTTCCAGTCCTGGTCGGTGAGGCGGTTGGGCAGTCGAGCCACGGGGTGGTTCCCCACCACGCGCACCGGTGCGTTCTCGTCGGTCACCCGGTCGTGGCTCACTGGAGCGGCCGGGCGCGACGGTGCGGTTTCGCCACCGGCTCTGGGCGGGCTCCCCTCGTCCAGCCGAAGGGGTTGGCCGCCGACGGTGAGCGGATAGGGCGCGAACCGGCCGTTGAAGAAGCGATGCTGCTGATACTGAACGATGACCAGCCCACCTCGCCGGGCATACTCCAGGAGCCGCCGGTTGTTGGCGACCAGTGCCGAATCGATCTCGTAGGCCCGGGGCCCTACCACGATCGCGTCGAACCTTCCGAGGTTGCCGCGTTCCAGGGTGGCCGCAGTCAGCAGCACCACGGGAACATCGACGCTCCCGAGCGCCTCCGGCACCCGGTCGGACGCGCCGCGGATGTACCCCACCCGGGCGAGCCTCGGCAAGACGAGCGGCGCCATCCGGATCGTGGCGGTAGCCGGCCTGGAAAACGCCCGCGGCCGGATATGGGGGTAGTCCACCGTGAACTCGCCGAGTCCATAGGTCATCTCCGCCGAGTCCTGCGCCACTGCGCGAATCTCGGCTGAGCCGGCGGTGAGTTTCGCGGGCGGTCTCACGTCAAACACAAAGGTTCGCCGCTCGTCTTCACGGATAAAGCGGAATTTCTGCGATTTGACGGCGGGCCAGCCGCGCGGCAGCTGAAGGCCCACCGTGCCAGAGGTCGTGTCCGGAGCACCGTGCGTCAGGGTGACGCTGAAGCGGTGGGGGGTAAGTGAGTTGGTGGGCCAGAGCTCGGTTGCCGGATCGAGTTTCACGTCGATCCGGGGCGCTACGGTCACCGGGCGGCGCACCTCTCCACGTGCCTGGTCATTGAAGCGGAAGACCGCCTCGGTGACTCGCGACGCGCCGAGGCTGTCCGAGGCGCCGGCATTCACCTCGACCGATCCCAGAAACGTCGGCGACTCGAACGGCTCCCCATAGGGCGGTCCACCGGTGATCCCGGTCTGATCGGAGCGTCCCTCGGGCCAGCGATACAGGTCCCCGTTGCGAGGTAACCACAGGAAGTAGGGCGAGGAAGGCGGCTGATCCAGCACCGGGAAGTTCACCGTGTCGGTGGCGACCTGACCCGGCTGAATGGCCCGAGGCTCGGATTCCCGCTCTGGGGAATGACACTCCGCGAGTGGAATACACTCCGCGGCCTGCATGGCCACCGTACGAGGCTCGTCCGAGGCATTCCAGGAGGAGAGCGTCCAGTGCAGCATCTGTCCCGGCACGACCCGGTCGTCGTTCACAATGGCGTCGAAGACCACTCGCCCGAGGTGCCACGCCGCCATGTTGAGATGCCCGAGCTGGTCCTCCAACTCGATTCCCCGAGTGTAATACACCCCCCTCTCGGCGGGAGAGACCCGGGGCGGCTGGGCGACGGCCTCCTCCAGATCGGCGGCAGCACGAGCCAGCAGGCTCTTCCGGCGCGCTGGATTCCCCTTGGCGGCGAGGACCGAATCGACCCGCGCCGCGTAGCGACTGAGCCCGGACTCCGGGCCGAGGCCGTACACCAGTGTGGCCATGCCGGGCCCCCGCCGCTCGCCCAGGGGCATGGCGGCGAGAGTGGTATCGATGCCACCGAAGAGACCGCCTCCGCCCGCCGTGCGGTCCTCGACCAGGGCCAGACGAACCAGCGACGGTCCGATTTGCTGCAGCTGCCCCATGTCCTGAGAGCGGTGCAGGCTGCGCCCCGCCATGGCGATCTGATGGTAGGACTTGCCGACCGCGGGGTCGAGCACCCCGCCGTTCAGGGTGAGCGTCGTTGCGGCCGAGTCGAAGCGGGTGCTGCGATACAGCTTCAGCGGGGTCCAGGCAACCAGCCCCTCCTCTCGGAACAGCTCCCGGAAACGGCTCGAATCGCCCGCGATTCGGAAGGCCTCCTGTGCCGTCCAGCCCGCTGCCTGATGCTGGCCATGGCCGTCCCGAGGGGTTCCGCTGAAGATCGTCACGATAATCTGGGGACGAAACCGCCGGACCATCCTGACCACGTCCTTCAGGACGCTGTCGCGCGGCCAGTGCTGCCATGTTTCAACCATGGTCTTGGAGTAGCCGAAGTCGTACGCCCGAGTGAAGTATTGCCGGGCGCCATCCAGTCTTCGGGCCGCAAGCAGCTCCTCGGTCCGGATCAAACCCAACGCCTCGCCCAGCTCGGGCCCGATCAGGTTCTGGCCGCCTTCACCCCGATTCAGCGAGAGGTACGCTGCTTCGGCTCCCAGCCCACGCACCAGGATGGTGAGCAGCTCTGTATCCTCGTCATCTGGATGGGCCCCGATCATCAACACCCGCCGGTTGTGACCCAGCATCCGGAGCTCCTGATCCAGCGCTACCGCACCGCCGGTGGAGGGCGGCTCGAGCTGCCCCAGAACCGGCGATGCGAAGAGTATGAAATGGAGGAGAAACGCGGGACTGGCTGAGAGAACTCGGTGACGCACAGACCTGCCGATATGAGGTAAGGCGGAAAGATAATTCGGGAGGGGGAGCGTGCGACAGGCTAGTGGCTAGTGGCTAGTGGCTATGGGCTATTGGTCGGAGCAGCCAATAGCCAATAGCCCTCAGCGCGGGGCGTCGCCGAGCGGAGTGTCCCGGATGGACCGACGGAAATCAGGGTGGCGGACCCAGAGATAGATCCCCATGCACACCGCGGCCAGCGTATTCGCGACGACCACCGCCCAGAAGGGGAACAGCGTGTTGGTCCGCTCCGAGAGGACCTCGAGCAGGCCGTAGAACATCACCTCGAAGACGAGAAACACCGGCAGAAGCGCATACCGCACCACCGAGTCGCGGACGGCCCAGTGAACCAGGACGACCAGACCCATTCCCAAGAGGGCGAAGACGGCGAAGTGGAATGCGGTATAGACCAGAATCGCGCCGAAGACCAGGTGGCTGGTGTCGGGGCGGGCATTGCCGAAGAGGACCACCTGGCCGAGCAGGCTGGGCGTTTGAAAGGGATGCCCGGCGATGGTGTCGAGAATCAGGAACCAGAGCGCGACGGCGACCCCGCCGATGATCCCGACATCGGTGCCCTCCGCCATGGTCGAGTGGGAGTTGTCCAGCATGAATGCCCTCCGGAGCAGGCCCCTCGAATCAGTGATGCCTATTGTGGCGTGCCATCACATTGGGGCTGGCGCCTTCGGAACGCAAGCCGCCATCCGGGACCGCCTTAGGCCTGGGGACCCCCGGGGGGATGAGGGGGCGACCTGACTTCGGCACCCAGAGGCAGCTCCTCAAGGCTTCCTCGCAGAGCCGGGTGCCGCCGCCAGAGGTACAGCCCCGTCGATCCGATGCCAAGCAAGCTTCCTACGAGAAACGTCCACCAGGGGAACCGCTGGTCCGTCAGCCGGAACAGTGTGTACGAGATCCCGAGCCAGAAGACGAACCCGATCACCAGGAAGAGCCAGACACCCATACGGAATTCGGGATTACGGGTCGAGAGGTGAATGAGTGCTGCGAGCGCGATGCCGAACAGGACGAACCATCCAAAGTGCAGCAGAGAGTATTGGATGACCGCGGAGGAGGTAATCATCCTTGTGCTTGGAATCGTATCACCCTGCGCGAAGACCTGACCCAGAACGTTCGGGGTATAGAGCAGCTCTCCCCGTCCCAGATCCACGGCGAAATACCACGCCGCAACGACCAGCCCTCCAATCAGACCGGCGAGCAGTCCTTCGCGAACATTCGAATGCTGCTGGTGGGGCATCGGTGGCTCCAGAAGCGAGACGCGACCCAGGAACTGTTATCAGCTCTACAGATTGTCTCGCGGAGGCGTACGGGGGATGTGTCGCCCGTCACCGGAGGCTCACGCACTGCTGGCAGGGGCAGCGGCGGAGCAGACGCTCGAAGGTGTAGATCCCCGTCGAGTGGCCGTCGCTCCACTGGATCTTGAGACCATACGCGCCCACCAGGGCGAGGGAAACCGGCCGGATGTCGTGGGCGATGGAGTCCGGATCCAGAAGCGGCCGGCCACTCATCTCCTCCACACAACCGGCGCAGGGGCAGGCCAGGCGCAGGTCGCGGGCTGGGAAAAACCCTTCGTGGCCATTCTGGTCCCACTCGATGCGGAGCCCGTCGTCCTGGCGGTTGATGGCGTGGGGAATGGGGTTCATAGAGGGCTATTGGCTATTGGCTATTGGCGACAAATAGAAACCCCCCGAATCATCACCGGAGGGTTTCTGAGCATCGGAGCAGCCAACAGCGGATAGCCAATAGCCTCTTACGCCACCAGATCCTTCAGTCGCTCACCGGTTTCACCTTCGCGAAGCCGCAGGAGCGCCCGATCGCGAAGCTGGCGAATCCGTTCGCGGGTTACCCCCATCATACGGCCGATCTCTTCCAGTGTGCGGCTATTGCCATCATCGAGGCCGAAATAAAGCCGGAGCACCTTGGCGTCCCGCGGCGGCAGCGCGGCAAGAGCGGCCTCGATGTCTCGCGTTTGGCTGTTGGCCATGGTGGACATATCGGTGCTTTCCTGCTCACCGCTGGTAAAGCGCTCAATGCGCTCGTTCCCCTCCCCATCCCGGGTAGGGTGATCGAGCCGAACGGCTTCGGAATTGAGGGCACTGAGCGAGCGTACCGCCTCGACCGTGAGCCCGGTGGCGCGGGCCAACTCCTCGGTGGTTGGCATCCGACCCAGCCGGTCCTTCAGCAGGGTGGTGGTACGACCGAGCCGGCTGAGGTCGGCGGTACGGTTGAGCGGTACCCGAACCGGCCGCCCATGCCGCGCGATGGCCGCCTGGACCGCCTGGCGAATCCACCACACCGCGTAGGAGATAAACTTCACTCCCCGGTCCGGATCGAACTTCCGGGCCGCCGTCATGAGACCGAGGTTCCCCTCGCCAATCAGATCGACGAGCGGCACCCCGCGATTCTGGAACTTCTTGGCCACCGAGACGACAAAGCGGACGTTGTGACGCGCCAGCCTCTCCTGGGCCACCACATTCCCCTTGAACGCCTTCCGGGCGAGCTCCATCTCCTCCTCACGATTGAGGAGTGGAACCCGGCTGATCTCGTCGAGGTACAGATCGAGACTTTCGCGACCCTCGTCGATTGCACGAGCGATCTGAGCCGGTCGAACCGGGCGACGCTTGCTACGTGCCTTGATTGTCACGCCTTAACCTCCCACGGGACTCTTGTCCCTTTGCTCGGGTACCAGCCACGCCTGAGGCCGAGCCAGATTTAAGTCGGCCAATATACTGCCTAAGATGCGAGAAATCAACACCTTAGATAAACCACAGCGGGATGGAGAGTTGCGGGTCCGCCATCGGGAAGAGCCTAGGGGCACGCCCGCCTGCAACTTTGGCAGCCAGGAACGCAATACTGTCGCATCCCCAACTGAGCCGGGCCACTCGGAGTGGTGGACCGTTCTCGACTGCCTATCCGTCACCGACCGGTGTCAATGCGTGCTGCTGCCCGAGAGCTGCTTCACCAGCTCGCCAAGGACGTTCTTGGCGTCCCCGAACAACATCCAGGTTCGATCGGCAAAGTAGAGCTCGTTGTCGATGCCGGCGAAGCCCGGATTCTTGCTGCGCTTGATCGCGAACACGGTCCGGGCCTTGTCGGCAGCGATGATCGGCATCCCGTATATCGGGCTGGTCTTGTCGGAGCGCGCCGCCGGGTTGACGACGTCATTGGCGCCGACGACCAGGGCCACGTCGCACTGGGGCATCTCGGAATTGATCTCGTCCATTTCCACCAGGTCGGTGTAGGGGATGTTCGCTTCGGCGAGCAACACGTTCATGTGCCCCGGCATGCGGCCGGCCACCGGATGGATGGCGAACTTCACCGTGATGCCCCGCTTCTTCAGCTGGTCGTAGAGCTCGCGGACCTTGTGCTGTGCCTGGGCCACTGCCATGCCGTATCCCGGCACGATGACCACCAGGTTCGCCTGCTCCAGGACCTGCGCCGCCCCCTCGGCGGTCTCGGACTTGTAGACCTTTTGCTCCCCGGCGGCCTGAGCGTGCGCCACCTGGCCGAACGCCCCGAAGAGCACGTTGACGAATGAGCGATTCATGGCCTTGCACATGATGATCGCCAGGATCAGGCCGCTAGCGCCATCGAGGGCGCCGGCGGTGATCAGGAGCTTGTTGTCCAGCACAAACCCCATCGCCACGGCCGACAGGCCGGCATAGGAGTTCAGGATCGCGATCACGGTCGGCATGTCGGCACCGCCGATCGGGATGATCAGCAGAACGCCGAACGCCAGCGCGAGCCCGATTACCACCGGAAACAGCATCGGCGCCCACGCCGCGGTCGGGTTCAGGGTAAGCGCGACGCCGACGGCGGCGGCGAGGGCCAGGAGTCCGATATTGATGAGGTTCTGCAGGGGGTACGTTACCGGACGCTGGGGGATCCATTTCACCTCCTGGAGCTTCCCGGCAGCCATGAGGCTTCCCGTGAAGGTCAGGTAACCCAGGATGATCTCGATGATAATGGCGATCATCCGGAAGGTCGTCAGGTGCTCAGGTCCCTCGGACACCCACAGGTAGTACTTGGCGGTGCCCACCAGACCCGCTGCCAGGCCGCCGAAGGCGTGAGACAACGCGGTCCGCTGTGGTACGGCAGTCAGCGGTACCATGGAGAGTGGGATGCCCACAGCGAAGCCCGCGATGATCGCCAAGACAATCCAGCCGTGGTGAACGACCTCCGGCTGCGCCCAAGTGGCCAGGACGGCGATCACCATGGCTGCGACGCCGGCGTACACCCCTTTTCTGGCGGTGACCGGCGCGTTCATCCAGTGCAGCGCGAAGATGAACAGGGCCGTCGCCACCAGGTAAGACAGCTGCACGATCGCGTGGCTCATGACCGGTCATCCGCCTTCGGGGTGCGGTCGGTCTTGAACATCTTCAGCATCCGGTCGGTGATCAGAAAGCCGCTGACGATGTTGGTCATCGAGGCGAACAGGGCGATGGCCCCCATGACGCGAATCCCGGTGGGATAGTCACCGCCGGTCACGAGGATCGACCCGATCACCGCGATGGCCGAGATAGCATTGGTGATCGACATTAGAGGGGTGTACAGCAGCCGCGATACCCGGCGGATCACGCCCAAGCCGATGAACGTGGCCAGCACGAAGACGTACAGCAGGGACCAGTAATCGATCGACTCCGTCATATTCCCGCCTTCTGGAGGGCATCCCGCGTCCGGGCGTGCTTCACCTCACCATCGTGGGTGATGGCCGCGCCCTGCTGGATGTCGTCGGTGAAGTCCAGCTGAAAGATCCTATCCTTGGTAAAGGCCAGCAGAAACGCGGTGAGGTTTCTGGAGAAGAGCAGACTCGCGTGGAGGGGCATCGTGGCCGGGAGGTTGAGCGGCGCGACGATGGTGACGCCGTCGACCACTACTGTCTCGCCCGGGCGCGAAAGCTCACAGTTGCCGCCTCCATCGGCGGCCAGGTCCATGATCACGGCGCCCGGCTTCATCGCCTTCACCATGTCGGCCGAGATGAGCCTGGGCGCGAACACGCCGCCGATGAGAGCGGTGGTGATCACTACATCGGACTGGGCGCACTGGGCGGCGAGCAGCTGCCGCTGGCGCGCCCGATCCTCCTCGGTCAGCTCCTTGGCGTATCCTCCGCCGGCCGACGCGGCCTCCTTGAGCTCGATGCCCACGTACTTGGCGCCCACGCTCTCGATCTGCTCCTTCACCTCAGGCCGGACGTCGGTGGCAAACACGTTCGCCCCGAGCCGGCGCGCGGTCGCGATGGCCTGAAGCCCCGCCACCGCCGCCCCAACGACGAAGACCCGGGCCGGTGGCACCATGCCGGCGGCGGTCATGAGCATGGGGAAGTATTTGTTGAGCTCGGCGGCCGCGAGCAGCGCACCCTTGTAGCCCACGATGTTGGCCATCGATGACAGCGTATCCATCGACTGGGCGCGGGTGGTCCGGGGAATGGCGTCGGTGGAAAAGGCGGTGACCCCGCGAGTGGCGAGCGTCCGAACCGTCTCGAGGTTCCGGAGCGGCATCAGCGAGCCGAGAAAAATGCTGCCCGGCCGCATCGCCGCGACTTCGTTCTGCTCGGGGCGATTGACCTTCAGCACCAGGTCGGCGCCGAGGACCGTGACCGGAGCGGGATCCAGCGTCACGCCGGCCTCACGATAGGCCGCGTCCGGAAAGCCGGCTGCCGAGCCTGCACCGGCCTCGACCACCACCTGGTACCCGGCCTGGATCAGCTTCTTGCCCGACTCGGGCACCAGCGCGACACGACGCTCGCCCGCTGTCGTCTCTTTGGGGACACCGATGCGCATCGAGGCTCCGGAGAGTGATTCGGGATAAGGTTAGAGTCGGGAGTCAGGAGTCTGGGGCCTAAAGTGCGAAGTCGCAAGTCGCTGGGGATTGCTTCGTGGGGCGAGCCCCCTCGCAATGACTGCTACGTGTTGCCGTGGCTCCCGACTCCTGACTCCCGACTCCTCTACAGCTTGATCTTCGGCAGCTCGAAGCCCGGCACCAACCCGCCGGTCAGCCGCTGCAGCTCCGCCTGCAGCTGCTGCTCCACCTGGTCGAGCCGCTGCCTCTCGCCCTGGATCCGCTGGTTGGCCTCCGCCTGCACCGTGGCGATCTGCCGCTTGACCGGCTCGACTTTGTCGGCCACCAGGCTATCCACCTTGGCCCGCACCATTCGTTCGGCCTTGGCGACCTCCTCGCCGATCACGGCTTGCAGGCGTTGAGCGATGGCCTTGTCGAGATTGCTGGACACCGAAAGCTTCGGTGAACCGACGCTGCCGCGCAGCTCCGCCACGATCTCCAGATCCTTCAACCCGGACACGACCCGCCAGACCAGCCGCTCGATGTCGTTCATCGACCGTCCGGCAGTGTCCACGACCCAGCTGACCTGCTGGGAGGCAATCGCCCACCTGCCGGAGAGCTCCGCGCCTCCGCCGATCATCGTAAAGTCGAGGCTGCTGGACCCGGTGCCGGGCACGACCCGGAACGGAATGCCGGGGATATCGAAGGAAGGCAGTTTTATTCCCCGCAGGCGGGCCTTAGCGACGTCCTTGGTGCGAGGTGTGACGTGATCGATGATGGCGTCGACATCGATGGCAGCGATGGCCGATTCTTCGGCGCGGCGGCTCGCCTTGACCACGGTAGGCCGGCCGTAGAGCGTGGGCGTTGAGGTCAGGCCGCTAACCGTAGCCTGGTAGGCGCCCTGGACCGCGGTGGCCCCCCCGATCGAGAAGTCGATTTGTCCCTGCTCGAGCAGGAAGCGGGGAAACTCCTTCTCCTTGGGGAACTCCAAGGTGGCCCCCGCGGCCCGCAGCCGCTGGGGTCCCGGGGTCGGACGAGGCAGCAGCCCGGGCGGCATGTACTGCTGAGCCAGCTCAGCCCAGTAGAGCGCCTGCTTGAAGCGCTCGATGCTCACCTTCCCGAAGAAGGCGCTTCCGATGTCCGGCGCCGAAAAACTGGGCAGCTTGAGCAGGGACCTGGCGAAGGCGAAGTCCTTCTGCCGAGCCTGATCCAGCAACTGAGTGCCTTGACCGAGGAGCTGCAGGCCGGTGCGGGTATTTCGCTCCAACGCCTCCAGCCGTTTCTTGGCCGCGTCGATCTGCCGCAGTGTCTCCTGCACCGATTGGATGGCCCGGCGGGTGCCGTCCACGCCCAGCTTCTTCGGGTCGGCGTCGGACAGCCTCTGAACCAGCCCACGGGCCGTGTCCAGCGTCTCACCGATGGCCAGCTGCTGGAATCCCTGGTCCAGCGCCTTTCGAGTGGAGTCGGTGCGCGCGAGGAGCGCCTGGGCCTCGCGTATGGTGGTCAGCTGAGTGGGATCGAGGGCGAGCTGGCGAATGGTGTCGATCGGCGTCAGCGAAAGCAGGGGAACGTCGAACTGCTTGGTCCACTGGTCCACCGACTGGAGGATCTTCGGCGCGAAGCCGTTGCCCTTGACCGGGCGTGCCGGTGTCTTGCGGGCAGTGCCGAAGCGCATTCCGCTCAGGCTGAGCCGCTCGATGACCAGCTTCTTCTCGGCCAGGGCCGCAGGGTTGAGCTTGAGCCGGATCTCGTCGGCCTCGAGGAGATTCCGGGTGAGGGCGAAAGGGTCGGCTATCTGGAGCCGGCGCAGATTGACCGAGGCCTCGCGCGGATGCAGGTCCAGCTTGTCGACGTCCACCTGGGTACCGAGCAGCTCGGTGCTCGCCTCTTCGGTGGTGTCTTGCGCTATCGGCTCGGCGAAGATCACCACCAGCACGGTAAGGATGATGAAGAATAGGAGCAGCGGACCGATGGCTTTCCACCGGAAGATCTTGATTCGCATCGGCTAGCTCGGCCGGAACATGCGGTACCAGTTGTATGCCTGGGAGGCGGTGACGGCCTTGTACCAACGCGACCGCCGCACCCGCTCACCGATGGTGGCCCGGTACCGGGCCACGCCGTATCGGGCCGCAAAGAAGATCGGCACCGCCAGCACCAGCCAGCCGACAAAGCTGCCCAGAACTACGGTGTTGTTGAAGTTGGTGTACGGCACCAGGGGCGTATTGGTCATGGCGGTCCAGAGCGGCCGGAGGGAGGGCGTCTGGAGGAGCTGGAGACCGACGGCGTGGAACAGGGGATCGAGCAGGAACCCGGCCGGCACGAACAGAGCCCACCCCAGCATCGCTCCGCCGAACGAGACGTTGAGCAGCACGACCAGCGAGAAGATGACCAGGTTGTGCAGGTTCAGGAGCGGCGTCAGCCCCAGCACCGAACCGATGGCGATTCCGGCGGCCACCTGGCCCGGTGTGCCCTCCGAGTGCAGCGTCTTGATGATCGACTGGATGAGCTTGAGCAGGG
Source organism: uncultured Gemmatimonadaceae bacterium (assembly GCA_964487785.1). Taxonomy (GTDB): domain Bacteria; phylum Gemmatimonadota; class Gemmatimonadetes; order Gemmatimonadales; family GWC2-71-9; genus CAVVWJ01. Next base: position 4,913 of record CAZASU010000009.1, on the reverse strand, counting down.
TCAGCATGCAGGAAAAATATGGAGGCGATTGGCTATTGGCTATTGCCCTGTTATTCTCGACCCTCTATGCCACGACAGCGCCGCGCACCGCACGTGCACAAGTTCGGCGGCGCCTCGCTCGCCGACTCCGCCGCCGTCCGCCGTGCCGTCGACATCATTCAGAGCCACCACCCAGAGCCCGCCGTGGTGGTGGTTTCCGCCATGGCCGGAGTGACCGACGCGCTCCTGGCGGTTGCTCAGCAGGCGGCGAGCGGCAACGAGCGCACCCTCACGGCACTCATCGGGCAGCTACGCACCCGGCATGCGGAGGTCGCCAGAGCGCTGCTACCCGCCGGCCGGAGCCGGGCGGGAATGCTGGCGCACATCGCGGAGGTGTTCGAGGAGCTCGAGGCGCTGGCCGCGGGGTTGCGGCGCCTTCGTGAGCTCACGCCCCGTACCACCGACTTCGTGATCGCCCGGGGAGAGCGGCTCAGTGCGCGGCTGCTCACCGGAGCATTGGAGGCAACCGGCACCAAGGCCAGGTACGTGGATGCGCTCGAGGTGGTGCACACCGACGATGCGTTCGGACAGGCGTCGCCCGATTTTGCCCACACCGACCGTTCGGTGCAGCGGACTCTGGGGCCAATTATCGCCCGCGGCGTCATCCCCATCGTGCCCGGCTTTATCGGGGCGACTCCCGCGGGTGAGGTTGCCACGCTGGGACGCGGCGGGTCCGACCTGACTGCCACGCTCCTGGCTCGAGCACTCGGCGCGCGGCGGGTATCGCTCTGGAAGGACGTGCCGGGACTGCTGACGGCCGATCCCCGGGTGGTTCCCGACGCGCGGGTGATACCGCGGCTGCACGCCCGCGAGGCAGCGGAGCTGGCGTACTATGGAGCCAAGGTGCTTCACCCCCGCGCCCTGATTCCCCTGGCCGGACGGCGGATCCCGATCCACATCCGTCCGTTCGAGGATCCTGAATCTCCCGGAACGGAGGTCTCGGAGCAGGTCAAGCCTGGTCGCTTTCCGGTCAAGGCCCTGACGGCGGCCGGAGGCCAGGCCCTCATCACGGTGACGGGCAACGGCATGCTCGGCGTGCCCGGAATCGCGGCCCGTACATTCGCCGCCCTGCACGCGCGGCGGATCTCGGTCTCGCTGATATCACAGGCCTCCTCCGAGCACTCCATCTGCTTCAGCGTGCCCGAGCCGTTCGCCGCCGACGCACGAGATAGCCTCATGCAGGAGTTCCAGGGGGAGATCGGGCGCCGGGAGATCGATGGGGTCGAGGTGAGCCCCGCCATGGCTACGGTTGCCGTGGTCGGACTGGGGATGCACGGCACCCCGGGAGTGGCGGCAGGGGTGTTCTCCGCCCTGGCGGCCGGAAACCTCAACGTGGTGGCCATTGCCCAGGGCTCATCTGAGCTGAACATCTCCGTGGTGATGGCCGCGTCGGACGCCGCGGAAGCCCAACGCCGGATCCATGCCGCCTTTCAACTTTCCCGCATTGCCGGCGGGTCGGTCATCCGGCCCGAGCGCATGGAGGTCGTGCTGCTCGGATTCGGCCAGATCGGGCGCGCGCTCTCCTCGCTTCTGTCGCGGGTCGACCGCCCGGCACTGTCGCTTCGGGTGGCGGCGGTCATCGACCGCTCCGGCTTCGTCTTCGATCCCGACGGCATCAGCCCGAGGCGCCTGGCCGGCCTGGCCGCCCAAAAGCGAAAGGGCCGCCGGCTCGGCGACCTTCCCCAGGGGCAGGCGGCGACGGCGGAGGAAGCTGTGGCGCACATTGCCGGATATGCCTTGACCCGACCGGTGCTGGTAGACCTTACTGCGGACGACACCGTGCCCGCACTCGAACAGGCGCTCACTCACGGCATGGATCTGGTGCTGGCCAACAAGCGGCCGCTCGCCGACCGCCGATCGGTCAGCGATGGCCTTTGGCAGACGGCCCGGGCACATGGGCGTCGTATCCTGCACGAAGCGACGGTGGGAGCCGGGCTCCCTATCATCGACACCTACCACAAGCTGGTCGAATCAGGTGACCGGGTGGAATGCATCGAGGGCCTGCTCTCCGGCACGCTGGGCTATGTGCTGAGTGAGGTGTCCGCCGGGGTCCCTTTCTCCCGGGCGGTGCGAAGGGCGATGGCCAAGGGCTACACCGAGCCCGATCCGCGGGACGACCTCTCGGGGATGGACGTGGCCCGGAAGGCGCTCATTCTCGCGAGACTGCTCGGGTACCAAGGGGAGCTGCGGCAGAGCTCGGTGGAATCCCTCGTGCCCAAGTGGGGGCGCGAGCTCGCGCTGAAGGATTTCCTTGACCGGCTGGCGGAGGTTGATGGGCCCTGGAAACGGCGGGTGGACGAGGCCGCAGCACGCGGATCGGTACTCCGCTATCTGGCGCAGGTGACCCCAGCCAAGGTCGCCGTCGGCGTGCAGGCGGTGCCGCTCGCGAGTCCGCTGGCCGGGATCAAGGGATCGGACAATCAGCTGGTGTTCACCACTGCACGGTACAAGGCCAACCCACTCGTCATCACCGGTCCCGGGGCCGGCGCCGAGGTTACGGCCGCGGGTGTGCTCAACGATATCCTGCGGCTGGCCGGCGCATGAGCCCGGCGCGCCGGTCGGCCGTGGCCTTTGCGCCGGGTGGCGTGGGCAACATCGGACCCGGACTCGACATCCTCGGGCTGGCGCTTGCCGGACTGGGCGACACGGTTCGAGCCGAATGGACCGACTCGCCCGGTATCCAGATCCTCGATCCCGGGCATCCCGACCTGCCTACCGATCCCGCCCGCCACACATCGGGACTCGCCGCGCGCGCGGTGATCGATCGCAGCGGCGACAGCGCCCGCCGGAAGGCCGGCATGGCGTTGACCGTTACCAAGGGCCTGCCCCTCTCGGGCGGGCAGGGCGGCAGCGCAGCATCAGCGGTGGCTGCTGCGGTGGCGGTCAACGCGCTGCTGGGCTACCCCCTGGATCGATGGGCGCTGGTCGGTGCGGCGCTTGCGGCGGAGGAAACGGTCTCGGGCCGGCACGCCGACAATATCGCTCCCGCGCTGCTGGGGGGAATCGTGCTCATCCGGTCGCTCGATCCGCTGGACCTGGTTGAGCTCCCGGTACCGGACGAGCTGTGGGTTGTGGTGGCCCGGCCGGACCAGCGGCTGCGGACCGCCGAAGCCCGCTCGGTCCTGCCCGACCAGATCTCACGCGCCACCGCCGTGCATCAGGCGGCGCAGGTGGGGGCCATGGTGGCCGCGCTCGCGAGCGGTGACTACGACCTGCTCGGCCGCGCCATCGACGACCGCATCGCCGAGCCGGTGCGCACGGCGCTCTTGCCGGGCTTCCGGGAAGCCAAGCAGGCTGCCCTCGCGGCGGGCGCACTGGGTAGCTCGATCTCCGGCAGCGGGCCTACCGCGTTCGCCCTGGTCCGCGGCTATGATGCGGGGGAGCGCGTGGCCGCGGCCATGGCCGCGGCATACACCCGCTGCGGCCACCGGAGCGAAGTCCGGGTGGCGCAGGTCGATCACCAGGGGGCCCGGGTGATCAGCGAGCCCGACGGAGGGAGCCCATGAGGTTCCAGACCCAGCGGCCGGCCAGCTGGCAGTCCTGCATCGCCTGCGGCAATGAGATGGTCGAGACCGATCCCCAGCCGCGCTGCGGCGTCTGCCGCGGATTGCTGGAGATTCAGCACCGGCCGCCGGCAATGACGGCCGCGGAGCTGATCCAGCGCTTCACCGAGCGTCGCGGGGGGCAGCCCGGGGCGACGGCGTCAGGCGTCTGGCGCTTCCGCGAGATCGTGCTCCCGAGCGCCGATGCCGTTGTGTCACACCCCGAGGGGAACACGCCGCTCCTGCATCGCGTTGCCCTGGACCGGTGGGCGGGCGTCGATCATCTGCTGCTCAAGCACGAGGGCCACAATCCGACGGGATCGTTCAAGGACCGGGGCATGACGGTGGGAGTCACTCAGGCAAAGCGGATCGGCGCCACGGCCGTGGCCTGCGCTTCCACCGGAAACACTTCGGCGTCACTGGCTGCCTATGCGGCGCAGGCAGGCCTTCCGGCCCTGGTGCTCGTGCCGCGGGACGGGGTGGCCACCGGCAAGCTGGCTCAATCTCTCGCCTATGGTGCCAGGACGCTGCTGGTTCGCGGCGACTTCGACGACTGCCTCCGCCTGGTCGAGCAGGCCAGCACCGAGCTGGGCGTATACCTGCTGAATTCGATCAACCCGTTCCGGATCGAAGGTCAGAAGACGATCATCCTGGAAATGCTGCAGCAGCTCGCCTGGGAGTCGCCCGACTGGATCGTGCTGCCGGCGGGCAACCTGGGGAACACCGCGGCATTCGGGAAGGCGCTACGGGAGGCTCGACGCTGGGGCCTGATCTCGCGACTGCCACGGCTGGCGGCGGTGCAGGCGGCGGGCGCGGCGCCGTTCGCGCGCAGCTTCGCGGAGGGCTTCAGCACGCGGCATCGGGTGAAGGCGGAGACGGTGGCGACGGCGATCAAGATCGGAGATCCGGCGTCGTACGACCGCGCGGTGCAGGCGATCATCGAGACCGACGGGGTGGTGCTCTCCACTTCGGACGCGGAGCTGCTCGAGGCAAAGGCGGCGGTCGACGCATCGGGCGTCGGCTGCGAGCCGGCGAGCGCGGTCGTCCTGGCCGGGCTCAGACAGCTGGTACGCCTAGGAACCGTGAAACCCTCGGACCGGGTGGTCGGGGTGCTGACCGGACACATCCTCAAGGACCCGGGGATCCTGCTGAAATATCACCAGGAGACCGACCCGGCACCGCCCGGCGCCAACCGACCGATAGAGATCGATGCCAACCTCGGCGAGATCGAGCGGGTGCTGAAACAAAAAACGTGAACGTTCACGCTTTTGTTTTGATCACCCTCCAGATCTTCCCGTTCTGATCGGCTGCGATATAGAGCGACCCATCCGG
>CAZASU010000008.1:0-46148 GCA_964487785.1 uncultured Gemmatimonadaceae bacterium | reverse complement strand
TGGCTGGCGGCAGCAGCGGCAGGACAAGCTACTCCTTCGAAAAGTCCCGTCCTGGTTGGCGAATCGGCTGATCCGGCGGCTGACGGGGGTGCCCATCCGAGACAACGGCTGCTCGCTCAAGGCCTACCGGCGAGAGCTGCTGCACCGCATCCCGTTGTACGCCGAGCAGCACCGTTTCATCCCCGCCCTGTCGGCCAGCGTGGGGGCGCGCATCACCGAAATGCCGGTTCGGCACCACGCTCGCCGGTTCGGCGAGAGCAAGTACGGGATCTCCCGAACCGTAAAGGTGCTGGCGGATCTGGTTACCCTCAAGATGATCACCACCTTCAGGTCGAGGCCCCTCCTGGGTTTCGGCGTGGCGGCGCTGCCGGCCCTGGGGATCGGAGTGGTCTTCACGGCGCTGTGGCTATTCAGTCTGACTCATTTCGGCCCGGAAAAGGCAGGCGCCGTGGTCTTCCCCGGCGCCGGGCTCCTCGCCCTTGGGGTGGCTTTCTATCTATTTATGCTTGGTCTCGTCGCCGAAGTCGCGCTCAGCAGCGAACGCGGCGACGCGAGCGATGCCCCGAACGGATGGGAGGTTCGTTGACATGAGCGCACCACAGACTCTAATGGAACCTACCACCGATACCTCCGGTCCCCCGACCCTTGCCCATTCCGGCTTCATCTCGGTTGTGGTACCGGTAGTGGAGAGAGCCGACGACCTGCTTGCGGTGTACCACGCCTTCGGGCGAGAGCTCGACGCCCGCCCGCAAGAGTACGAGTTTCTCTTCGTCTTCGATGGCCGCCTAGCGCCTTCGCCCGAGCTGTTGGCGCTGGCCCGGGAAAATGCAAATATCCGGATTCTGCGGTTTGCCCGCGAGTTCGGTGAGACCGCCGCGCTACGGCTCGGGATCGAGAAGAGCCGAGGTGATCTGGTTATCACGCTCCCGGCCTACTTTCAGGTCCAACCCGTGGGCATTCATCTTCTGCTCGACGCGGTCTCCCAGGGCGCCGACATGGTGGTGGCCAATCGGTCGCCGCGGCTCGACAACTGGCTCAACCGGATGCAGTCCCGTGCCTTCCACAGCATCGTCGGCGGGGCCTCGGAGCAACGATTCCATGATATGGCGTGCGGTGTGCGCGCCATGCGCCGTTCGGTGGCCGAGGCGCTACCGCTCTATGGGGATCTTCACCGTTTCATCCCCGCGCTCGCCCTGCACGAGGGATTTCGAGTGGATGAAGTGGCGGTACCTCAGCACCCCAGCGACGCCGGAATGCGGGTCTACGGACCCGGCGTCTACTTGCGCCGGCTGCTCGACATCGCCGCGTTCTTCTTTCTGGCCAAGTTCACCGAGAAGCCGCTACGATTCTTCGGGTTGGTGGGGTCCATATTCCTCACCGCCGGAACAGTCCTCAGTCTGGTGCTCTTTATTCAGCGGGTCGAAGGCCAGGGCATCGCCAATCGGCCGGCGCTCCTGCTGGCCGTGCTGTGCCTGGCGCTGGGTGTCCAGCTGATGGGCCTCGGTCTGGTCGGCGAGATCATCGTGCATCTCCGAGCGCCGCATCGGCGCGCGTATCGGGTGCGTGAGCGAGCTTAGCGTCGGCAGCCATGCGACGAGACATTCCGAGACTCTCCGACACGAGGTTCGATCTTCTCATCATCGGCGCCGGTATTTACGGAGCTTGCGCCGCCTGGGATGCATCCCTTCGTGGCTTGTCGGTGGCGGTCGTGGACCAGGGCGATTTCGGGGCAGCCACCTCGGCCAATAGCCTGAGGATCGTTCACGGGGGCCTCCGCTATCTCGCGCGGGGCGAGTTCTCTCGCATGCGGGAGTCGATCCGGGAGCGCTCGACGCTCCTCCGGATCGCTCCCGGCCTGGTGGAGCCGCTTTCGGTGCTGGTCCCCACCTACGGCGCCGCTGGCCGGGGCCGCATAGCCCACGCCGCGGCGTTGGCGCTCAACGACCTGGTGTCGTGGAACCGGAACCGCTCTCTCGACCCGGACCGGTTGATCCCCCGCGGCCGCACGGTGTCGCGGGATGAATGCCTCCGGCTGTTTCCCTGGTTTGAGGCCGAAGGTCTGTCCGGGGGCGCCATGTGGCACGATGCCCAGCTGCGTCACCCGGAGCGGCTCACCTTGAGTTTCGTGAAGGCCGCTGCGGAGGGTGGAGCCGTGGCTGCCAATTACCTTCGGGTGCAGCGAGTCCTGACTCACCGCGGCGTTGCGCAGGGTGCCCGGGCCATCGATTGCTTGAGTGGAACGGAGCTCGACATCCGGGCCCGGGCAGTGCTGGTTGCGGCCGGCCCCTGGACTCGGGGCTTGGTCGCAACGGGAACGGGGGCCTCCGGGGTCGAGCCGTCGGGACGCGCGATGGGCCTGAACGTTGTGATCGCCCGCAGGCTGGCGGATGTGGCGTTCGGGGTCCGCTCCCGGAGCGGGCGGCGCGAGGACCCGGTCTGCGGTGGACACCGATTCCTCTTCTGCGCTCCCCAGGGCAAGGGAACTCTCCTGGGTACCTGGTACACCCCGGACGCGAGTGACGGACGGGCAGCGCGCGATCGCGGGGTCGCTGCTTTGCTAGGAGAATTCAACGATGCCTGTCCGGGACTGGCGCTCTCGCCCGGTGACGTAGTGCGGTGCCAGTGGGGATGGCTCCCGCTGAAAGGCGGCCACGAGCCGGGCCGGCCTGGCGCTCTTGCGGAGCGGCCACGAATAGCGGATCACGGCCGCCAGGGTGTCCGGCACCTACTTTCGGTCGAAGGCGTGAAATACACGACTGCCCGGCTCGTGGCCGAGCAGGCGATCGATCGGGTGTTCGCGTCCCTCGACCGAACCAGCCCGACCTGCCGCACGGCCGAGCTTCGGCTCCCGGGCGCGGAGGACCGGGCTGCCGTGGAGCTGGGGGCTATGCCAGCGAGAGAGGCGATTGTGCAGGCTGTGCGGGAAGAAATGGCAGTCACCCTGACGGACATCGTATTGCGCCGTACCACCCTTGGCGCCATTCCCGGCCCCGATCGCGCAGCGGTCGAAGCGGCCGCTCGGGTGGCCGGACCGGAGCTCGGTTGGGACAGCCTCCGCCAAGAGGTCGAGATCGACGCGGTGCTCCGACAGACCGGCGCGCCTGGCCCCACGCTGGAGGCGGTCGGATGAAGATACTGGTGCTCGCGCCGCACCCTTTCTTTCAGGCCCGCGGTACTCCGCTGGCGGTGAAGACCGTCCTCGAATTCCTCAGCACGCGGGGGCACCATGTTGATGTCCTGACCTTCCATGAGGGGGAGGACGTCGAGATCGCCAACTGCCGCATCCACCGAATCGGCGGTTTGCCCTGGATACGAAACATTCGGCCGGGCTTCTCGGCGAAGAAGGTGATCTGCGATCTGTTCATGCTCGCGAAATGTCTGCGGATGGTACGCAAGACCCGATATGATCTGATCCACGCCGTCGAGGAATCGGCTTTCATCGCGGCGGCCATGCAGAGCCTCACGGGAGTCCCTTATGTCTATGACATGGACTCTTCGCTGGCCGAGCAAATGGTGGATGCGTACCCAGGCCTGCATTTCGCCTTTCCGGTGCTGCGCCGCTGCGAGGCGCTCGCGGTACGTCGGAGTCTCGGGGTCCTCACGGTTTGCGCCGCGCTGGAGGACGTGGCCCACGGTCATGCCCCCGACAAGACGGTAGGCCGGGTGGAGGACACGACGCTGCTGGCCCCGGGAGCGCACTCCGCCAACGGCCAGGGCGCCGAGACGCCATTGCCTGCAGGGGTGGGCAGTCAAAGCCTGGTGGCTATGTACGTCGGCAACCTCGAGCACTACCAGGGCATCGGCCTGCTGATCGATGGCTTCCGCCACACGGTTGCTCGAGTTCCCAACGCGCATCTCGTGATCGTTGGAGGCCTGGACCAGGACATCGAGCGGTATCGCCGCCGAGCCCAGCAGCTGGGCATCGTAACCCAGGTGCATTTCCTGGGGCCGAGGCCGGTCACATCTCTGAATGGCCTCCTTCAGCGGGCGGATGTGCTCGTCTCGCCCCGCCTCAAGGGCCTCAATACCCCGATGAAGATCTATTCCTATCTGGACTCGGGCACCGCCGTACTGGCTACTCGCCTTCGCAGCCATACCCAGGTCCTCGATGACCGGACCGCATACCTCGTGGCTCCCGAACCTCAAGCGCTGGGCGACGGGCTGGCCCACCTCCTCAGCGACCCGGGACTGCGTGCGCGCCTGGCCAGTCAGGCCAAGGCCTATGTGCAGCAGGAGTTCACTCCCGCGGCGGCGCACCGCAAGCTGAGCGCGTTCTACACCATGATGGAATCGAAGGCCTCCGGGGCCAAGGCGTGAGGAGTCTGTGGTACTCGCCCACGCTCCGGACGGCCTTTATCTACGGAGCGGCCGGGCTCGGCTTTGCCGGAGCGAACCTCATCCTCGCGCGGGTGCTTCCCACCGCAGAGTACGCGCTGTTCACGCTTTTTATCGCTCTGGCGAACCTGAGCTTTGCCTTGGCGCCGATCGGAGTCGATGGGATCGTGCAGCGGCGCCACCTCGAGGCCGGGCCGAGCTTGCTCAAACACACTGTCGCGGCGGGGCTCATCACCGGCCTGGGCGCCATCCTGGTCGCCGGCTTTGCCTATCACCTGAGCACAACCCTCTTGGTTCTCGTCTTCGCTTCGACGGTCGGGGGCGGAGCGATGGCAGTGGCGGGTGCCCAGTTCCAGAGTGAACAACGCTACGGCATCTCGCTCGCCCTCACTCAGAGCCCCAACCTAATGCTCATCGTCGCGGCTTTGGCGGTGATCGGAACCGGTAGCAGGGATGCGCAGCTCCCACTGGTCATCTCGGCGCTGGGGTTCGTACTGGCCGGCGTCGTCGGGTGGTGGATCCTCTTCCGCGAGCGTGCGTCCAAGCCCCACCGCGACACCCGGTTTCCCTGGGGCGAGGCGCTGTCGATTTTCGGACTGAATGCCGCGGGGCTTCTCCTGGTGCAGCTCGACCGGCTCATCATTCCACACGTTCTTTCGCTTCATGATCTCGCCACGTTCGGCGTCTTGGCGGCCATCGCGGGATCACTGTTTCGGGTGCTCTCAATGGGCGTAGGGTACTCACTGGTGCCGCGCCTGCGAGCCGCGGGCACCGTCATGGAGCGTCGCCGCCTGATAGCCCATGAAGCCAAACTCGTCAGCGTGATCATTGTCGCCGGGTCGGTTGCCATCTGGTTCCTGACTCCCTGGATCGTGCGGGCGTTTCTGGCAGGCAAATATCATCTGGGGGGGGGACTCCTTGCGGCCACCGTCTTCAGCGGCGTCGCCAAGGTCATGAACTCTTTCACCAAATCCACCGTCACCGCACTGGCCACGGCCAGCGAGGTATCGATCGTCAACCTGCTGGGATGGGTCTCGGTGGCCGTCGCCGTCGTTGCGGCTATCTTCGGCGCGCGCTGGGGCCTGACAGGGGTGGTCTATGGCGTGGGTCTGGGCTGGCTCATGCGTGGACTCACGGCGTTCTATCTCACCCTTCGCCATCTCAAGCTGCCGGAGTCCGTCCCGGTGACGGCGCGGTGACCGCACCCAGGACGAGCCCACCCGAAGCCGCCTGGGCCCTGGCTCTCTTCAATCGATCGGTCCTCAAGCAGGCCAAGTTCCGTCAGATCGTCGCCCGGCTGGAAGACCCCACCGGCAAGCGGGGGCTCGATATCGGCGCGGATAACGGTGTGATCAGCTATCTCCTGCGGCAGCGAGGCGGGCAATGGCACAGCGCCGACCTTGATGAGCGGGCCGTCGGGTCCATCCGGCAGCTGGTGGGCACTGACGTGCACCAGATCGATGGAGGCGCAACCCCGTTCGAGGATGCCGCCTTCGACCACGTCGTCATCGTCGATTTCCTCGAGCACATCGCCGACGATGGCCTGTTCGCCCGGGAGCTGGCCCGCATCCTCAAGCCCGGGGGGCGGGTGATCATTAACGTCCCTCACTTAAAGCCGGGGTCCCTGTTGAACCGATTTCGACATGCCATTGGCCTCACCGACGAGTGGCATGGGCACCTGAGACCCGGCTACAGCCTGGAGGGATTGCGTCAGCTACTGGGACCCGCATTCAGCATCGAGGAGTCCGCCACCTACTCGGGGGCGTTCTCCGAGCTGATCGATACCGCCCTCAACGGGCTCTACCTGAAGATGCAACCACGACAACGCCTCGAAAGCCCGTCCTCCAAGGGCACGGTGATCACCCAGGGCGACATGCGAAAGCACCGCAATCAGTTCATACTTCTGTCGGCACTGTACCCGTTGATCTGGAGTGTAGCCAAGCTCGATGCGCTGCTCTTCTTTATCCCGGGTTACAAGCTGATCGTGTCGGCACGCCGGGTGTCCAACGCCGGTGGACGGGCGGCGACACGCGACCCCAGGGGAGTGTGACCAATGACACCGCCCCGCGAGGACCTCAGCGCTAACTAGGAGGCCTCGCAAGTCTGGCCGGCCGAGTGCCGACCCTAAGAGACACCCCTACGAACCCCGGATTTTCCATGCTCAACCAGGGACTTCAGCGCGTCCTCATCACCGGCGCCGGAGGCTTCACCGGTGTACCGCTCGCGCTGGCTCTGTCCGCGGCCGGACACCGGGTAAGGGGTCTGGTCCGGAGCCGTGATCGGACCGCCACGCTGGAACGCGCTGGGGTAACGACCGTGGCAGGTGATATTCGGGACCCGGGTGTAGTTCGCGAGGCAACCGAGGGAATCGATACTGTGTACCACCTGGCCGCGGCGTTCCGCCGGGCGGGTGTGCCGGACTCCGAGTATCATGAAGTAAACGTCGATGCCACCCGTCGGCTCGTCGAGTTCAGCGCCGCGGCCGGGGTCCGCCGCATCGTGCATTGCAGCTCAGTCGGTGTGCATGGAAGTGTATCAGAGGAGGCTCCTGCAACGGAGGATGCCCCTTTCCACCCGGAGGACATTTACCAGGAGAGCAAGCTCGAGGGCGAACAGATTGCGCTCCAGACTGCTGACCGTGTCGGCGTACCGCTGACGGTGGTGCGTCCGGGGCCGATCTATGGTCCGGGGGACAAGCGGCTCTACAAGCTGATCGGCGGCGTCGCGCGGAAACGCTTCAGGCTCCTCGGCGACGGCTCCCCTCACTTCCAGATGGTCTACATAGACGATCTGATCGCCGGATTCCGCCTGGCTGCCGAGGCTCCGATCGCCGCGGGACGGACCTATATCCTGGCGGGCGACGAGGCACCTACACTGAAGGAGCTGGTGCTTGCAATTGCCGGCTTGGCCGACGTTGCTGCGCCCCGGTTCCGGCTTCCAGTGTGGCCCTTCTGGCTGGCCGGCGCCTTGTGTGAGGCCGTGTGCGTACCGCTCGGCATCGAGCCGCCGATCTTCCGACGTCGGGTGAAGTTCTTTACCAGCAACCGGTGGTTCGACATCTCACGGGCCCGGAACGAACTGGGTTTCGCTCCCAAGGTATCTTTGCATGATGGCATCCGCCGAACGCTCGAGTCCTACCGGCAACTGGGCTGGGTCTAGAAGAGCCAGCTCGGCCTGATGACCTATACCTCCCCATACACCGATCACTACCAGGAGCAAGGCAAGTCGGGCGAGTCGTACGATCGCTCCCTCGCCAACCGGTTCGAGCTCGCCATTTTCCGGCTCGAGCACGTCCTTCTGCGGGATCTGTTTCGGCGTCTCCGATCGTCCGATCCGAACACGGCCTATCTGGACTTCGCCTGTGGTACCGGACGGATCATTGAGGTCTTCAGGGACCTGATCCGAACCAAGGTCGGAGTGGACACCAGCGCAGGACAACTCGCCGTTGCCCGCGCCAAGGTGCCGGACGCGGAGCTCGTCCACGGTAATGTGGTGACCGAGCCGGGCTTGCTCGGCGGCCGAAAGTTCAATCTGATTACGAGTTTTCGCCTGCTGCTGAACCTCGAGCCGGAAAACCGCGTGCCCATTCTCAGGGCGCTACGCGAGCTGCTGACCACGGATGGCTATCTCATCGTCGACAACCACATGAACCGGCATTCCATTCTAGGACTGACGGCGCTTTTCGCCCACAAGGTCCTGCGGGTGCCAAAGAAACCGCTCGTCCCGCCAGGACGGCGCGGGATCATCTCCACGATGTCGGAGTCCGAGATGAGAGAGGCACTGACTGCCGCCGGACTGCACGTAGAGGAGGTCCACCGCATCTTCGTGCTCCCGGGACACAAGGCTTTCCAGCTCCTTCCCACGCGCTGGCTGGTCCCGGTCGAGGCGTTTCTCAGCCGAATCCCGGTGGCCAACCGGGTCTCCAAGAACCAGATCTATGTGTGCCGCCGGACTCAGCCCGCCAAATCATGAGCGCCACGCGAGTCCTGTATTGGGTATTCAACTACATGCCTCGCTGGGAGGCCGTGTCGAAGGAGATCGCGTCGCTACGCCAGGGGCTGGACGGCGAGATCGACGGGTCCCTCGTGAGCATCGACACCAAGGATTCCGGCTTCAGCCTGAGCGGGCGAGAAAAGCGAATCCCGCTTCCCTACGGGCTGCCGCTCTATCCGCTGGTGATGCCCTATGCGTCACACTTTGACATCAACCACCTGTTTGCCTCGGCGGGCGAGCGGTTCCTGACGCCGGTTCTCTCTCGCAGCAACTGCGTGTTGACCATCGCCAAGGACACCGCTACACTCCGCGGCTTCGAGCATAATCTCGCCTCGCTGGTCCGACTGCGAGCCATCGTCGTCCAGGGCGGCCGCGACCGCGAGATCCTGCGCCAGATCGGGATCCGGGATGAGGCGGTCCGGCTGATCCGGCCAGGGATCGCGGTCGAACCCTACCGCGAAGCGCACGGTCTCTTCACCATCCTGTTTGCCTCCAGCCCGCTCAATGCGGCTGACTTCCTCTCCCGCGGCATCTACCTGATTACGGCGGTGGCCGCGCTACTGCCAGATGTTCGCTTTCTTCTCATCTGGCGAACGCGTCACCTGGCAAAGCTCGAGGGGATCGTCGCCTCTGCCGCTCTCGGTAACATCACGATTATCAGTGGAGTCGTCGACGATATGGGGGGCGTCTACCAGGGTGTCCACGCTACGGTTTTGCCTGGGCTCGAGCATCGGAGCTTCATCCCGTGTCCCCGAAGCGGTCTGGAGTCTCTGGCCCACGGCAAGCCGCTGCTCCTGTCACATCTCGTCTCGATCGCCCAGGACGTAACGCGCGCACGCGCTGGTCTGGCGTTCGAGCCCACCATCGCGGGACTGAAGGCAGCCATTCTCGAGCTCCAGGCGGAGTATTCTGCCTTCCAGGCGAATACCCAGCGTTACATCGCGGATAAATTCTCGCCTGCGATCCATCTCGAGCTTTATCGGCAGCTGTACCGAACAGTCGCCTAGAGAGAGTCTGACACATGGGCGCGCTGTATGGCATCCTCGGTGACTCCGATGCAGGAGAGATCCGGTCGATCGGAGAGCGTCTCGCTCATCGGGGTGAGCGGGTTGCAGAATGGTCGGTTGCCCCGACGCTACGGCTCGGCATGCGCTCCCGGGGTGGCGGGCTCGAGCGGCTTGCGGGAGGGCCGATAGCCTTCGACGGTGCGATCGACAACCGAGCCGAGCTGACTGCACCCGCAGCACATCAGGCCCCACTCAGGTCGGCGGTTGACGATGCCCTGCTGGTTCTCAGCCTGTTTCAGCGCTCAGGCACCGAGACCCTCCATCGACTGGCTGGACAGTACGCCTTTGCAGTCTGGGAACCGTCCTCCCGTCGGTTGCTCCTGGGCCGCGACATCATTGGCTACGCCCCGCTTTACTTCACGCTTGACGCCGGCCGGTTCATCTTTGCGAGCGAATACAAGGCTCTGCTTGCAATAGAGAGCGTGGTGGCGCGGCCGAACCGCGACGCCATTCAGGTGATCCAGTCAACCAAGTGGATCAAGCCGGGAGCTACCTGTCTGGCGGGAATTCACCCGGTAGCGCCGGGCACCTGGCTGGAGGTGGACATGGACCGGATGCACACAGCCCGGTTCTGGAACATTCCGATTCAGGTGCTGCATGAAGACGCCACCCGCCACGCGGCGACCCTACGAACCAGCTTCATAGAGACGCTACGTCGCCAGGTCGCGCCCTACCAGAGGATAGGAATTTCGCTGAGCGGAGGGCTTGACTCCGCGGTGATGGCGGCGGGTGTAAGGGAGGTGGCGGGAGACCGGGAGGTGCACACGTTTACGGCCGGCTACGGCCCTGACGACCGCGAGCTGGTGAATGCCGCCACCGTGGCCAGGGAGCTGGGAACCCGTCATCACCCGATGGTGCTCGATCCCGAGGACCTGCGGGACCTGCTACCCTGGATGGTGTGGCACCTGGAAGAGCCCATCGGCCGAGAGGACATCGCCTACCTGTTCGTGGCCGCTCGGGAGGCGGCTCGGCACGTGGAGCTGGTGGTAGCGGGCTTCGGATTCGATGGTCTCTTCGCCGGATTGCCGCGACACCGGCTGGTGGATCTGGGCATGCGACTCCCCATGCTGCGACGCCCGCTCGAGGAGTTTTACGACTTCACCTTCCGCAGCGTCGAGCCAAGGTCGCTATCCGGTCGGATCCTGCGATCGGCGTACTTCCGAGGGAAGGACTTCCCCGCTCCCGAGGTTGTGGGGGCGGCAAGTCTTCCGGCGTTCACCGGGTTTCCACGCGGTGGGGACCAACCGCTCTCCAACTTCCTCCGAAGCGGATTTCTGGTACAGCCCTACCAGTCTCCCGTCGAGCGGCTCTATGCGGGCGTGGGAGTGAGGATGAATGCCCACCACACCGATCCCTCGTTCCTGGCGACCGCGTTCTCGATACCAGATAGCTTGAAGATTCATGGTCGGACCCAGAAGTACATTCTGAGAAAGGCCTGTGCCGGCCTCCTGCCGGAATCCATCTTGAACTTTGGCAAGAGCTTTAATCGCTTGAAGCACGACCTTCGGTTCAGTGCCGTCCTGGATCGGCTCGCCGACGAGCTGCTCTCGCCGGCAGCGGTCGGTGAGCGCGGTCTCTTCGAGCCAACCTACGTGTCCGCGCTACGTCGCCGACCGGTGGGGAAGCCTTACTCGCAGGAGCGAGCCTACCGGTTGTGGTCCCTCCTGCTCACCGAAATATGGAGCCGGCTGTACCTCGACAGTCGGGGTGCCCCTCCCTCGACTGCGCTCGGGCCCCTCCACCGTCTCTCCAGCACGGAAGGCGGACGGGCGGTAAGGCGGTAAGGGTGGACAGTGCCGTATGGGGTAGAGTGAACTCCTCATCCTGAGCGTAGCGAAGGACCTGACTGAACTCGCGTTGCTCGGGATGCGGAGCCCTCTTGCCGCCGGCTTCGCTTGTCCCGCCTTACCGCCTTACCGCCCTGTGCGGGGCCCTTGGTCCGTTGATACATTGCTCTGCCCGTTCTAGAACCCATGCACAACAGGCTGACACAATTCTGAGAATCGCCCAGCAGCGGAGAGGGAACCTGTGATCAGCAGCCCCACCAAGAAGGTGCTGCTCCGAGCGATTCTCAGCGGCCTCGGAAACCAGTATGCCGGCACGCTCGTCACCGGCCTGGGGCAGCTCGTGGTCACCGCGGCGCTGGCACGGTTGCTTATCCCGGAGGACTACGGTCTGGCCGGCCTCGCGACGGTCTATATCGGCCTGGCCGCCATTCTCTCTCACTTCGGTATCAGTGCCGCGCTGATCCAGCGGCCGGAGCTGACGCCGCGCTACGTACGGGCAGGCTTTACAGCCACCGTTCTGATTGGTGCGCTGACCACCGCGCTGGTCTGGCTGACCGCGCCCTTCGCGGCCGCAGCGCTCGGTAATGCGGCGCTTACTCCTGTCATTCGTGGTCTGAGCTTCACCTACGTGCTGGCCAATCCGGGTGTGGTCGCCGAGGCGCTCTTGCAACGCCATTTGGCGTGGCGCACGCTGATGTGGGCCGATGTGGTTTCATTCGCCATCGGGTACGCTCTGCCGGCCCTGGCGCTGGCTGCTGCCGGCTATGGTGTATGGGCCTTGGTGGGAAGCGCCCTGGGCCTCAATCTCGTCCGCTCCGCGGCGCTGCTGAAGCTTCAGCCACATCCCAAGTGGCCGCGCATCGGACGGGAGATTCGCGAGCTGCTCCGCTACGGCTCCGGATTCACGCTTGCGCGGGTGTTCAACTACGGTGCCGGACAAGGTGACAACCTGGTGGTGGGCCGAGTGCTGGGCATCGTGGCCCTGGGGTACTACAACCGCGCCTTCAAGCTCATGCTGATACTGGTCACCTACTTCGCAACCGTCACGACCCGGGTCCTCTTTCCGGTCATGTCGCGGCTGCAGGGCGACCGGGAGCGGCTCCGCTCGACCTACCTGACCGGAGCGGCCGTCCTCGGGTTAGTCAGCGCCCCACTCGGCGCGCTCATGGTGGTGCTGGCGCCTGAGATCGTTGGCGTGGTGCTCGGGCCGAAGTGGGCTCCCACCATCGTGCCCTTCCAGATCCTCACCGCCGGTATCATGCTGCGCAACGTCTATTTGATGGCCTACTGCCTGGACGGGGCGATGGGAGCGATGCGGAATCGCACGCTGCGCGATGGGATTTACGCGGCCGCCGTACTGGGGGGCAGCGTGATTGGAACCCGCTTCGGACTGGCTGGTGTCGCGACCGGCGTGGTGTTGGCTATTGCCGTGAATTACGTGGTGGGCGCCGCGATGAGCCTCCGGATGCTCGGAGCAACGTGGCGGGACTATGCCAGATCCCAGCTCCCGGCTTTTGGCCTCGGCCTGTTCACCGCAGCCGTGGCCTACCTGGCGCGTCTGGCGCTGCTCGCGGCCGGAGCCGGGCAGTTTCTGGTTCTGGTGCTTACCGGATGTGTCAGCCTGGGGTTGCTGGGGGCTCTTTACGTCGCTCGGCCTTCAGTCATCGGCGAGTATGGCGGCAATGCAGTTCGACACGTGAGGGCAGCGATCTCCTCCCGGTTCTTTCCCCGCGAGCCCGCATGAGCGCGCGACAGACCGCAGCTCACAGGTAGCCCTTCTCCCGGTACCACATGGCGGTACGCCGGAGTCCTTCGTCCAGTTGAACCCGAGGCACGTATCCCAGCTCGCACTTGGCCCGGATGATGTCGAAGGCACGGTTCTGCCGGTACCAGTCAACCCGTCGCGGAAAGATTGGCGGAGCCAGGCCAAATGGCTTGCAGGCCTTCTCGACGATGTGACCCAGAGCCACAACGGGCAAAACCGGGTAATGAGGGATGCGAATCGGCGCATCGAGCGCACGGGCCACTGCTCTGACGATCTTCTCGATCGGGTAATAGCTCTCGTCCGCGATCAGGTAGGTCCGACCGTTGCCCGCTCCGGGCGGCATGCACAGCAGAAACGCGTCGACCAGGTTGTCGATGTAAAGCGGATGGTAGAGCGTGCGCCCGCTCCCGAACATTGGGAAGCTGCCTTTCGCGACCCGCTTGAAGATCATGAAAAATCGCTCCGGATCTCCCGGACCATAGATGGCGGCCGGACGGAGGATGACGGTCTCCATCCCCTCACCCGCCTGACTTGTGACGATGGGTTCCGCCTCGTACTTGGTGCGCTGGTAATAGTCGGCCGGCTGGATCGGTGCGTCTTCATTGGCAGGAGGGTGATCCACATTGCCGTGGACGCCACAGGTGCTGCAGTAGATGAATTTGCGCACGCCGTGACGACGTGCGGCCGCGAGGACCACCCGGGTGCCTCCTACGTTGACTTTGTCATAGTAAGAGTTGGGCTTGTTCAGCTCGCGGAAGGCGGCGGCGAGGTGGAACACGAGCTCCACGCCTTTCATGCTGCGCTCCACCGCCTCCTGGTCCGTCACCGACCCGATGATGATCTTGGCCCCGTGAGCACGCAGGACCTCACACTGGAGTCCTTCCTGGTAGTCGAGCCCGACTACCGCATGCCCCTGCTCGATGAGCCGCTTGACCAGGGCCGTACCGGTGAAGCCTGTCCCTCCGGTAACCAGCACACGCATTTCCGTCGCCCTTAGTGAGTGACTGCCCAACACCGGAATGAGACAGGGATCGCACGGATTGTACGTTGCCCTGACGCCCTCGGCTAGTCTCCAGGCCCTGCTGGGCGGATGGACAGGGGGTACCCTGCGACCTAGCTTCTGGCATGAGCCCCATACCCGATCCTCGGCCAAGCCATCACAATGGCTTGGCCGAGGACGCGGACATCGGCGCGTCCTCTGATGACTATGCCCGCCGCTTCAGTGGCGAGGTGGGCCGTTGGTTCCTGGAGACCCAGACCCGCCTTACACTGAAGCTGCTCCGGGAGCTGCCGGTCGGGGCTTCTATCCTGGACGTTGGTGGGGGACACGCCCAGATAGCTCCTCCGCTGATCGACGCGGGCTATGAGGTCACCGTGGTGGGAAGCGATCCAACCTGCGCCGCTCGGCTGGAGCCCTGGACTGCCAAGGGCCGGTGCCGGTTCGAGGTCGCCGACCTCCAGGCTTTGCCCTACCCGGACCGGTCGTTCGATGCAGTCGTGTGCTTTCGCCTCCTGCCGCACAGCGTGTCGTGGAAGGGGCTGATTGGAGAACTGTGCCGGGTAGCGCGCCGGTCGGTCGTGCTCGACTACCCTTCTGTTCGAAGTGCAAACATTCTGTCGGCCCGCCTGTTCCAACTGAAAAGAGGCATCGAGCTGAACACCCGGAAATTCATGCTGTTCACTCCGTCCCAGATCGACACGGCCTTCGCGGAGCGCGGCTTCATCGTCCGAAAGGAGCGGCCGCAGTTCCTGCTCCCCATGGTATTGCACCGATGGGCCGACCGGGCCGCCCTGAGCAGGTTGGCTGAGGCACCAGGCAGGCTGCTCGGCCTCACCCGCTGGTTCGGCTCGCCCATCATTATCCGGGCCGACCGGCGCGCGGAGAGCGCCTGACCTCGGGCATGCGACTCTCCTTCCATCAGAGAATCCTGCTCATCCTGATCTGTCTTGGTGCGATTCCCACCGCCCTGGCGATCCTGGGCTGGGGATTGACCATTCGGTCCACTGCCAGGGCGCCTGGAGCGCGCGACGCCATCGAAGGGGTTACCGAGTCCGGCCGCCTGCTTCTGCACACGGTCGATACCACCCGCCTCCGGCCGGCCGAGCAACGAGCGCTCGCTGACCACGCCACCAGGCTCAACACCGCCATCGGCCAGTTGCAGCGAGCCGAGACCTTCAGCCGCTACTACTATGCCGGGCTGGGACTCGTCATCCTCATGGTCGGCTCGGGGTTTGTGTACGCGTCGATCCGGTTCGGTGGTCACCTCTCCCGTCAGCTCAGCCGTCCCATCGAGGAGCTCATCGGATGGACCGGGAACATTCGCCGGATGCAGCCGCTTCCTCCCGACAGTCCTCGCCGGGGAGCGCCGGAGTTTGCCGCGCTTCGAACGGCGTTGCGAGATATGGCATCGTCCCTCGAGCGCGCACGGGCGCAGGAAATCGAGGCCGAGCGGCTCCGGGCGTTTCGAGAGACGGCTCGCCGGGTGGCGCACGAGATGCGAAACCCGCTCACGCCCATCCGCCTGGCGGTGGCGGAGCTGGTCCGTTCAGGCCGAGCCGAGCACCAGGAAGTCATCGAGGTACTCGTGACCGAGTCGGGCCGCCTGGAGCAGCTCGCCCGTGAATTCACCGAGTTCGGCCGCCTCCCCGAGGGCCCCGTAGCGCCGGTTGACTTTACCGAACTGCTGGCCGAGCTGGCCCGGACCTCTTTGCCGATAACTATAACCGCCCGTCTCGACCTGGATCCCCGGACTCCCGTTCTCCTGGGGCACTACGATCCGCTTCGCCGCGCGTTCAGCAACATCCTGCGCAACGCGGTGGAAGCGTCCGGGGAAGGCGGGGTGCTCGACATCACCGCCACGACGGACGATGGGGGCGGAGTGCGAATCGAGATTTCCGACCGCGGACCTGGGATACCCGCGGAGGCGGCCGAGCGGATCTTCGATCCCTATTTCACGGGGAAGGCCGGGGGAACGGGACTCGGTCTGGCGCTGGTCAAGCAGACCATCGAGATGCATGGCGGCACGATCAGTGTGAAAGAGACCCCCAGCGGCGGCGCCACTTTCGTGGTACGGATGCCCCCGCCGTGAGCGGAAGTGAACAGGTCCTCCTGGTCGACGACGAGGCCAACATCCGGCGAATGCTGGGTGCGTTGCTGCGGAACGAGGGGTTCAAGGTTACTGAGGCACCCAACGGCAACGCCGCGTTGCTCCTCATGGACGAAGCGGATCCCGACGTCGTGCTGCTCGACCTGATGATGCCACCCGGGCCGGACGGCCTCGAGACGCTGACCCGGATGCGAGACCGCGGTCGTTTGGCGCCGGTGATCATGATGAGCGGCAAGGCCCAGCTCACCGATGCCGTGCGCGCGGTCAAGCTGGGTGCGTTTCAATTCCTGGAAAAGCCGCTCAGCCCCGAGGGCGTACTGGTCACGGTGCGGGCGGCGCTGGAGCTGAACCGCACCCAGGCTGAGAACCGCGCGCTGCATGCCGAGCTGGGCCGCCGTGGCGATTTGATCGGCAGTGGCCCGGCAATGCAGCAGGTGGCCGCCCTGATCTCGAGAGTGGGTCCCACCGAAGCCCGGGTGCTCATTACCGGCGAGTCGGGGACCGGCAAGGAGCTGGTTGCAGCGGCCATTCATGGGGCGAGCCGGCGGCGGGGGCGGGCGTTCGTGACGGTGAACTGCGCCGCGATTCCGCGCGACCTGGTGGAATCCGAGATGTTCGGGCACGAGAGGGGGTCCTTCACCGGAGCCACGGAGCGTCGGCTGGGACGGTTCGAGCTGGCCCATGGCGGGACGCTGTTCCTCGATGAGGTGGCCGACCTGAGTCAGGAAGCTCAGGCCAAGCTGCTTCGGACCCTCGAGAGCGGGGAGCTGCAACGCATCGGGGCCGAGACCATGATGCGGATCGATGCCAGGGTCATCGCCGCCACGAACAGGCAGCTCGCAGAGGCGGTGAGCGGCGGCGGGTTCAGGGAAGACCTTTTCTTCCGGCTCAACGTCTTTCCCATTCACCTGCCGCCACTGCGAGAGCGTCTGGAGGACCTGCCCGCCCTGGTGGCCCATCTGGCCGAGCGGGTCCGGCCACGCCATGCGGCCCGTTTCACCGATGCCGCGCTCGATGCCCTCGCCTCCTACTCCTGGCCCGGCAACGTCCGCGAGCTGGCCAACCTGGTCGAGCGGCTGAGCATTCTCAGTGGTCCGGTGGTTGACGCCGGCGCTGTCCGCCAGGTCATCCGCGGCTCTCCTGCCGCCCCCGCGACGACCTCATTGATGGCGTTGCTCGGTCGGCCGTTGACTCAGGCCCTGGACGAATTCGAGAGAGGTCTCATTCTGGCGGCGCTGACCCAGGCTCAGCACAACATGGCCGAAGCGGCCAGAATCCTTCAGACCGATCGCGCCAACCTCTACCGGCGAATGCGCCGGTTGGGGCTGGAGAAGAGCGCCGACTCCGAGCTGTAGCCACTCCTTTTCCATCGAGAGCTTCATGCGCCTGCTCATTGCCGGCCTGATGCTGGTGCTGGCCTCGCCCGGGTGGGCGCAGGACAGCGTCATCGTAATCGATCCCAATGCGCCGCCGACCGACTCCCTCGTTCGCGCCGGTCCGCCTCCCGAGGTAGTGGCGGAGCTGATTGCGCTGTACAACGACTCGGCCGCGACTCGGATGCAGGGGGACGTGACCCTGCCCGCCGGCAGCCGGTTCGAGGGAAAGCTGGCCTTGTTCCGTGGGTCGCTCCGCATTGCCGGGCGAGTGACCGGGCCGGTCACGGTGGCCAATGGCACGCTGTACCTCCTGCCCGGCGCGGCGGTCCAGGGCGAGATCCTGGTGGTGGGTGGTCGGCTCATCCGGTCCGAGCAGGTGGAGCATTTCGGCCCGGAGCGGGTGTATTGGGATGCCGCGCCGGTGCTCCGCACCGCGGAAGGCTGGCTGGCGCTGCGGGAGCGCCGCCGCTCACTCGGCGAGTTGGCCACAGCCCGCACATCGTTTCAGGCCGGTCGCATCCGGACCACGTTGTCGCTCGCCACGGGGGGGACCTATAACCGGGTCGAGGGATTGCCCATCCTGTTCGGCCCGCTGTTCGAGGTCCGCCCCTCCCCCCGCACCTATGCCCGTCTCGACCTGCGTGGGATTCTGCGTACCGCGGGCAAGGCCGACGATCGAAGCGATTTCGGCTATGTCGTGCGGGCCGATTTCGGGGTTCAGGGCAAGCCCGAGTTCGGCATCGGCGGCCGGCTCTATAGCGCGGTGGATCCAATCGAGGACCACCCGCTGACTAGCTCCGAGTCCGGCTGGTCCGCCTTCCTCCTCCAGCGTGACTACCGGGATTACTTCGAGCGGCAGGGTGTGGGCGGAGTGGCGTACCTCCAGCCGCATCCTGCCTGGCGGGTCGAGCTCACCATCAGCCGGGACGCGGAGCGCTCGGTCCAGATCACCGACCCGTGGTCGCTCCTGCGCAACAGCGATCGCTGGCGCCGCAACCCCCTGATCGACGATGGTCACTACTTCAACACCGGGGTACAGGTGGATTTCGATACCCGGAACAATCGTGACCGGCCCACCACCGGATGGCTGTTCCGGGGGCGCTTCGAGCACTCGACCAGCGATGACATCGCCCCCGTGGCGCTGCCCGCCGTGGTTCGTCCCAACCCACCGACCGGTGGCGGATACGCCACCGATCGGATCTCGTTCGACCTCAGGCGCTATGCTCGGTTGACACCGGCGCTTCAAGTGACTGGAAGGATTCGGGCCGACGGGTGGATCGCCGGTGACCGCTTGCCGATTCAGCGACGAGTCTCCCTCGGCGGGCCCGACCTGCTGCCCGGATTCGACTTTCGAGCGTTCACCTGCGCGCCACGCGGCTTCAGCGACGCAGCGATTCCCGCGCTCTGCGACCGCATGATCGCCACCCAGGTCGAGGTTCGGACCCGGCTGGGACTCAACCTGGGCTACCGGATGCCGGATCGGGAAGGAAGCCGGCGGGGACAATTCATCGGGATCGAGGAAGCGGATCTCGTCATCTTCGGCGACGCAGGAAAGGCCTGGCTGGCGGGAGGCGGACCGGGCCAGGTGCCGGTCAACCGGCTGCCTGCCCTGAAGGAATGGGCATTCGATGCCGGGGCCGGTCTCGACGCCGGAGGGATCGGGGCCTATCTCGCAAAGAGCCTCTCCGAAGGTGAGCCGGTCAAGTTCGTCGTCAGGCTGCAGCGTCGCTTCTAGTGCTCCATCCAGTGGCACTCCGGCGTCCTTGGCTGACCCGAGCGATGCATCGGCGCTGCTGGCTGGTCGCGCTTGGTGGTCTGCTAGCCGGCACTCCATGGACCAGCCTGGCGGCCCAGGAAGCGGGGCCGATCCGGCTCCACGTCACCTTGACGCAGGACTCCACCCTGCGGGGTGCCCGCGCCCCCGTCGTGCGCTCGGAAAACCTGCTCGGCGGTGAGAGCCGATGGCTGGATGCCCTGCGGTCCGGGCTTCCGGTCCGCCTGCATTACCGGGTGGAGGTGTGGCGCTCCCGGGAAGGCTGGTTCGACACCTTCTCCCGCCAGGTTGAGTGGGATGTGGTGGTGCGCCATGAGCCGCTGCTGGACCAATACACCCTGCTCACGCTGGTAGGTGCGAGGCGGCAGGAGCGCCGTTACGCCACGCTCGATGCGCTCGGTGCGGCACTCGCCTTTGCCTACCAGGTCACCGTTCGACTGGACGAGGCGGGCGGCTACTACTATGCCGCATCCCTTCAGGTCTCGACGCTCTCGGATTCCGATCTCGACGAGCTGGAGCGCTTTCTGGCAGGCAATCTGGAAAACGGGGCTCAGGGCAGCGAGGGGATTGGGGATGCACTCGGCCGCGGTGCGACGCGGTTTCTGTTACGTCTTGCGGGTTTGCCCAGCTTGAGGCTAGAGGCAAGAAGCGAACGGTTCCGGGTGCGGTAGATCCGCAACAGCCTTACCCCGAGCCCGTCGAGGGGCGTCGCGGGCCCACAGACCTACACCGTCCCACCCAGCGCCCGCAGCGCCTGGTCACCATAGAACAGCTTGATGTACTTCGCTTGGGTCGACGACAGGCGGCGCACCGCCCACGACAGATGCACGAAGTGGGGCTCACGAGGCGCGCCCAGCGGGTGCATGCCACACTCCTCGGGAAGGTGATTCCCCTTCCGGGTGTTGCACGAGCTACAGGCGGTGACGACGTTGCCCCATTCGTTGTCACCGCCTCGCGAAAGCGGAACCAGGTGATCCCGCGTGAGACACTCCCGGTGCCGCAGGTCGGCCTGGCTCCGATGGCAATATTGGCAGCGGTAGCCATCGCGAGCAAAGAGGAATGTGTTGGTGACTTGACGGCGGAAGCGGCGGGGGACGTGGACGAACTTGACGAGTCGTATGATCGCTGGTTTAGGCAGCGTCAGACGTTCGCTTCGAACGAGGTCGCCCCCATCCGGTTCGACGATCTCGGCTTTACCCTCGATCACGAGCCGAAGGGCGCGCCGGACCGGCACCATGGTCAGCGGCTCAAAGGAGGCGTTTAACGCCAGACACCGCACTGGCTCTCTCCAGTTATGCGATGGTGAGATGCGGGAATCAGCACAAACGCCCCCCAATGGAGCGCTCCCGAATCGTAACACACTCGATTTGGCCCAGCAAGCCGAGCCGGATACGTTAGTACTATGTCAGCGCTCAACATGTGGCATCTTTTCGCGGCGGCCCGCCAGCGGCGCGCCGAGCAGTGGAAGTCTCCGGAACAGCTGGCCCAGGGACGGGGGCCCCGGCTCCAGCGGCTGTGTCGGGCGGCCGGGGAGACCGCGTATTACCGGGAAGCCTTTCGGCGCGCCGGCCTGTCGCCCGACGGTGTCACAGAACCGGCACTCCAGCGCTTATCAGTGCTCGAAAAGGCCACGCTGCATGCCTCCGCGGCGGTGCAGATGCTGACTGAGCCGGCCGACAAGCTCTTCCCAGTGACAACTTCAGGTTCGACCGGTACCCCCTTACGAGTCCTTCGCAGCCACCGCGATCAAGCTGAAGTATCGGCACTTTGGGCGCGAATCTTTCATGCCTATGGGCACCGAATGCTGGACACCCAGCTCAACATCAACACTGGGGCGACGGTTGCCTCAAAGGGCCCGGTTGCGGCCCTGAGGAGGCTAGGGGTACTCCCTCCATTACACCAGGTCTCCAGCTTTAAGCCGGTGGACGAGCACATCGAGATTCTTCGTCGCACCCAA
This sequence comes from uncultured Gemmatimonadaceae bacterium, assembly GCA_964487785.1. GTDB lineage: Bacteria > Gemmatimonadota > Gemmatimonadetes > Gemmatimonadales > GWC2-71-9 > CAVVWJ01. Next base: position 24,987 of record CAZASU010000008.1, on the reverse strand, counting down.
CCTGGCCTGTTCAGCTCCTACGCGGTGAGTCTGGAGCTCATCGCCGAGCGGATACTGGAGCGGGGCATAACCAACATCCGGCCCAGGGTGGTCTACAGCTGCGCAATGCCGATGAGCGATCGGGGCCGGGAGCTCGCGGAACGGGCATTCGGGACCCCGCCACTCGACGTCTACGTCACCGCCGAGCTCGGACCAGTAGCTTGGGAATGCCCGCACAATCGCGGTGCGCTCCACTTGAACGACGACGTGCAGATCGTGGAGATCCTGGATGATCAGGATCGACGAGTCCCTGATGGGGAGGTCGGGCAGGTCGTCTTCACTCAGCTGAACTGCCTGGCACAGCCGCTCATCCGCTACCGACTGGGCGATCTCGCCGCCCGGCTGCCGTCTCCCTGCGCCTGCGGCCGCGGGCTGGGGCTACTGAGCCGCGTGCAGGGACGCACCCGGCATTTCATACGCATTCCGGATGGAAGGGTGCTATACGGAATCGGTTTCGGTGCGATCCTGAAGACCTTCCCTGAGGTGGCTCGATGGCAGGCGCGGCAGGTTGCTGCAACAGAACTCCGTGTGCTGGTCGTGCCCACCAGCGGTTGGACACCCACAAGCGCCGCAGCCATCGTGCGGAAGCTGGTAGACAGGCTGGGCGACAGTATGCATTACGAGGTTGTTGCCGTGGATGACATCCCACTGGCGCCGAGCGGGAAATTTCAAACCATTGTCCCTCTCGAGCCTGCCGCTGCAGGGCCTACTTCACCAGCTTCTGAATCCGGGTTGCAATCTCCTCGCGCAGGCGCTGGCTTCGAGTTATGACCAGCACAGTGTCGTCCCCCGCAATCGTCCCGATGATCTCGGACCAGCCCGCCTGATCCAACGCTTCCGTCACCGCACCAGCCGAGCCGCTGGCCGTCTTGAGGACCAGAAACGGACCGACTCCATCCACGCTGACCAACAGCGCCGGAAGGACCTGCCCCAGCTCGGGTCGCACCGCCGGGCGATGCGGATGGGTGTAGAACGCGCCACCTTGCGGATCGGCCAGCTTCGCCAAACCCAGCTCGCGGATGTCGCGCGAGAGGGTCGCCTGGGTCACGACGAACCCGTCATCGGCGAGCGCCTCACGCAGCCCGTCCTGGCTCTCGATCCGGCGGTCGCGCACCACGCGGAGAATGGCGGCATGACGTTGAATTTTCATAGCGCTCGGTAGACGTCCCTCCCGCTCACACAGGTCAACCGCAGATCCGCCGGAGTGCTGGCGAGCACCGCTTCAGCCGGCGAGCTCCCCTCATCCGCACTCGTCACCCGTATCACCACGCAGTCTCCCCACTTGCCGATACGGAGACTCCCGGTTTCGCTGGCGAGGCCCAGGGCGCGGGCACCTCCCAGCGTGCAGAGCTCGATCATGGCGTCGGCCGTCAGTCGCGCCAGGCCTCGCGCAGCACGCGCCTCCGCCAGCAGATCCAGCCGGCCGACGCTGACCTCGGAATCGGTTCCGATGCCGACCCGAATTCCTGCCTGAAGCATGGCTTCGAGCGGTGCCGTGCCGTGCCTGTGGGCCTGGTTCGAAAGCGGACAGTGAGCGACGGCGGCCGCTGAATCCGCCAGCCGGCCGATGTCCCCCGGGCCGAGCTGCACCGCATGAATGCAGAGCGTCCGCTCGGTCAGCACGCCATGCTCGGCCAGCCATGCCACCGGGGACAGGCCGAAGGGGCGTGGCAGCGGAATCCCGCGAGCCTCCCAGGCCATGGCGAACGGTCCGGAGCCGCTGGCCAGGAACGCCGTCTCCGCCGGCGACTCCGCGATATGCACCGCCAGGGGCAAGTTCTCTGTTTGAGACCAGGCCGATACAGCGCGGAAGAGCGGGCCGCTCACGGTGTACGGCGCATGGGGTGAGACGCCGATGCGTACCCTGTCGCCAGACCACCCGCGCAAGGCCGTCACCCTGTCGCGCAGGGCGGCCAGACTCTCCTCGGCCTGTCCGGGATCCGGACCAAAAACCTCCTGATACGCCAGGCCCGATCCGCCGGCCTCCGCCAGCACCTGAATGGCGGCGCCGGAATCGCCGGTATCGGCGATCGTGGTCACTCCCCCGGCATAGCATGCCGCCAATCCGCGTCGTGCGGCTTCGATGTACTCAACCGGCGCACGGGTTGTCTTCAGCTCCCTCAGCCGTCGAATCCAGGCAGGAAACTCGGGCTCCCGGACCTGGCCTGCAAAGCCGGTGAGCTCCAGATGGGTATGGGTATTGATCAGGCCGGGGAGAATGACCGCGTCCCCGAAGTCCTCGGCCAGAACATCAGAAGGTCGGGGGACGCTCGAGTCAGGGCCCACCACCTGCACCCTGCCCTCAGGTCCGATCAGCAGCGCGCCGTGCTCAATGGCTGCGCCTTCAACGGGAATCAACCAACGGGCGGCCAGCCGGCGCGCCCGCATTTCAGGGACGCTGAGCGGGCGCCGGGCCGGTCCCCCCCATGACTCCGGTACTGCCGCCAGTGGCGGCGCTCCCGCCCTGGGTGTTCGGCGGCTTCGGCGCCCCGACCGCCGGCGCAGTGGCTGGACCAGTGGGATTCTGAGCTGGCTCCGGCGATTCGCCACCCATCACACCGATCGACCCGAAAGGCGAATGCACCGGACAGAATGCCGCCGGTTCCGTGCCCGGGATGAACGACTCGATATAGTGGACGTCCTTGGGGCAGAAGGGCGTGGCCTTGTACCCGGTCGTCTTGTCTACGTCGAGCGCGCTAAGTCCAGCTGGACGTGACCATGCCGCCGGCAGGCTCCGCCGCTCATAGACCTCCCGCATCATGGCGCTCCACGCCGGCCCAACCAGCACGCCACCCTGGGCGTTTGCCTTGATCTTTTTTGGCTGGTCGAACCCGATCCAGAGTCCGGTCACCATGTCCGGCGTGAAGCCGATAAACCATACGTCGTAACCGTCATTGGTGGTGCCCGTCTTGCCGCCTGCCGGAAAGTTGATCCTGGCCCCGACTGAACCGACCGCAGTGCCGTGGCGCACCACGTCGCGGAGCACGTCGGTCATCAACCAGGCGTGGAGCGTGTCCATCACCTCCACTGTCCGCACCGGCGGCTGCCACACGATCTTGCCGCTGCGGTCCTCCACCCGGAGCACCGCGTTGGGTACGGTACGGGATCCGAGGTTCGCGAAGGTGGTATAGGCGGCGATCATCTCCAGCGGAATCACATCGGCCGAGCCGATGTGAATCGAGGGGAACGCCGGCACCCGGGTGGTGAGGCCGAATTTGCTCGCCTCACTGATGACCGCCTGCTCGCCCAGCTCCATGCCGAGCTTGATCGCGATGATATTGCGGGAAAGGTAGAGCGCCCGCCGCAGCGTCATCGGCCCGTCGAACTCGAGATCGTAGTTCTGTGGCGCCCAGGGCGGCTCGGTGGGATCGAGCTCAACGGTGAGCGGGTCGTCCACCATCACATGCGAAAGCGGGTATCCGGCCTCCACCGCGGCCGCGTAGACGATTGGCTTGAAGATTGACCCGGGTTGCCGCAAGGCCTGGGTGGCGCGATTGAACTTGCTGTCGTCGAAGTCGCGCCCACCGACCATGGCCCGGATGTATCCGGTCTTGGCCTCGAGTGTCACGGCCAGGCCCTGGAGATACGGCGTCGTAGTCCGGCCGCTGTGGTCGGCGTTATCGGTCCGCGACTCCATGTACTGCCGGTAGGTCTCGTGGGTGAATTTCCCGTCCGCGCCGCTCTCGATGGCTTCCAGCCGCGCCTCCAGCGCCCGCTCGGCAGCCTGCTGGATATCGAGATCGAGGGTGGTGTAGATCCGGTATCCCGAAGTGTAGAGCTCCCGGCCAAACCTGGCCTCCAGCTGCTGGCGCACGTACTCCACGAAGTACTCGGCCACGCCGCTGAAATCGGAATGGGACGACAGCAGCAGGGGATAGGCCTTCCAGCGCTCGGTGTCCTCCGCGTTCAGCAGGCCGTTGTCCCGCAGCAGATTCAGCACCGTGTTGCGGCGCTGGATGTTCAGATTGGGATTTCGGCGGGGGTTGTAGCGGGTGGGAGCCTTGGGGATGGCGGCGAGCGTGGCCGCCTCCGCCACGTTGAGGTCCCGGACCGATTTCCCGAAGTAGCGCTGCGAGGCGGCTTCGACGCCGTATGCGCCATTCCCGAGCGGGATCTGGTTCAGGTAGATCTCGAGAATCTTATCCTTGGGATACTTGCGCTCGATGTCGAGCGCCACGTGAGCTTCCCTGAGCTTGCGCCGGAGCGACTTGTCCGTTCCGCTGATGTCCTCGTCCCAGATGTTCCGGGCCAGCTGCATCGTGATGGTCGAAAATCCTTCGGCAAACCGCAGCGCGAAGACGTTGGTCCTGATGGCGCCGAACACCCGGTACCAGTCGATGCCGTGGTGGCGGTAGAACCGCTTGTCCTCCGTGGCCAGGAACGCGGTTTTCACGTAGGGCGACATCTCACCCAGGGGAATGACCGTTCGCCGCTCGAGCCCGAGATCGGTAATCAGCCGCCCATCTGCGGCGTACACTTTGGAGGCCTGATCCGGATCGTAGCCACCCAGCTCCTCGATGGAGGGACAGGTATTCCCGGCACAGGCGCGGCTCCACGCCGCCATCAGAACGGCCAGCCCGAAGGCCACTCCCGCGAGGAGTCCGACCAATAGATTCCGCCGGGCGCGGGGAGAGAGCCGGGCGCGCCGCACTACCAAATTCGCCTGAAAGGGCATGGTGGCAAACTAGCCGATTGCGAGGCTCTATTCCAGCGGGTACCATTGGCGCCTATGCCCGACCTTCTCGAGACACTTGCGGCGCGCGGCTTGCTCCAGGACGCCACGGCCGACCTGGCCCAAAGGCTCCAAAGAGGCCCACTTACGGCCTACGTGGGCTTCGACCCGACTTCCGATTCCCTGCACGTGGGAAACCTCGTGCCGGTGATCGGCGCGGCCTGGCTCCAACGCTTCGGGCATACCCCTATCGTGCTGATCGGCGGGGGCACCGGCATGGTCGGTGACCCCAGCGGGAAGCGCTCGGAGCGGCCGATCCTCCCCCTCGATCAAATCGATCACAACGCCCAGGCGATCCGGGCCCAGCTCGCCCGCTTCCTGAGCTTCGACGGCAGTGGCAGCAACAACGCCAGGCTCCGGAACAACGCAGACTGGCTGCGGGAGCTGCCGCTCATGGACTTTCTCCGCGAAGCCGGCCGACACCTCACGCTGGGATTCATGCTTCAAAAGGAGAGCGTGCGCAGCAGGCTGGAGAGCGGCATCAGTTACACCGAATTCAGCTACATGGCCATCCAGGCCTACGACTTCTGGCATCTCTTTCGAACCGAGGGCTGTGAACTTCAAGTCGGCGGCAGCGATCAGTGGGGCAACATCACGGCGGGGATCGAGCTGGTCCGCAAGCGGGAAGGCCAACAGCTTCACGGGTTGGTCTTTCCCCTCATCACCAACGCGTCAGGCGCCAAGTTCGGGAAGAGCGAGGCCGGCAACATCTGGCTCGACCCGGCCAGGACCAGTCCGTACCAGTTCTATCAGTTCTGGATCAACACCGACGATCGCGACGTCGAGCGTTACCTCAAGCTGTTCACCTTTCTATCGCTGGGCGAGATCGCCGAGACCATGGCAGCCCATGCGCGTGATCCCGGGAAGCGGGCCGCGCAGCGGCTGCTGGCGGCAGACATGACGACGCGGGTGCATGGTGCGGCTGAAGCGGAGCAGGCGATGGAGACGAGCCGTGCGCTGTTTGAAGGACGAGGTGTTACGGTGACCCCCGGAACTGGAGAGCTCCGGCTCACGGGCCATGCACCCACCGTGACGGTGTCACGGGCTGGGTTGCGGGATTTATCGGTCGTGGAGCTTCTTGTGGCGAGCGGCCTGGCGAAGTCGAAGGCAGACGCGCGGCGGGGGATTCAGGGCAAGGGCTTCTACCTCAATGACGAGCCGATCGAGACTGTGGACCGGGTGCTGGACGAGGACGAGCTGCAAGGTCCGCCGGAAGGGCGCTTCGTCATCCTGCGAAAGGGAAAGAAGAACTACGTCAGGCTGGTGCTGGAAAGTTGATCCTACCAGCGGCGCCGCCGGGTGCTGGTGCTGCGTGGAGGCTTGGCACCGAGCAGCCCGAACAGACCGCGCATGACCTCTCTCACAACGGTTCTGCCCACCGGCGAGGACACGGCGTCCCGAGCCACTTCACCCATGGTTTTGTCCGGCAGCGATCTCGCCGGCGGGCGCTCCTGGGCTGGCTCTGTGGGCTGAGGTGTCGTGCGGGCCATCCGTGCGGCCAGGATCTCGCGCGCGCTCTCGCGGTCCAGTTCCTTCCCGTACTCCGCCAGCAAGCCCGACTGGCTGATGTCAGCCTGTAACTCGTCCGGGGTGAGCGGGGCCATGCGAGATGCCGGGGGGATGAGACGGGTTGCGACGACAGGCGTGGGAGTTCCGCGAGTGTTGAGCACGGTCACCACCGCCTCGCCGATCCCGAGCGACGTGAGCGTCTCACCCAAGTCATAGAAAGACGTCTTGGGAAAAGTCCGCACCGTGGCCTTGAGCGCCTTGTCATCGTCGGGCGTGTGCGCGCGCAGTGCATGCTGGATGCGATTGCCGAGCTGCGCGAGGACACCCTCGGGCACGTCCTTGGGAGTCTGGGTCACGAAGTACACTCCCACGCCCTTCGAGCGGATCAGCCGCACCACCTGCTCGATCTGGTCGAGAAATGCCTTCGGTGCATCATCGAAGAGCAGGTGGGCCTCGTCAAAGAAAAAGACCAGCTTTGGCTTGGGCAGATCTCCCGCTTCGGGCAGGTTGTGATAGAGCTCGGCCAGCATCCACATCATGAAGGTCGAGAACAGCTTCGGCTTGTCCGCGACGTCGGGCAGCTCGAGGCAGGTGACTACTCCGCGCCCGTCGGGGGTTACCTGCAACATGTCCTTGACGTCGAACTCAGGCTCCCCGAAGAACCGCTCGGCCCCTTGAGCTTCGAGCTCCACGATTTTCCGCAGCAGCACGCCCACCGACGCGCTGGACATGCCGCCATATTGGACCAGCGCGGCCTTCCCGTCCTCCGAGCCGAGGAATTGAAGTACTGCCCTCAGATCGTGAAAATCGAGCAGAGGAAGCTGAGTGTCGTCCCCGTATTTGAAGACCATGGTCAGGATGCTGGTCTGGGTGTCGTTCAATGAAAGTACCTTGCCCAGCAGCAACGGTCCGAATGGGCTCACCGTCGCACGCAGCTGCACGCCCAGCGCCCCAGTGAGGCTGACAAACTCGACCGGCACGCCTTTCGGCTTCCAGTCCCAGCCGATGTCGCTCGCTCGTCCGCTGACCCGGGGCGACGCCTCGCCTGGCATTGCCAGGCCGGAGAGGTCGCCCTTCATGTCAGCCACGAATACCGGCACGCCCTGAGCCGAGAGCTGCTCGGTGAGCAGTTGCAGCGTCCTGGTTTTGCCCGTGCCGGTGGCGCCGGCTACCAGCCCGTGCCGGTTGGCCATCGACAGCGGAAGTCGAATCTTGGGCTCCTGGTGAACCTGGGATCCTTCCAGCGCTGCGCCCAGAACCAACGACGGCTCGCCGGTCCCGTAGCCGGTCGCAAGCATCTCGGTAAACGCGGTCATGGCTCCCCCAGTATGTCGACGACCCGCTCCATTTCATCCACCGTGTTGTAGAGATGCGGGCTGAGCCGGATGGCTCCTTCGCGCATGCTGGAGATGACCCGGGCCGCCTTCAGGCGACGAAACACTTCACCCACATCAGGGGGCTGCACGCAGAGAATTCCCGAGCCACGCTCGCCCCCTGGTGATACCACCCGCACCCCATGTCGCACCGCCCAGGCCAGCACCGGAGCGTGGAGGGCCTGAAGGTGGTCGGCGATACGCTGAATGCCGACGGAAAGTAGCAGGCCCAGCGAGGCGTTCATCCCGGCAAAGTCCTGGTACGGAAGCGTGATCAGCTCGAATCGCCGGGCGTCACCGCGCAAGGTATCGCGGTACTCGGTCAGCCGGGTGAAGTCCTCCGTGCCTTCGAACGCCATCCATCCGGTAACCGACGGGCTCAGCTCGCGCACCAGCTCCCGACGGACATACACGAAACCGGAACCCCAGGGCGAGAGCAGCCACTTCTGCGCGCCACAAGCCAGGATGTCCACCGGAGTTCGCGTCACATCAACCGGTAGCTGCCCAACCGCCTGAATCGCATCGACGACCAGGTAGGTTCCCGATGCCCGCGTGGCTGCCGAGAGTCGAGCCAGGTCGACCGTATACCCATTGCTGAACTGCACCAGCGACACCGCGAGTACCCTGACGCGGGGGTCGGTGAGCCGGTCCAGCAGATGGGCCTCATCGGGCCAGCCCTCGGCGGTGGTCGGCGCGAGCTCGAGCGTAACGCCGCTGTCCTTGAGCAGCATCCAGGGATAGACATTGGCCGGAAACTCCTTGTCGCTCGCCAGCACGATGTCGCCTGGCCGGAGCGGAAGGGATCGAGCCGCCAGGCTCAATCCGAATCCGGTGTTGATGGTGAGTGCGATCTCCTCCGGGATTGCCCCGATCAGCTCCGCCGCCAGCCGGCGCGACTCGGCCAGGGTGGCAAAGAGCTCTCGGTCGGGCAGCTGAAAGGGGGCGGCACGCTTGCGGTTGAACTCGTCGAGCACTTTTCGGGTCCGCTCCGGCAGCGGACCGACGCTGGCGTTGTTCAGGTAGATGGTGTCGGCGGTCCAGGGGAACTCCGCGCGGCGAAGTGATGCCAGATCAAGACGGTTGTCATCCGGAGCGTAGCGAAGGATCGGCTTGCCACCCGCCCGATCCTTCGGTCGCTCCGCTCCCTCAGGATGACAGGCTTCGCCTGTCACTTCTCACCTCTCACTTCTCACCTCTCAGTTCTCAGCTTGGGATCGTACGCCTCACGGAGCGCGTCACCCACCAGGTTGAAGCCGAGCACCGCCGCGCCGATGGCGAGGCCGGGGGCAAACGAGATCCAGGGGGCTACCCGAAGCAGGTCCCGGCCATCGGCCACCATGGCCCCCCAGCTTGGCGTAGGCGGCTGGGCGCCCAATCCGACGAACGAGAGAGCGGCTTCGGCCATGATGGCGCCCGCGATGCCCAGAGTTGCGGCAATGATGACCTGGGTCCGCACGTTGGGGAGGAGATGCCGCAGGAGTATCCGTCGGTCGCGGGCGCCCAGGGCGCGGGCGGCCAGCACGAACTCCGAGTGCCGGAGGACGAGAACCTGGCTTCGTACCAGACGGGCCATGCCGGCCCAGCCGACGATCCCGATGACGACGAAGACCACCGGGAGCGAGGGCTTGACCGCCGCAGCCACCGCGATGAGCAGGAGCAGGGTGGGGAATGCCAGTGTGATGTCGGCCAGGCGCATCACCAGGGCATCGACCCAACGGCCGTAGTAGCCGGCCAGCAGGCCGAGCAGGACGCCAAGGGTCACCGAGACCGACTGGGAGATGACGCCGACCGAGAGCGACAGTCGGGCCCCATAGAGCACCCGGCTAAGGACGTCGCGCCCCTGGGTATCGGTTCCCAGGAGGAACCGATACCCCGGCTCGACCAGGTAGGCGTTCTTGAGGTCCCCAGTAATCGGGTTATGGGGCGCCAGCAAGGGCGCGAACACCGCCGCGATTACCACTACCGAGACGAAGAAAAGGCCCAACTGAAAGAACCGATCCCGCCGCAGCCGCTCCCTTAGTACTCCGTGTGGCATCCGGCTCCCGTGACGTGGGTTACCCGCACCGATGGTGGGCCGGGCACAGTCTTCCTACATCGACTCCCACGGCAGGGAGTGCACGATTCTTGCACTTCTACCGGCGACGGATCCGAATGCAACCTTTGGCAGGGCGAGCATGTGATACCGGATAGCCCCTTTACCCTGGTCCTCAGTGGCGGCGGCTTGAAAGGGCTGGCCCACATCGGCGTGCTCCGTGCCCTGGAAGAGCGGGGCCTGGTGCCGAACCTGGTTGTGGGCTCCAGTATCGGATCCCTCATCGCCGCGGCCTGGGCTGCCGGAGTGCCCGCCCAGACGATGGAGGCCCGAGCCCGGCTGGTCCGCCGTCGGGACGTCTTCCAGGTTGCTCGCGCTGATGTCGCATTCCGGCGCCTCCTTGCCCCCGCCCTCTATCGCCGCGAACCGCTCGAAGCCCTCATTGCCAGCCTGGTCGGAAACGTCACCTTCGGCGATCTCCAGCGCCGCCTTCTGATCAATACCGTCGATCTCCACTCGGGCATGCAGGTCATGTGGGGCCTTCCCGGCCTCAGGACCGCCCGCGTGGCCGACGCGGTGGCGGCATCCTGCGCCTTGCCGGGAATCTTCCCGCCGCGAGAGATCAATGGGCGCGCTTATGTCGACGGGGCCGTCGTCGAAAACCTGCCGGTGCGCATGGCCGCTTCGCTGGGCCAGGGTCCGATCCTCGCGATCAACGTGGCCGCCACCAGCGTCCTCCGCTCGGAAATCGAGACCCAGGGCTTCGCTGCCACCTACATCCGGGGCCTCGAGATCGTGATGCAGACCCAGATCGAGACTCAGCTTCGTGATTGGAAGGGGCCCCCTCTGGTACTGGTACAGCCCCGGGTCGAGCACATCTCGATGTTCGCCTTCGACAAGACCGAGGAATTGATCGAGTCAGGTTACCGCGCCACCGCCAACACCCTCGACCAGCTGGGGACCCAGCTCGGGGGCATCGGCCGGGGCATGCACCCCACTCGCCGGCTCCGGGTATTGGTGGACGAGGAGCGCTGCGTGGGCTGCGGCTCCTGTGTGGTCCAGGCCCCCCAGGTGTTCCGGCTCGATGCCCGAGGCAAAGCAGAGGTGATGACCCCGGTCCAGACCTGGTCTCCCATTGATGGCGCCTACGTCCTCAACTGTCCCACCTACGCGATCAGCGTGCGTCCCGAAGACTCTGCGGCCTGACCTCAAAAATGAACACCGCTGCGCCGTTCTGTCGAAACGGTAGCAGGTTGCGAAGCGGCGTACGGTAATATCGTCGAATCCGCACGGCACCCCAGGGGGAGAGTGCGCGCTCGAGGCTGCCGCGATCGTACTCGCGCTTGTGGTCTGGATCCCCAAAGTGCTTTCCCACCGGGGTAGTCCCCACCAGTACGCCGCCCGGAGCCAGGAATTCAACCAGCTCGCCCGTGAATGCAGCGTCGTCGCGGACGTGCTCCAGCACTTCGTTGCAGTACACCAGGTCGAACTGCCCGGGGCCGGGGAGAACCGTGGTGAACACCGGATGCGGCGCGGCACCGCGAAACTTCTCGGCCTGGCTGATGGCCGCCGGCGAGATGTCGTACCCTACGGCTTCCGCGCCTAGTTGCTGGAGCCGCAGAGTGAAGATGCCATCCATGCACCCGAAATCGAGGACCCGCTTCCCCTCAGGCGGAAACCGGCGCAGCAGTACGCGCTGGCGCCAGAGCAGGTGTCGCATGCGCCAGTCCACGTCGAGCGCGCGGGGTCCCTGGCCATCGAGCCATGCCCGATACTGACGGTCGTACTCCAGTGCCGCTGACGGCTGGGAAGCTGTTTCGGTCTTCACGCCACCTCCTGACGGGGAGATTCCCCCAACTCGTGACCGATGCCGGCGAGCTCGGTGGTCACCCTCTGCCAATTGTAGTAGGTCTCGACGGCGCGACGGCCCTCCGCGCCCAGGCGGCGAGCCAGCTCCCGGTCCCCTAACAGTAGCCGTACCGCGGTGGTAGCAGCCTCCGGGCCTTCGGCATCCACCAGCAGCCCGGTTTCACCATCCCGGACGGCGTCGGGGATACCGCCGCCCGACCCGGCAATGACGGGGATCCCTGAAGCTGAGGCTTCGCTGAGCGAGATACCGAAACCTTCCACCATAAGTCCCGCGGGCCGGGAGAGCCCCAGGTAAATCTCGGCGGTGTTATAGAGCGCGGGCAAATCGGAATCGGGAACGTCGGTGAGAAACCGAACCCGGTCGGCCACACCGAGATCCCGGGCGAGGCCCTCGAGGTGGCTGAGCCGGTCGCCGCGCCCCACAACCATGTACCGCAGGTCAGGGTACTGCTCGCGCAGGGCGGCGAGCACATGTAACACCGTGTCGATGCCCTTGTGCGCTGCCAGGCGCGCGACAGTCAGTAGCCAGCGGCCCTCCGCCAGGCCATACCGAGCTCGAACGCCCGCTGCATCGACTCGAGGCCGGAAGTGCTCGGGATCGGTCCCTAGCGGCAGGAGGCGCACATCGATATCACCGTTCAATCCGAGGTCTTCCAGCAACGATAAAGCCTCTTCCCTGGTCCAGCGGCTGATGGCAACGAGCACCGAGGCTGAACCGATCAGCGTGCGCGCCCAGGTGCGCTTGAGAGCCGAGTGGCGGATTCGATGCCGCAGCAGCAGGAGATCGGTGCCGTACAGGAGAATCCCGTAGGGTGTTCCAACCCGCTTCCGGATCCAGCGTGCCGGATATCCTGCCGGCTTGAGATTACCGCACCAGACGAACTCCGGATGGACTGAGCGTGCCAGCCTGAATGCCCGATGAGACCAGCGTAGCAGACCCTGAACCGTGCGAAGGCGCCGACTGGAGACCGCCAGGCGGTCGACCCTGTTCGCCAGCGAAGCGTCCACCTCAGCACTCCCCTGGTGCTGTCCGGTCGATACGACCAGAGTCCCCGGCGGGTAACGCTTGGCCAGCTCGCCCATCATACGCGCTATGCCTCCGCCGATGGGAGGAAAGTCGTAGGCAAGAAGCAGCTGAGGATTCACCCACACAATTTAGTGCACCAGGGGCGAACGAACGCTACGCCGAACCGTCTTTCCTGGAAGCAGAACTTAGCTCTCCACCGATACGGACCATTTCGGACGTCACGCGATCCCAATTGTAGAATGTCTCCACCGCCCTCCTTCCTCCTGCTCCGAGGCGTCGCGCCAGCTCGCGGTTCCGCAGCAGCAGACACACCGCCTCCGCCACCAGGTCTGGTCGCTCCCCGTCTACCAGCAAACCGGTCTCGCCCTCGCGGACTGCGTCGGGAATGCCGCCGCTTCGTGCTGCAACCACGGGAATGCCGCAGGCCGAGGCTTCCACAAGTGATATCCCAAAGCCTTCCACGTCCAGGTCCGTCGATCTCGACAAGCCGAGGTAAACCTCAGCGCAGTTGTAGAGCGCCGGGAGATCGCGATCGGGCACGTCGGTAAGGAAGCGCACCCGATCCTCCAGGCCGAGGGTCCGCGTCATCGCCTGGAGCTCGGAATGTTGCTCGCCTGAGCCCACGACAGCATATCCCACGTCCGGATGGTACTGCCGGAGCTCGGCAAGAACCCGGAGGCCGGTGTCGAGCCCTTTGTAAGCGACCAGCCGCGCGACGGAAAGCAACCAGCGACCTTCCCCCAGGCCATAGCGGGCTCGCACCTCTCTCGTGTCGCGTCCAGGCTGAAAGAAGACCGGATCCGTACCGAGCGGGAGGGTGCGAACCCGGTCGGGTGCGGTCTTAATTTCGAGCCGCTCCAGTATCGTACGACAGAGATCTGCGGTCCATCGGCTGATCGCGACCACCACCGACGCCGAGCCCAGCAGAGCATGGGCCGCGCGGCGTTTGAGCGGCGACCGCAGGATCTGCTGTTGGAGAATCAGCAGATCCGACCCGACCACCATAACGCCGTAAGGAGTTCCGAGCCGCGCCGCTGCCCACCGGGCCGGGTACGCCGCGGGCTTGAGGTTGCCACACCAGATGAACTCGGCCTCGACCGATCGGGCGAGCGCCGCCACGCGCCTGGACCAGAGCAGTAACCCCTGCACCGTCCGCAGGCGCCGCGACGGAACTGGCAGCCGATCGATGCGATTGGGAAAAGTCGCGTCGACCGCGGCAGAGTCCGGCTGCTCACCCGTTGACACCACAAGGGATCCCGCTGGGTAGCGCTTCGCGAGCTCTCCCATCCAGCGAGCGATTCCACCGCCCATGGGTGGGAAGTCGTAGGTGAGAAGAAGCTGCGTCGTCATGGCTAAGAACTTAGTGGAGGTCCTTGACGTCGCAGCAGCCAGCCACCCCGCCCTCCCTCCAGGTACGATAGCGTCGCACCCAGCACACCAGCCCACAATGACGCAATCGTCCTCTCATCCACCCGGTCGCCGTCATCCAGCAGTATCGAGCATGTTGGAGCCAGGTGGCGCTGCAGCATTGGAACGGCCGGATAGCGGGCAAGCTTGCTGCTCGCCCGGGGAGGGCCGTCGACCAGCAGGACATCGATGGGGTCCTCGAGCAGTGGCTCGTACTGAGGACCGTACCATTCCACCACCTGCCCGTCGGCCTCCCGCGCCATGAGTGGCGCCGCGACTACCGTGGCCAGGTCGTCGACCGCATACAGCCGCAAGAGCTCAGTCGTGCGGCGGGCATACGCCGGATCGTGATCCAGCGAGATGATGCGGCCCCGCCCGAGGGCTCGAAGACAGCGGGCGATCACCACGGTCGAATTGCCGGATCCGCACTCGACCACCAGACCCGGCCGGGTCTCGACCACAAGCCGCACCGCATTGTGTACCATGACCGGGTCGGCTGCCCAACGACTGAAATCCAGGGGAAGCTCGCCCAGCAACGGACGGATCTGGATCAGGGCGTGTTGTTGCCGCTCACTCTCCCGGATGGCACGGTGCAGCTGGGCCGACTCGAGAAGCATCAGGGCCAGGAGCGCAAAGCCGAACAGGGCAGCGCCCGCTGGAGGGGCGCCGACCAGTACCAACAGCAGCCCGGCCACGGCCAAGGCCACCAGCGTGCGGCGCGCTCGACGCCAAGCGCGTGGGGTACGCAGTCGTAGGAGTCGCATACCTCGACAAATTAGTGGGTTGACTATCTTTCCGCCGAACCGAAAACACGCCCTCTCTCTTGCTCCCAGAAACCCTCGAGGTCCCCCTGCGCGTGGTCGTTATCGGGGCCGGACGCAAGTACAAGAACGAGGCCGCAGTCGCACGGGCCGTCAGATCTCTCGGGCATGACTGCCGGCTGGTCAATGCGGTGACCTGGACTCAGAACCTTGGCCGGTTCGCCGCGCCCCTGCTGAGCCGCCAGGCTGAATCGTTCGAGCCCGATGTTCTGATTCTTGGTCGTCACGCGACACTCCTGGGCGAACAGCGACTCAAGAAGCTCATACGAGGACGCTATTCCGCCTTCTGGTACTTCGACCTTCGGATTCCACCCATCGAGGACGTCCTGACATTGGGCCGAATGGCAGACGCCATGTTCACGACGTACCTGCCCCAGGTGGAGACATATCGGGCACTGGGTGTACCCAACGTCCTTCACCTCCCCCAGGGGATGGACCCGGAGCTCGACCGCCCGGCCCGCTGGATACCTCCGGGCTATCGCTGCGACGTAACCTTTATCGGAACCGGTACTTCGGTGCAGCGCCACAGTCTCTTGTGGGCGATGGCGCGCTCATATGACTTGCAGATTCGGGGTCCGGGGTGGCGTACGGCGCCCCCGGACCTGCCGGTGGTGGGTGGTCCGACATATGGAAGAGCATATGCGCGGGCCGTGGGAGGGGCAGCTATTACCCTGGGTGCCAGTTCGCACCCGGATCAACCCTCACAGGTGGCGTCAGCCTCGAACAGGATGTGGAAGGTGATGGGGTGCGGCGGCTTTTATCTCGGCGAATGGGTAGAGGGCATAGAGGCCTTCGGCCGGAACGGGGTACATTGTGCCTGGTACCGTGACCCGGAAGAGGCGGTCCAGTTGGTGCGACACTACTTGGATCATCCGGAGAAGCGCAGGGAGATTGCCGAGACGGGCCGGCGGCATGCGTTGGAACATCATACCTATGCACACCGCGTCCGCCTGTTGCTGGAAGGTCGCGGCTATCCGCTCGCTCAGACGATCTTGTAGTTCCGGAACTCGAAGACCCTCACGCCGGTAAGCCGCTCGATGGCGGCCGAGATGTAGTACCGGAGGAATCGCCAGCGCAGACGCCGGGGCTCGATGAACCGCTCAGCGTCATGACGCCGGCCCGCCACCCATTCACTCGCCGCTGCGGGATGAGTGCCGGTGAAGCGCCGCAGGCCAGGCGTCCAGGGCAGCAGTGGCTGCCCTGCCTCAGGCTGTTTGACCCAGGGATAGAGCACCCGGCTCACCTCAAGCTTTGATCGCAGCGCCTGCGCCGGGCGCGCCCACCCGTAGTGAAACATCTCGGCATCGGTAAGCCGGGCCCGAATCTTTCGGTGGCCGGGACCCACCCGGAACCCTTGGGCCCCTTGGTACGGCCGAATGTCGAGCGCGGGGTCGAGCCGCACGGCGCGCACTTCACGGCGATACCAGCGGCGGTGCGTACCCACCGTATCGAGATCCCCGTAAAAGTGATTGTACTTGACTAGCAGGCCTTCGACTCGAGGATCGGCGTCGTGCTGCCGGATCGCACGGGCCAACGCTTCGGCGCCGGTTTCATGCAGCACCTCGTCGGCTTGAATGTAGATACCCCAAGGATTGCGGCAGGCCCGCATGGCCCGCAGCGTCTCCTCCCCTAGCACTGTGTTCCTGATGGTCATGTCCCATTCGGTCTCGATGATCCGAATCTTAGGATCCTGAATCGAGCGAACCAGCGCGAGGGTATCGTCCTCCGACTTGCCTACATTGACCACCACTTCATCGCAGACAGGCAGGAGCGAACGGATGCTCGCCTCGATGGGAAAATCGAGCTTCACAGCGTTCCGCACTATGGTAAATCCCGAGACTTTTACCACGCTGTGTGTCTCCCCTTGCAAATGATTTGGCTTGAAAAAATAGAATCGGACCCCGGGCCGAGCAACCGGACTCAGCTTGAGGCCGCCAGCAGGGATCGGTACAGCGTCCAGGTTCGCTCGACGGTCCTCGCCATCGAAAACTCCTCCCGCGCCGTGATCCGGGCCGCCTGGCCAAGCCGGAGCGCGGTGGCTCTGTCCGCAAGGAGCTCTTCGATGGCCGCCGCCCAAGCCCCGGGATCTCGCGGCGGCACCAACCGGCCGTTGTGGTTGTCGCTCACCAGTTCCAAGTTCCCAGTCGACGCCGAGGCGATCACGGGCTTGCCGAGAGCCATCGCCTCGAGAAGCCCCTGGGACAACCCCTCCATCCGGGACGGCAGCAGAGCCAGCTCCAGGAGTTCGTACAGCGGCCGCACATCAGCGGTGAATGGAAGACATACCACCGCGTGCCGCTCCGGCACCCGCGCGCTCAGCGCGCCCCCATGACTGGCGGGATCCACGCCGGCGAGGACCAGGCGCACCGGGAGGCTCACCCGGTCGAGTGCCCGGATTACGACTTCTTGATCCTTGAGGCGCGCGACGATGCCGATGGTGCGGCGCGAAGGCTCCCAGCCGATCCGGCTCTTCCATTCCTCTACGGCTCTGGGCGACACCGGAACGTCTATCCGGTCAGTCACCACGCCATTGTGAATTACTGTGAGCTTGCGGCGCGGCGTGCCGCGCCGGACGAGTGCGTCGCCGACTGCCTGACTGACCGCGATCACCCTCACTGCCAGCCGGCTCACCAGCCAATTCTCCAGGAAGAAAGTGAGCGGCATCTGCCGGCGAGTGACGACCAAGGGAACGGCCAGGCGCCCGGTCAGGGCCAGCCAGGCGAGTGCCTGCCGATCCGTGGAGCTTTGCGAGTTGATCAGATCAACTGGGTTGCGAGCTAGAAGCACAGAGAGCGCAGCGGCGTTCCTTCGCTGCTGGCGAGGAAGCAGGCGAATCGGGTGAACCTCGAGACCGCCGGCGCGGGCGAGCGCCTCGACCTCGGAATCCGGTGGGCAGACGAACCGCAGGTGGAGCCCGGCGCGCGCCAGGCCGAGACTGAGATGCAGTGTTGAGATGACCGAACCGGCACCACCACCCTGGTCGAGCACCTGCATGACTGACAGCGTCATTCGGCGCGGCCCTTGGCGTCAGGAAAAAACCAGCCGTACATTGCGCCCCCATGCACATCGCCCTCTACACCCATAGTCGCCTGCCGGTGGAGGGTTACGGCGGCACCCAGCGCGTGGTGGTGTGGCTGGCAAGAGGACTCGCCGAGCTGGGGCATCGGGTAACATTGCTCGCGCCGGCCGGATCCAACGTTCCGGGAGCCGAGCTGGTACCGCTGGATCCGGGAGAGATCCTTCACGCCGGCTTCGACCTCACTCCCTTGATCCCTGCTTCCGCCGAGATTCTCCACGCTCACGGCCCGCTGCGCGTGCCCCCTGGCCGTCCGCACGTGTTTACGCTGCACGGCAATCTCCGTCCCGAAAGAATTCCGCCCCCGAACACCATCTTCGTCAGCGGGGACCACGCCCGGCGCCATGGCGGCACCGCCTTCGTCTATAACGGGCTGGACCCCTCGGAGTTCGTCTTTCGTCCCGAGAAGGCCGATTACGACCTCTTCCTCGGCCGGCTTCATACCGTCAAGGGGTACCGCTGGGCCATCCAGGGGGCCAAGCGCAGCGGGCGACCCATCGTGGTAGCCGGCGGGTGGCGTCCCAGCCTCAGCCGGCGGGTGCGCTTCGTCGGCTCGGTAGACGGCGACAGCAAGGCCACCCTGCTGGCCGGAGCCAGGTGCCTGTGGATGCCGGCTCTGTGGGATGAGCCGTTCGGCTTGACTCTGGTGGAGGCAATGATGAGCGGCACCCCGGTGCTCGGCACCCGGAGAGGAGCGCTTCCCGAGGTGGTGTCTAATGAGGTCGGTGCCTTGGGCGACACCCTCGACGAGCTGGTAGCGCTCCGGCCGTCAATCGAGCGATGCGATCCGCACGCTTGCCGCCGCCGAGCGGAGCGCTGGTTCAGCCACACGACTATGGCGGAGGAGTACGTGCGCATGTATCGCCATTATCTCGCAACAAATGAGCTTCCTGAAGGTCGACTGGCAGTTTGATCGGTTACAGCTCTGCCGTGACAGCCGGCTCTTCGCCGCGGAACTGAAGGTCGTACAGCCGGCGATAAAGGCCGCCCACCTGAAGGAGTTCTTCGTGGCTGCCGCGCTGAACCACACACCCCGCATCCAGCACCACGATCTCGTCGGCATCGCGCACCGTCGCCAGCCGGTGGGCGATGACCAGCACGGTGCGCTCCCGCATGAGACGCTCGATGGCCTGCTGCACCAGCCGCTCCGATTCGGTGTCGAGCGCGCTGGTGGCCTCATCCAGGATGAGAATCGGTGGATCGCGCAGCAAGGCGCGCGCGATGGCGATGCGCTGGCGTTGGCCGCCCGATAGCCGGGTTCCCCGCTCGCCCAGCATGGTGTGGTACCCTTGGGGGAGGTCAGCGATAAATGCAGCGGCGTTGGCTGCCTCCGCCGCGGCCTCGACCTGCTCCGCCGTGGCACCGGGCGAGCCATAGGCGATGTTCCCACGCACCGTGTCGTTGAGCAGCACCGTGTCCTGACTCACGACGCCCATCAAAGCCCGCAGTGAACGCCGGCCGATCCGGGCGAGCGGCACCCCGTCCATCAGAATCTGTCCCATGGTGGGATCGTGGAACCGGGGAACCAGGTCGGCGATGGTAGTTTTTCCTGCACCCGAGGGACCGACCAGGGCGACGATCCGACCCTTCCCCAGGCTGAAGGAGACGTCTCGCAAGACCAGATCACCGTCACCATACCGGAAAGAGACCCGGTCAAAGACGATTTCGCGTTCGAACCTGGCAACCTCGTCGCCGGGACGGTCCACCTCGGTGGACGGCTGATCGAGGAAGTCGAAGACCCGCTCGGCGCTGGCCATGGTCACAGCCATCGTAGCGGGAAACGAGGCGATAGTCTTGAGCGGCGAGGTGAGTTTCAGTGCCGCCAATAGGAAGACGATGATAGTCTCGGGTGCGAGCGGCGCGGTCAGACCCACCAGCGCGGGTTTGGTGCCGGCCCAGATGATCACGATCACCAGGAAACCGGAGAACACCTCCGTGACCGGACTGGTGAGCGAGGAGAATCGTTGGGTGCGAATCACCCGTTTGCGGTAGCGGTCCGCCTGACTCCCGAAATGCGCCGTCTCGCGCGCCTCCTCCCCGTAAGACCGGATCAGCCGGATGGCGCCGAGCCGTTCGCTGACCGTCGCGGTAATCTCTCCCCGCTCGTGCGCCCGGGCCCGGGCGTGGGCCCGCAGCCGCCGCAGGAGCGACTGAAGGCCCAGCACCAGAAACGGGACGAACGCCAGCGTGAGCAGGGTGAGGCGGAGGGAGATCTGGCTCAGGATGAACAGGGTGACCGCAACAACGACGAGATTCTGGAAAAAGGACAGGAGCGAAGCCGAGATGACCGTTTTGGTCTGGTCCACCTCGGTGATGATCCCTGAGATGAGCTGGCCCGTGCGGGTGCGCTGGAAGAACCCCAAATCCAGCGTGAGGAGGTGGCCGAACAGCCGGGTGCGCAGGTCGCGCACCAGCCCCTCCTGGGTCCGCACCGAGAGCTGGGTGGAGGCATAGCTCAGGGTGTTCTTGAGCACGAGGCCGATGACGAGAAGCACGACCAGGCGGCCGGCCGCCTGCCCCGGCGTGAGGCCGGCCACCAGTGGATCTACCAGCCGGTCCGTGAGGGACTCCAGCTGGGTAGCCCCGGCCCGCAGACTGCCGGCAGTGCCGAAGAGGTGCTTCAGCAGTGGGACCAGCATGACCAGGGTAAAACCGTCGAGCAAGGAGGCGAGCAACGTGGTCAGGAGTCCGAACGCGAGCAGGGCCCGGTAAGGGGTGACCAGCCGCAGTAGCCGGAGCTCGGCGCGCACCGTCAGCCGTGCCGCGGGGTAAGCAGGGCGATTGGCAGGAGCACTTCCTCCGGCGCCACCCCTCCATGGAGAAATGCACCCCGATAACGCGCCTGGTACTCCCGCAGCTTGGTGGGGTAGACGAAGAAGCGATCGCCCGTGGCCAGCAGCAGCCGCGTGCCCGGCGCCCGGGAGGGGAGCCCGAAGCTGGCCAGGTCATCCACTACGAGCGCCGAATCGGGGTCCTGGGCGCGAAGATCGTCACCGAACTTGTAGCGCAGGTTGGAGGTGGTATCCCGCTTGGCGAACACCGTTGCCGGCGTGTGGCAGTGGATCGACCCATGATCGGTGGTCAGGAGCACGGGCACTCCCCTGCGCTCGGCCTCCCGTAGCGCATCCCAGAGCGGAGAACGCTCGAACCAGGTACGGGTGAGGTTCCGAAGCGCGGACGTGTCCCGAGCCACCTCGAAGAGGGTCGAGTTTTCGGTGCGGCCGTGGGTGAGCTGATCGATGAAATTGAAGACCAGAGCCGTCACCCCGTCCTGGGCGAGGTGGGCCGGCAGTCGCTTGAGCAGTCCCTCGCCGTCCGATGCGGTGAACACCTTCTCATAATGGACCGGTACCTGGCGGCCGGTGATCTCGCGCATGTGCTCGGTGAGGAGCTCAGCCTCATGGGCGTTCAGGCTGGCATCCTCGTTGTCGTGCCACCACTTGGGGTAGCGGGCCTTGATCTCGGCGGGAAAGAGGCCGCTGAAAATGGCGTTCCGCGCGAATGGGGTGGCGGTGGGAAGAATCGAGAAATAGTGCGCCGTCTCGATGTCGAACCGCGCACTGATCAGGGGCCGGATCATGGCCCACTGATCCAGGCGGAGACAGTCCACCACAACCAGCATCGCCCGGCCGTGCATGTCGAGTACCGGCCGGAGGAATTCGGCGCCGATATCCACCGACAGCGGGGGCCGGTCGCTGTCGCCATCGTGCAGCCAGCTGGCATAGTTCCGCTGAAGGTAACGGGCGAAATCCTGGCGCATGCTGTCTTGCAGGGTGCGCAACGCATCCTGCAGACCGGGCTCGTCGGCCTGGCCCAGCCGGACCTCCCATTCCGCCAGCTCCACGACCACCTCGACCCACTCCCGCCAGGCCAGGGGGCCACCTCGACGGGCCTCGAGCTCCCGGAAACGGGTGGCAAAGTCTCTGGAGAGCCGCTGCTGGCGGATCCGGTCGCCCTCCAGCAGCCGGGTCACTACCGACAGGATCTGACGGGGATTCACCGGCTTGATGAGATAGTCGGAGATCTCGACGCCGATGGCATCCTTCAAAGTCTCAGGCTCCTCGCTCTTGGTCACCATGACCACGGGCATCCCGTGGTCGATGGCTCGAATGGCCTGGAAGATCTCCAGCCCACGGCGGCCCGGCATCTGCTCGTCGAGCAGGACGACCCCGTACGGCTGACGCTGGAGAAGGACCAGGGCGTCGTCTCCATGCGTAGTGGTTTCGACGGCGAAGCCCTGCTCCTCGAGAAACAGGATGTGAGACGTGAGGCTTTCGACCTCGTCATCCACCCACAAGATGCTTTTAGGACGTGGCATACTCTAAACATAGACGTAAACGGTGGACAGTGAACGGTAAACAGGCCCTTCCCCTCCCCGTTCACTGTTTACCGTTCACCGTTCATGCTGTACCTTCACCCGGTGCCCCACGCTTCCACCTCCCCGAACATTCTTGCGGTTCGCTTCAGCTCGATTGGCGACATCCTCCTCACCACTCCGCTCCTGCGGGCAATCCGGCACACTCATCCCGGCGCGCGAATCACGGTACTCACCAAACGGGAGTTCGTCCCCCTGCTCAGCCACAACCCGAATGTGAGCCGGGTAATCGGCTTGGCGCCCGGGGGCTCGCTGCTGAGGCTGGCCGCCGAGCTGCGGGGCGACCAGTACACCACCCTGCTCGATCTCCATGACAACCTGCGGAGCCGGGCGCTCCGGGTTCTCGTGCCCGGCCGCTGGCGTAGCTATCCCAAGCACCGCTTGGCGCGGGCGCTGCTCATTCATGGGAAGCGGAACCGCTATCGCGACCGGCGGCCGGTACCCGAGCGGTACTTCTCCGCGGCAAGTGACCTCGGCGTGGCGCCTGACGGCAGGCCGCCGGAGTTCTTTGTTGGTGCGGAGGCCAGCGAGCAGGTTGCGACCTGGCTGGGCTCGGTAGGCCTCGCGTCCGAGCCGAACATCGTGGCCATGGCGCCGGGGGCGGCCCATGCCACCAAGCGCTGGCCGCTCGAGCACTGGCGCACGCTGGTGGACAAGGCGGTAAGAGGCGGCCTTGCGGTTGTCATTGTGGGCGGGCCCCACGATGCGGCCCTCGGTGGCGCGCTATCGGACGGCGGGGGAATCCGGGTGGCCAACGCCGCAGGAGTCTTTGGACTGCAGGCCACTGGAGCTCTACTTAAGCGTGCGCGCGCGCTGGTCTCGGGAGACACCGGCGTGATGCACATGGCAACAGGAGTCGGAACGCCTGTAGTAGCGCTGTTCGGCCCCACCGTCGAAGCGTTCGGTTTCTTTCCCTATACCAGCCAGGCCACCGTGCTGGAGCTGCCCCTCCCCTGCCGGCCCTGCACCTCTCAGGGTGGTCCACGCTGCCCCCTCGGCCACCACCGGTGCCTCGTCGATATCGAGCCTGGGGTCGCGCACGATGTGCTCGGACGAAGCCTGCGATGAACGGCTGGGATCCGGCGGCGAGTGCGCTGCTTACCCTGTTGCCACAGGTCGGACGGGGACCCAAACGAGGAGGAATCTTCGCCCTCTGGCTGACGGTGCGAGTTGCTCAGGATCTACTGCTCGACCCCCCGCCGGCCGAACGAGCACAGCGGCGCCGGGTGCAGGCGCTGGAGCGGCGCCTGTCCAGCCTCACCATGCCTCCACCGCTGAGGCGGGCGCTCAGCGCAGCGGTGAGCCAGATGCGCGAAGCGCGACCCGAGACCGCCGCCCAGGTGTTGAGCCAACTGGTGGCGCCGGCACGGGAGACCGGTGGTGCGGAGGCGGGGGAGGCGGTTGCCCTGGCAGCCAGACAGGCCCGGCAGGCTCTCAGGGGGTAAGCGGGGCGGCGGGGCAGGAATGTCGCAGCCGATGCCATCCTGAGCGGAGCGATGGGCTCGGGATGACGTGCGGGTGCTAGCGTCCTGCCCTGCTGCCCCACTGCCCCGCTGCCCCGCTTATAATCCGCCATGCCGCGTCTCTCCAAGAAGCCGGATCGAGCTCCCGCCTCCCTCCTCGAGAAACTGGTTGGGCAGATCGACGACCGCCTGGGCGGCGCCCTGGATGGCGACACGGTCCCGACCGGCTTCGCTTCCCTCGATCGTTTGTTGGCGGGTGGGCTGCGGCGGCGGGATCTCGTGGTTCTGGCCGGCGATGTCGGTAGCGGGAAGTCGGCCTTGGCCCTGGGCATCGCGATCCGGGCCGCAAGCGCCGGAACACCCACGCTCTACTTCTCGGGTGAAATGAGCCCGGAGCGGGTCATGGAACGCGCGCTCGCGCTGGAGTCACGGGTCTCGGTGGATGATCTCCGCCAGGGGCGTCTGGATGATGTTGCGCGGGCTGCGGTCGGAGCGGCAGCCGTCCGCCTGCGGGAGACGCCGCTGCTGGTGAAGCCACTCCTCGGCGCCGACTTCACGGAAGTGAGCGATGCGCTCGACATCGTTCCCCCGCGCCGGCTGCTGATCGTCGATTCGCTCCAGCTCACCACTCCTCCACGCTCCACCGCCCGGCTGGAGGAACGAGTGGCCCTGGCAGTGCGCGCACTCAAGGCACTCGCTCTGGCGCGAGATCTGGCGGTACTGGTGATCGCCCAGCTGCCCCATCTCCAGGCCAACCGGCCCGATCCCAGACCGACGCTCGACGATCTCGGAGCGCTGGGTGCCATCAAGCAGAGTGCGGACGTGATTCTGACGATCTATCGGGAGGAGATGTACCGGTCGGCACAGGGAGTCGAGGGCGCTACCGAATTGATTCTGGCCAAGAATCGCAATGGGCCCACTGGATTCGTGGATCTGTATTTCTATCCCCGCTGGTTACGCTTTGTCGACATGCTGGATGCTGATTGATTTTCACTTCTTCTTCGGCTTGGGAGCGGTCTTCGATTCGGGCTGATCGATCGAGTCCATTTGCTTCCCCTTCCCCTTTCCCTTCCCCACCAACGCACCGGCCAGCTCGACCATCGTGCCCGCGCTGTCGCTGGTAGGCCAGATCCGTACCCACAACGGCGGACCGTCCTGCTCGGCGTAGAGTGCCACCGAGCCATCCGGGCGCTTGACATCACCCACCAACCGCCACTTTCCCATGGTCAGTTGGTTGCGATAGTAGTCGGTGACCGCGTCGGCT
>CAZASU010000007.1:0-47257 GCA_964487785.1 uncultured Gemmatimonadaceae bacterium | reverse complement strand
CGCTGCTGGGCGAGGGTACGCTGACCGTGCGGAGGGCCGACGCCGTCAGCCGCTTCTCCATTCGTGGCGGGTTCCTTCAGGTGGTCGACAATCGAGTCCGCGTGGTCACTGAACACGTTCAAGGAGAATCTCATGCGTCGTAGACTCTGCGGTGGGCTCTTGGTGGCGGCGTTCCTGGCACTGGCCGCGAGCGACTCGGTAGCTCAGGAAACCGGCACCCCGATTTTCAAGGCTCCCTATCGCGCGTTCACCAACCATGAGTTTGGCGCCTCGCTCTCGGATCCCGGCAGTGCCGCCGACTTCGCCCTGGAGGGATTCTACAGCTACGGCCGGGGCAACAACGATTTCGGCTTTCGCGCCGGATTTGCCGATGGGGCCGGCAATCTCGACACACGCTTCCTGCTCGGCGGTAATTTCCGGACGCGCATTGTGAGCTATAGCGAGAGCTTCCCACTGGATGGCGCCCTTACCGTTGGCTTCGGCACCCAAATGGGCGACGGGCCTGACCTGTTCTTCCTCCCGGTTGGTGTAACCCTCGGCCGGCGGTTCGAGTTGGAGGGTTCGAAGACCACGTTCACTCCCTATGCGCATCCGGTCATCGTGCCTACGTTCGGTAGCGGCAACGACGACGTCGGCTTTGCTCTCGGTCTCGGAGTAGACGTTCGCTTCAGCGATTCCTGGGCGATCCGCGCGAGCGGTGGTCTGGGAGACATCGAAGGCGTCGGCCTCAGCCTGGCCTACATTCGATAGTTCGCGACCTCTCGTGAAGCGCCCGTTCGCACCCGCTGCGGACGGGCGCTTTCGCTTGTTGACTTCCTTCGAAGCCCATTAGTACCTTCTGGCGCCCGCGGGGCGGCGTTGCCTCGTGCCCCGCACACCGAATGGAGAGTGCCATGCAACGACGTGCGCCCGAGGTCCTCGCAACGGCAGGTCTTGTCTTCGGCCTGGCGCTCGGTGTCCGGTCCGCGCAGGCACAAGTCCGCGGGATCCCGGTGTATAACAGCGGCATTGCCACCGGCATTGCGATCTACGGCGACGTCGGATTCCCCAATGTCGAGGCCGGCAAAGGGACGGCGCTGGCGATCAGTGGGCGGGCCGGCTTCGGCCCGCTGGGGGCCACCGCCATGCTCTCCACGTTCAATCCTGATGGGGCTGGGGACAGTGAGCTTTCGGTCGGGGGCAGTCTCAACTATAAGGTTTTTGGCGGGCCCTTGATTCCGCTCTCGGTCACGCTGCAGGGAGGAATTGGCTACTCCAAACCGGATGACGGATTCCTGCCGGGCCAGGAGGTGAGCGAGCTCCGGTTTCCGGTGGGGGTCGGCTTCGCGCTCACGATTCCCAATCCGGCGCTCGCGATCAAGCCGTGGATCGCGCCCCGGATCGACATCGTGCGCCGCTCCGGCGGTGGGCAGTCCGATACCGAAAGCAACTTCGGCCTGGCAGGGGGGCTCGAGCTGAACCTGCTCAGCGGGCTCGGCGTCCACGCGGCGTACGATCGCGTGTTCATCGATGGCGGTGACGCCAGCGTCTTCGGCCTCGGCGCGCACTACAGCTTCCGGATTCCAGGACTGTGAGCCGCCGCATCGGCATCGGGCTGGCGCTCGTGCTACTCCTTTCCCTCGCAGGCTGCGCCGAGACCTTCGACGCGACGACGTTGGGAGTGCCGGCGACGCTTGCCACCCCGGCTGACCAACCACCCGTGGGAGACCGGTTCAAGGTGACTCAGCGCTCGGTTTACGGGCTCTGGGGGCTGGCCACGATCAAGTCGCCGTCGCTTCGAAAGGCGCTGGCTGCGCAGCTCGCCGGGGGCAGCGGCATCGCCGGGCTCAAGATCAAGGCACGCAGCCGCTGGAGCGACGTGCTGATTACCGCGCTGACTGCTGGCCTGATCGTGCCCCGCTCTGTGACGTTCGAAGGGGTCGTGACGAAATAAGCTGGACCAGCATCTCCGCGCTCTTTTCCGCCGCTCCGACTCCACTCTCCACTACCCGCCGCGCGCGCCGGCCCTGTTCTCGCCGGCCGGCGTCGTCGCTCATCCAATCGCTCCACTGCTTCTCCAGCATGGCGGCAGACCTGCGAATACTCCCAGCGGGGAGTGATGCCGCCCCGCCCGCTCGGAGCAGCAGCTCCGCGTCCCGGCTATCACGCCACCGGGGGCCGAACACCACTGGAACACTCCAGGCCGCCGGCTCGAGCACCGAGTGAAGGCCCGCTCGCCCGAACCCACCCCCGACGTAGGCCATGGTGCCGCCGCCGTACAGTGCGGCCAGCACTCCGACCCGATCGACCAGCAGAAGCGGTGTCGGGCCACCTGCGGCACTCAGGCGCACCGCCGAGGGGAGCCCCATGCCTGCCACCATGCCCTCGATGGCATTCAGGTGGGCCTGGGTGGGCTCATGCGGGACGAGGATCAGGCGGGCATCCTGGTTCCGGCGCCGGACACCGGCGAAGGCGCGGAGGAGCACGGCCTCGTCGGAGGGCCACGTAGAGCCCGCCACCATGGTGGGCGCCCCGTGCCCGAAGCCGAGCAGGGGATCGGCCGGATCCACCCCGACCACCCGCTCGAGGACGCTGTCGAACCGCGGATCGCCGAGCACGCGGATCCGCTCGGCCGGCACCCCCAGGCGAGTCAGTCGGGTCGCGTCATCGGCTGAGATAGCGGCCGCTGCCGCTACCGCTTTGTACCCGGGCGTCAGGAGCGTCCGGGCCGGCCAGCGGAGCCGGCCGCTCCCCCGGCTCACGGTGGCGGCGACGATAGCCACCTCGGTGCCGGTCGTCGAAGCCCGGGTAGACAGCTCAGGCCACAGGTCCAGCTTGGCAAAGACCAGGACGTCGGGTTGCAGCGCGCGCAAGAGACGGTCTACGCTGTCTGGAAGATCGTAGGGGAGATAATCGGCCACATCTACCGTGAGTCGAGCCGCCAGGCTCGCCGCCGACGGGCTGAAATGGGTGTAGACCACCTGACAATCAGGCCGCAGACGGCGTAGCTGCCGGAGTACGCTGTCGGCCTGGAGGCCCTCGCCCACCGATGCCGCGTGGAACCAGACCAGCGGCCTGGCCTCGTCGCGGCTCGATCGCGCCCAGTCGAGCAGGCGCTCCCCCGCGTCGCGTCGCGCCGCAATGGCCTTCCTCAACCTGGGCGACAGGATTCCCAGAGAGGGGGCGAGCGCAGTCCCCAGCCGGAGAGCCGCGCGGTATCCCCACGAGGTGGAGGGCATGGCGGCAATGTTGCCCGGGCCAACCTCCTGGTCAACTGCCGGTTGCCGAAGGTCTTGCATCCGCTTGGGGACACCTGCTAAAATTATTTCGGCAGTACGTGTTCCACCTGTAACCGAGGGAGGTGATCCATTGTCTACAGCGTCAAGGGTCGCCTGCGGCCACTAGTAAGCGCTGCAAGCTGAAACCAGGCGACACTTCGAACCTGGGGGGGCCGCCAAGAGGCGGCCCCTTTTTCTTGCCACCCCCCGAATAGCATGCCGTCCTCCATTTCCAGCTACTGGCGCGTAGCCAGGGAGCCGCGATACAGCCTCACCTTCGTGCTGCCGCTGCTGGTGGCGTACGAGGTGCTTGCTTTTTCACTCTCCCACGATGAAGTAACCGGCGTCCGAAACGGAGCGGACGTGCTGCTCAAGAGCCTCTTTCTGGCCTTGGGTGGCCGTAATGGCCTCGTCGTGTTCGGGGCTCTGCTGGTTGGAGGAGGCGCCTGGGTGGTCTGGCAAGACTACCGCAGACGGGGGACTCTGGATCGCCGCGTGTTTGGACTGATGGCGGCGGAGTCGGTGGCCTACGCGCTGGCTTTCGGCATGGTGATTAGCACTCTGACGGGGCTGCTACTCCCTGACCTCGCCACCATTGGCCGAGCCGCGAGTCTCGCCGTCGGTTCGGTCGGGAGCTGGAGCTTGCCGACCCAGCTCATGATCTCCCTGGGTGCGGGGATCTACGAGGAGCTGCTCTTTCGAGTGATCCTGGTGTCAGGTCTCGCCTGGATGGCGCGAAGGGCCTTTGGCTGGCGCACCACCACCGCGGGTCTCTTCGCGGTGGGCACCGGGGCGCTGATCTTCTCCGCCTTCCATTACATCGGGCCCTACGGAAACCGGCTCGAGCTCGGCTCGTTCACATTTCGCGCGATTGCCGGCGTGCTCCTGAGCAGCCTGTACCTGTTGCGAGGCTTCGGGATCACCGCATGGACTCACGCTCTGTATGATGTGTTTCTGGCGGTGTAGGCGGACAGGCGGACGGGTGGACGGGCGGTCGGAAGGTGCGTGGGGCTCCGGAAGCCCAGGGGTAGAAGTTCCTCATCCCGAGCAACGCGAGGGACCTACTCGAACTGTTCTGTGAGGCTGGTGTTTTACGGCTTATCCTCACTGTCCGCCCGTCCGCCCGTCCGCCCGTCCGCCTTACCGCCCGTCTTTCCCGCATACACCGAGTCCAGTACCCGCTTGAACACGTCGAACGGTACCGCGCCCTCCATCAACCCGCCTTCGATGTAGAACGTGGGCGTGCTGGTCGCTCCGGAACGTTGGGAGCCTTCAGCTTCCGCCTTCAGCGCCTCCCGGGTCTCGGGCGCCTGGAGGCAGGCCAGCAGGGTCTTCTTCGACAGGCCGGCAGAATCGACGAGGGAAACAAAGAACGGACCCGCCTCCTTCAGCGGCGCCCAGGTGGCCTGGTGCTGGAACAGCAGGTCGTGCACTCGCCAGAAGCCCTTCTGCTTTGCGGCGCAGAGAGCGAGCTCCCCGGCCGCAGCCGCATGGTCGTGCACGCTGGTAAGCGGGAAGTTGATGAATACCCAGCGAACCTTGCCGGGTCTGATGTAGCTCCGCTCGATTTCGGGGAAGGTCTCCTCCGCGAACCTCTTGCAGTAGGGACACTGGAAGTCGGACATCTCGTACACCGTCACCGGCGCGGTTGGCGAGCCCTTGGTGCGCGTGGCCAGCGGGTTGACGGCTGACTGGGCAGCGAGGGGAGCGGAGCTCAGCGCCAGAACGAGCCCTGCCCATGTCATCGTGAGGGAGCGAGGCGCTTTCATGTCTTCCTCAATATCGGGGTCGCCGCTGTCCGCTGCGGCTGGACAGCAGGATGGTGTCACCGGTGGCCGGAATGTTCCAGTACCATTGAGAGTTGGGATCGCTGGTGTCCCAGGCCCGCGCGTGGACCCACCAGGTGCCGGGCGCGAGGGTGAAGTGGGCCCAGCCGGTGGCGTCGGTGGTATCGGTTACCGGCTCACGCCGCCGGCTCCTGGCGAGCCGCTCCACGATGCTGTCGTATCCCCGGTAGGTGCTATCTTCCCAGTGCCGAACCGCGCTACGCAGGCTCTCGCTTCGGCCGACGAAATCGATACGGGCCCGGTCGAGCGCCACGCGCGCGCGGCGGGCCCGGCCCTCGATCCGGAGGAGCGAGTCGGACATCCGGGCATGACCAGCGGACAGTGTGGCGTATTCCGGCGCCTGACGCGGGAGAGAGTCGAGCCGGCCGCGAAGCAGGCGAAGCGAGTCACGCAGCGCGCCTTCGGCGTAGGAGATTGCGGTGTAGGCGGTGAACGGACCGCGGAACCGCGCGAACAGACTGTCGAGCGCCGCGGTGTCGGGCCGCGGCGAGCGGGCGCGAGCCTCGAGACTCTTCAGCACGCTGTCGCGGTTGTAGGGAAGGGCAACGATGCCCACCCCGGCCGCCGGAGTTTCAGTCGAAGCGGGGTCAGGAATGGAAACCCGCACTGCCACCTCACGGCGGCCGCCATCGCAGCCGGTGAGCCCAGCCGCAAACCCTGCGCTCAGCAGCAGCAGGCCTGCCCTGAGCAGCGTCGAAGGGCGTGCCCGGAGCAGCGTCGAAGGAGACGGCAACGAGGAGAGCAGCGAATGGTCCAGCAGCAGGAGACCGATTGAGCGCGACACGTGCCAAAGCTACCGCCCTCCTGGTGGCGCTTCAACTGACGTCTACGTCCATCTCGGCCCAGAGTCGAGGTGTCGACACTCTGTTCCCGGCGCAGCCGGTCGGCTACATCAACGACTTCGCCGACCTGCTCGACCCTTCCTCTGAGGCGGCGTTGGACACCCTGGTCCAGCGGCTCAAGGCCGCGACCGGGGCGGAGGTCGTCGCCGTGACGCTTCCGTCCATCGGGCAACGAGAAGCGCCGGAAGTGGCCCTGGCAATCGGCCGGCGCTGGGGAGTCGGTGCGAAAGCCGATCCCGGCGATCCCAGACGCAATGCCGGGCTGGTGCTTCTGGTCGTTCCCCGGGAGAACCACAAGCCGGGAACGGGTCACCTCCGCATAGAGTCAGGATACGGTCTGGAGGGGATCGTTACCGACGCGACGGCCGGACGTATTCGCAGGGAAGTCATGCAGGCGGATCTGGAGCGCGAGGACTACGGGGCCGCCCTCACGAAAGGCGTGCAGGCTCTGGTGAGTACGATTGCCCGGGGGTACGGGGTGTCGGACTCGGCTCTTACGGCGTACCAGGCTCCGCCTGAGCGTGGGCGCGGCCCCAATACGCTGGGCAGCATTCTTCCGATCGCGTTATTCCTCGTGTTCCTGTTCCTCAGTGCCCGCGGCTCCCGCGGAAGACGCCGCAGGAGGAACGTATATTGGGGTGGTGGTCCGTGGATCGGGGGCGGTTGGGGGGGCGGTGGTGGATTCGGCGGAGGCGGAGGAGGGTTTGGCGGGTTCGGTGGTGGAGGAGGATTCGGTGGTGGCGGCGCCGGGGGACGATTCTGATGCGCGAGTCAGTGGCTCGAGTGGTTGATGCGTTTCTCACCGAAGCCGACGCTTCGGTGGGTCCGGGGTATAGCGCCATCCTGTACGGGTCGGCCGCCCGCGGCGACTACATCCCGGGCCGGTCGAACATCAACCTCATGCTGGTGATCGACCAGATCACTTCCCAGGTTCTCCGCTCCCTCGGCCGCGGTTTCATCGCCTGGCGCAAGGCCGGCCGGGAGCCGCCACTGGTGCTGAGCCGGGCGGAATGGGATCGTGCCTCGGATGCGTTCCCCATCGAGATCACCGATATGCGGACCGCCTACAAGGTGCTTCGCGGGGCCGACCCGTTGCAGGGCGTGCGGGTCGACCCGGCCGACCTGCGCAAAGCGCTCGAACGGGAGTTCCGAGGCAAGCTGCTCCGCCTGCGGCAGGGTTATGCTACCTACGCCCCCGACCCGGGGGCGCTCGGCTCGCTCGGACTGCAGAGCGCCGCGACCATTCTGGTGTTGCTGCGCGGAGTGCTCAGCCTGCTCGGCAGGACGGTGTCGCACGACTCACTCGAGCTCGCGGCCGCGGCGGCGGCGGCGATCGGCTTCGAGGGTGAGCACCTCCTTCATGTGGTTCGCCACCGGGTGGACCGCGAGTGGCGCTGTGAAGCGCCGGAGTTCGAGAACTACATGGAAGCCGTGGAGCACACGGCGCGGTTCCTCGACCAACTTCATCTCGGAGATCAGCGATGAACCGTAGCTCCAGGATCCAGGTTCCGGTCCTCGCCGTCCTCGTGTTCGTGGCGGGATGCGGCTACAACACCATCCAGACCCTGGATGAAAAGGTCAACCAGGCGCAGGGGCAGATTCAGACCCAGCTTCAACGGCGCTCGGACCTGATTCCCAATCTGGTGGAGACGGTGAAAGGGATCACCAAGCAGGAAGACACCGTCTTCATCTCGATTGCCAACGCCCGTGCGCGCCTGGGTGGTGCAGTGCAGTCTGGCAACGTTCCCGAGATGGCCGCCGCCAACCAGCAGCTCAGCCAGGGCCTGGGACGCCTGTTGGCCATCGCGGAGAACTACCCCCAGCTTCAATCCAGCCAGAATTTCCGCCAGCTTCAGGAACAGCTCGAGGGCACTGAAAATCGGGTCGCGGTCGCCCGCCAGGACTACAACACGGCGGTCGGTGAATTCAACGCGTACATCCGGCGGTTCCCCTACAATCTGACCGCCAAGGTGTTCGGGTTGGGCAGCCCGCGGGCGTATTTCGAGGCGGCAGAAGGCGCCACGGAGGCGCCAAAGGTACAGTTCTAGGCGGGGCAGCGGGGCAGTAACTACAAGAGCCGATACTCCGCGAATAGAAAAGCGGCCTCCCATGGTATCCGGAAGGCCGCTGTTATTTTTGCTGCCCCGCTGCCCCGCCTTTAGTCTGTCACCACCCCGTCAGGCAGCACGTACTTGAGCGGGTCGACCGGCCGGCCCTTCACATGGACTTCGTAATGCAGGTGGGGACCGGTGGCGAGGCCGGAGTTCCCGACGAGGGCGATGCGCTGGCCACGGGACACCCGCTGGCCGGTGCGGACCAGGAGCTTGGAGGCATGGGCGAACTTGGTCTCGATGCCGAAGCCGTGCTCGATAGTGACCGTGTTGCCGTAGCCTGATTCCCAGCGGGCATCGGTCACCACCCCTGCCGCCGGGGCCTCGATCGGGCTGCCCATGGGCGCGGTGACGTCGATCCCTTCGTGCGGCCGGGCGTAGTGCAGGATCGGATGAGCTCGCATCGAAGAAAACGCGCTGGAGAGCCAGCCCTGGGTCGGCATGATCGACGGGGTGGCGGCCAGCCTCGCCGAGTGGTAAGCCAGGCTGTCGGCCGCTTCCTTGAACGAGGAAGCCAGCAGGTTGGCCCGGCGAATCAGCGCGCTCAGGTCGATCCGAACCTCCGCCGAGCGCCGTGCGATACCAGTCATCCCAGCCAGCCCGAGGCTTGTGACACCGGCCGGACCGCCAATTCCGGCGGCTCGTACCTGGGGATCTATTGGCTCGAGGTTGGCAAGAACCCGGATGCGGGCATCGCGTTGGGAAATCCGGGTAAGAGTATCAGCCAGAGTCGACAGGCGGCCATTGAGCTCACCGATTTCGCGAGCCAGGTTCTGGTTTTCCTGCTGCAGTCTGGCAGTGCGGGAGAGGTCGGTCGTATGGGAAACGGTGGCGTAGCCGGCAAGCAGTACCAGGACCAGGAATCCCGCAGCGGCGGAGGCCGCAACCCGCAGCACTCCGTAGGAGACCTCGACAATGCGTGAGGGCTCCGCCCCGTGGGGCACGAGAACCAGAGTCCAACGGCGTTTGGCCATGACCGTACCTCAAACAGATGTCCGCGTGAAACGCACAAAACCGGTTGCCTAATTTGCAATACTTGGGCCCTCCGGGGGGGTGAACATAGTCACACCCCCAACCCAAGGTGACCCTTTGGGATAATCCTTGTCAAGGGTCAATCAGAGTGATAACTCTTTCACTGTCAAGTAGTTTCGCACCTCGTTCACCTAACCTCTATACTTTAAGAGGCTTGGGGAAAAGAATCGACGGCTTGCCCGCCCTGCGGCCCGCCAGGGGAGGCTTCTCCGCCGCCGCCCACCCTGAGCCGGCAACCTCCCCCTCCATTCCCAGATTTTCCCAGAGGGTTTGAGCCTTACCTGGAATAAAAGGGCTGGTCATCACCGCCAACCGGCAGAGCGCCCGAGCCAACGCACTAAGCACCTCATCGAGCTCGGCGTCTTTGCCGGCCTTCGCGAGCGTCCAAGGTGCAGACTGTTGCACAAATAGATTGGAGGCCGACACCAGCGTCCACGCCGCTTCCGCGCCGCCCCTCAGGTCCAGCGCATCCATCGCTCGGGAGTAGTCCCGGAGGGCGTCCTGACCCGCCTGGTCGAGCGAGGTCTGGCCCTTCGGCACCGGTACGGTCCCATCACGGTACTTCATCAGCATCGCCAGGGATCGAGACGCCAAGTTGCCGAGCCCGTCGGCCAGGTCAGCCGTGTAGCGCTCGTCGAATCGCTCCCAGGTAAAGTTACCATCTGCTTCGAACCCGACCTCCCTCAGCAGGAAGTAGCGGAGCGCGTCCGGGCCGTGCCGTTCGATGGCCTCGTCGAGCGTGACGGCCGTGCCTGCCGTCTTCGACATCTTGGTGCCTTCCCACTGCACGTAGCCGTGGGCCCACACCTCGCGCGGCAGCGCCAGCCCGGCACCGAGCAGCATCGCCGGCCAGATCACGCAGTGGAACCGGGTGATACCCTTGCCGATCACGTGCAGGTCGGCGGGCCAGAGGCGCTCGTAGCCTGGCTCCGGAAACCCGGTGGCCGAGAGGTAGTTGATCAGGGCGTCGAACCAGACGTACACCGTCTGCTCCGGGTCGCCCGGGAAGGGAATCCCCCAGGGCTGCCGCAGGCGGGACACCGAGATGTCCTGCAGCCCGCCTTCGAGCAAACGAATGACCTCGTTGCGCCTGATAGCCGGTTCCACCTGGAACCGGCCGGTGGTGATGAGGTCCAGCAAGCCATCGCGGTATCGACTCAGACGGAAGAAGTGGTTGCGCTCCCGGGTGGGGATCAGCTCCAGCGTGGGGTGCTCGATGCAGTGGCCATTCACGATCTGGCTCTCCTGCTTGAACTCCTCACAGCCGGTACAGTAAAGGCCCTCGTACTCGGAGACGTACAGATCGTCAGGATGCAGCCGCTGGATCCGCTGAAGCAGCTCAGTCACCGAACGAAAGTGGCGCGGCTCAGTGGTGCGGATCCAGTCGTCGTTGCTGCAGCCCAGACGGGCCCAAAACTCGGCGAAGCGTGCGGCCATGCGGTCGACCCACTCCTCGGGCTGAACGCCGGCCTTGGCCGCCGCCTGGAGGACAGATTGACTGTGCTCGTCCATTCCCATGAGGAAGTGGACCTGATCTCCACGGAGCCGGCGGTAGCGCGCAATGGCGTCGGCCCCGACCTTTTCCAGGGCGTGGCCCAGATGCGGGTCGCCGTTGGAGTAGTCGATGGCGGTGGTCAGGTAGAACTTGGGCACGCGCGGAACCCCTAAGAAAGCAAGAAAAAGCTCCGTGAGCAAATACTTTTTCTAGTTCGGAAAGTTAAACCGGGATGGCTCGAGGTTCAGCTTGGCGGGCTTTGGCTACCACCATCGCCCCGGCGGCTGCGACGGGACTGGCGCGGCGCTGGATTGGCATCGGCGCCGCCGTTTTCCGTGATCGGGGCGGTGTCATTGGTACGCATTTCGGCAGTCGGGAAGATGTCACCCAGCTGCTCGACTTCTTCCCGCAGTTGCAGCAGGGGGATGATGCGGGAGCCCTTCTCCTCGTGCTTGAGGAAAACCCGCTCGCGGAAGATGTCGACCGCGATGACCCTCTCCGCCCCGACCGCTGTTCTCAGCGTCTTTCCCTCCTTCGGGAAGCGCTTCCGGGCGGTGACGTAGAAATCATGCTCGTACTTGAGGCAGCACAGCAACCGGCCGCATCCACCCGAGATCTGGGACGGGTTGAGCGAGAGATGCTGATCCTTGGCCAGGCCTAGATTGACGGGGGACAGCTCCTTGAGCCAGGTGGAGCAGCAGTACTCCCGGCCACAGCGACCCACCCCCGACAATCTGGCAGCCTCGTCCCGAACGCCGATCTGGCGCAGCTCGATGCGGGTGCGGAACAGCGAGGCGAGGTCGCGCACCAGCGTCCGGAAATCGACTCGCTTGTCGGCGGTGAAGTAGATGGTCAGCTTGTTCCGGTCCCACTGCCATTCGGTATCGCTCACCTTCATCAGGAGCTCGTGGGCCCGCACCCGCTGGATGACCTTCTGACGGACGTCTTCCTCCGAGGCCCGGATCTCCCGGTGCACCTTCAGGTCATCGGCCGTGGCCCGTCGAACGATCGGCTTCGGCGGCTCCGGCTCTGCAGCGGTCTCGCCGACCGCGCAGCTGGAGCAGCCACTCCCGCACTTCTTGGCCGCCATGTCGCCGACAGCGGTGACCCGCCCCAGGTCTCGGCCGCGCTCCACCTCGACGATGACTGCGTCCTTGACCCTGATGGGGTCCGCCTCGTCGCCCCAGACGAAATAAGCCTTGCGGGTGCCCTTGAACCTGACTTCGACGGTCTGCGACATCATGCCTCGGTGTAGGCGCCCATGGCGGCGTACTTCTCGGCCCTCCGCCGGACCAGCCTGTCGGGCTTGCTCTTGCGCAGCTCGGTGACATGGCGGATCAGGGCTTCTCGCAGCGCCTCGCCGGCGCCATCGGGATCGACGTGGGCGCCCCCGACCGGTTCCTTGACGATCTCGTCGATGACCTTGAGCCGCAGGAGATCTTCCGCGGTGATCTTGAGTGCCTCGGCTGCCCGCTCGCGCTGGCTGGCGTCCTTCCACAGGATGGCGGCACAGCCCTCGGGCGAGATTACCGAGTACACCGAGTTCTCCAGCATCAACACGCGATCGGCAACTCCGAGCGCCAGTGCGCCGCCCGACCCACCCTCACCGATGACCACCGCGACACAGGGGGTTGGGAGGGCCGACATCTCCAGGATGTTGCGGGCCAGCGCCTCCGATTGCCCCCGCTCCTCCGCCCCCAGGCCGGGGTACGCGCCCGGCGTGTCGATGAGCGTAATGACCGGGCCCGCGAACTTGGCGGCCAGCTTCATCAGACGGAGTGCCTTCCGGTAGCCTTCGGGGTGGGGCATTCCAAAATTGCGCTTCAGGTTTTCCTTGGTATCACGCCCCTTCTGGTGGCCGATCACCATGACCGACACCCCGGCCAGGCGTGCCCAGCCGCCGACGATGGCTGGATCATCCATGTAGAGCCGGTCGCCGTGGAGCTCGATGAAGTCGGTGAAGATGGTGCTGAGATAGTCGAGGGTGTACGGCCTGCGGGGGTGCCGGGCCACCATCACCCGTTGCAGCGGTGTGAGCGCCCGGTAGATCTCGGCCCGAAGCGACTCGAGCTTGCTCTGGAGCCCTTGCAGCTCACCATCGATGTCGATCTGCCGCTCGGTGCCAATACGCTTGAGATCATCGATTTGCCGCTCCAGCTCCAGGAGCGGCTTCTCGAAGTCCAAAGTGTAGGCAGAAGCCATCGGGGTCATCCCGCCTTTACGTAGTGGACGGATTCGCTGCCGAGGAGCTCCCGCAAGGCACGAACGAGGTCGTCTTCCGCCGCGACGCGCACGCGCCGGGACCGGAGCCGAACCGCCTCCCCGTTGCCATCGCTCCATTCAATATAGAGCGGGGTGGGGCCCGGGTGCGCTGAACAGAGTGCGGCGACGGCCTGGAGTGCCGCCGGCTGGAATGGCGAGGGAGAGCGCCACCGGAGGCTGAGGGCAACGGCCCCCGAGGCCTTGAGGTCGCTCAGCTCCCGCGCGGTTTCCACGATGAAGGGAGCCTGATCTTCGCCTCGGTCCCGGTCGCTGTAGCCCCCGGTCAGGAGCAAGGCCGAGTCAGGCAGGATGGTCTGATTGAGCTTGGCCCAGGCGTCCGGAAATACGATGGCCTCGGCGGTGCCATGGAAATCCTCCAGCACCAGCCGGGCGTACTCCTTGCCCGTCTTCTTCGAGATCTGCCGCTTGACCCCGGTTACCACCGCCGCCACGCTCACCTGCTGCTCGCCCCACTCGCTCAAGGTCGCCGTAGTTCGCGAGCCAAAGAGCTCAACCTCGTCGCGGTAGCGCTCCAGCGGATGACCGCTGATGAAAAAGCCCAGCACCTCCTTCTCCTTGGCCAGCCGCTCGGCCTCGGTCCAGGCGGGAATGTCGGGAAGGGCGGAAAGGGCGGGAAGGCCGGGATGGAAATCTCCGGAATCTCCCTTCCCGCCTTTCCCGTCCTTCCCGTCGTTCCCGACGTCCCCGAAGAGTGATCCCTGTCCCGCTTCGCGCTCCTGGTTGAGCAGCTGAGCTTCGGCCAGCGCCGGCTCGAGCACCTCGATGAGCTGTTTGCGGTGACCGCCGAGCGAATCGCAGGCGCCGGCGGCAACGAGCGACTCGAGCACCCGCTTGTTGCAGAGCCGAAGGTCGATGCGCTCCACCAGCTCGGCCAGGGTGGCGTAGTGTTCCTGCTGCCGCCCTGCGATGATCGACGCGATGGCTCCTTCGCCCACGTTGCGCACCGCGCCCAGACCAAACCGAATCCGCCGCTCGCCGATGACGGTGAACTTGAAGCCCGACTCGTTCACATCGGGGGGGAGGATTTCCAGCCCGAGCTCGCGCGCCTCATTGATGTATTGCACCACCTTGTCGGTGTTCCCGATCTCGGAGGAGAGTAGCGCCGCCATGAACTCGGCCGGATGGTAGGCCTTGAGCCACGCCGTCCGGTAGGAGAGGAACGAGTAGGCTACCGAGTGCGACTTGTTGAAGCCGTAGCGGCCGAACGTCTCGATCTGAGCCGCCAGCTCGTCGGCCAGCTTCTTCGGGTGCCCCAGGGCCACCGCCCGGTCGCAGAATCTGGCGAGCTCTTTCTTGATGAGGTCGACATCCTTCTTGCCGACTGCCTTCCGGAGCACGTCGGCCTCGGCCAGGCTGAAGCCGGCGATCACGTTGGCGATCCGCATCACCTGCTCCTGGTAGGTGATGACGCCGTACGTCGGTTCGAGCACCTCCCGGAGTGCCGGATGGGGATAGCTCACCTTCTCCTGACCCAGCTTCCGGCGGATGAACACCGTGTGCATGCCCGCATCCAACGGGCCCGGACGGAGCAGGGCGTTGGCGGCCACCAGATCGTCGAAGCGGTCACACTTCATGGCGCGAAGCGTATCGGTGGCCAGCGGTGACTCGAACTGAAAGACTCCCGCGGTCCGGCCCTGCCGCAGCAGCTCGTAGACCTTGGGATCGTCGAACGTCAGCGCCTCCATGTCGGGCCTGGTGCCGTGGCGCGCTGCAATCATGTTCACCGCGTCGTGGATCACGGTGAGCGTCTTGAGGCCGAGCAGGTCCATCTTGAGCATGCCGACCTTCTCCAGCGCGCCCATCTCGTACTGGGTGATGATGGATTCGCCTTCGGCGGCGGCGCCGGCGCCCCTGGTCGGGGCGGTGCACACGGGGACGTACTCGGAGAGCGGACCGGGGGCGATCACCACGCCGGCGGCATGGACCGACATGTGGCGGGAGATCCCCTCGATCCGCGAGCTCAGCGTAATGAGGCGCTCATAGGAGGGGTTGTCCCGGATCAAGTCGCGCAGCTCGTCCACCTTTTTGGCGGCCTCTGGCACCGTAAGGCTGTAGGCCGGACCCGAGGGGATCAACTTGGTGATCCGGTCGGCCTCGCCCGGAGGAATTCTGAGGACGCGGGCGACATCCTTGACCGCTGCCCTGGCCTTCATGGTGCCGAAGGTGACGATCTGGCCGACGCTCGTCCGGCCGTAGCGCTCCCGCACGTACTCGATCACCTCGCCGCGGCGCTCGAAGCAGAAGTCGACGTCGATGTCCGGCATCGACACCCGCTCAGGATTCAGGAACCGCTCGAACAGCAGGTCGAACTTCAGCGGATCGACGTCGGTGATCCCGAGCGCAAAGGCCACCAGCGAGCCGGCGACGGACCCCCGGCCTGGGCCAACCGGGATTCCTCGCTGGCGCGCCGCGGCGATGAAGTCCTGCACGATGAGGAAATAGCCGGCGTATCCAGCCGTGTTGATGACGCCAAGCTCGTATGCGAGGCGGTCCCGGACCACGTCGGACCAGGGCAGCCCGTAGCGCCGCTCGGCTCCGCTTGTCGCCAGATGGTTGAGCAGAGCCTCGTCGGAGGAGTACTCGGTGGGGCGGGGGAACTCGGGCAGAAAGTACCGCTTCTCGAAGTCGAACTCGCACCGGTCGGCTACGACGGTGGTGTTGGCTAGCGTGTCCAGCCGGTCCGGAAACAGCGCCTGCATCTCCGCTTCGGACTTGACGTACGATTCCTCGCCGGTGAACCGGAAGCGCTTAGGGTCGTCCAGATCGCTGCCGGTGCCGATGGCGAGCAGCACGTCGTGCGACTCGGCATCCTCCCGTTTGAGGTAGTGGGCATCGTTCGTGGCTACCACGCCGATGCCGAGCTCCTGGCCCAGACGCAGCATCCCCTCGGTGACCAGCCGTTCTTCCGGGATCCCGTGCTGCTGGATCTCGAGCCAGAACCCGCCCGGCCCGAAGGTCCGGCTGAACCACTCCGCGCTCCGCTTGGCCTCCTCGAACCTTCCCTGCCGGAGATGGAGCGCCACCTCCCCCGAGAGACACGCGGCCAGACACACGAGCCCCTCGGAGTGGGCGGCGAGCACCTCCCGATCGATCCGGGGGCGGCGATAGAATCCCTCGACGAAGCCGATGGATGTGAGCCGGATCAGGTTCCGGTAGCCGGTGCGATTCTTGGCCAGCAGGACGAGGTGGCTGTACGGCGCGGGCGCTCCCGGAGGCTTCTCCCGCGCGGTCCGTGGGCCAAAGGCCAGATAGGCCTCGAAGCCGAGAATCGGCCGGATCTTCTGCGCCTTGGCGTGCTCATAGAAGGTCCACGCAGCGTGCATGTTGCCGTGGTCGGTGACGGCCAGGCTGTCCATGCCAAGCTTCTTGACGTGCGCGACCAGATCAGGGATCCGGTTGGCCCCGTCGAGTAGAGAGTATTCGCTGTGGGTGTGGAGATGGACGAAAGACATTTATCTCGACAGTCAAAGTCTGAAGTCTAGAGTCTAGGGTCTACCCGGCAGAGATCACGGATCATTGCTAGACTCTCGACTCTAGACCCTCGACTACTTGCTCCTGGAATCAAGCTCCCGCAAGACGGCGTCTAACGGAACACCGCGAGCCTGGAGGAGCACCAAGAGATGATAGAGGAGATCGGCCGCCTCGGACGCGAGACGGGCGTCGTCCTCCGAATTTGCCGCTACAACCACTTCGACCGCTTCCTCGCCCACCTTCTGCGAGGCCTTTCCGATGCCCTGGGCCAGCAGCTCGGCCGTGTATGACCCCTGGGGCCGCTCGGCCGCGCGCCGAGCGATTGTCCGGGCCAGCCGGCTCAGCACATGTCCGCCGGGATCTTCTTCGGCAACACTCTCACTGCCCCGCTGTCCACCCGCCCAGGGGGCACCCGCCCCGCTGATAACTGTAGAGAAGCAGGTCCGCGTTCCGGTATGGCAGGCCGGCCCGGTCTGCTCCACCCGATACAGGATGGTGTCGCCATCGCAATCCAGCCGGACTTCGACGACGCGCTGGATATGGGCTGAGGTCTCGCCCTTCTGCCACAGCACGCCGCGGGATCTGCTGTAGTAGTGAGCCAAGCCGGTGGTGAGGGTGCGATCGAGCGCGTCCCGGTTGGCGAACGCGACCATCAGGACGTCGCCGGAACGGCTCTCCTGGGTCACGACCGGCACCAGTCCGTCAGCACCGAACCTGACCGCCGACAACCGTTTGTTCTCGGGCACGGAGAGAACCTACCGGCAGGTTGTGCGATTGTCAAAAGCCCTTGCGGCGCTTTATTTTGCTGCAGATCTTCGGATGGCCCTCCCGGTCCCGGTTCCCCTACTCCAGCTACCAGGAGTGCTCCTCACGTGCGAAGTCCGCGCTCGTTTCTGATGGCTGTATTTGGCGGTTGTTTGCTTGTCGCCTGCAGCAACGGGACGGGTCCAGGACCGGGCCCCTCGCTGGATTGTACCGCCACCAACGCCGAAGCCCTCGCGGTAGGCGAGCACCGCATTCTCGACCCCAATCAGGACGATGCCTGCGTTCGCCTGCCCGCGGCTGGTTCATCCGGCGCGCAACACCTCTACGTGCCGGTTGCCACGGAGGGAAGTGAGACGGACCCAGGGGTGGACGCCCCCTACAGGATCACCGGGTCTTCCCTGGCAGCCGCGGCGCGGCAGGCCCCATCTCCGCTGCTATCTGCGTTCCGGCCACCGCTGCGAGCCGCTGCTTTCCACACCATGCTTCGAGAGCGGGAACGAGCCCTTTCCCGGAGCCCGTCTGAGGCGCTCTTCGACCGGGGACGGGTGACCGCCTCGGCCACGGTCCCACCGGTGGTCAACGAGGTGCGCACGTTCAAGGTCTGTTCCACGCCGACCTGCGACAACTTCGTGGACGCGACCGCCACTGCCCGCGTCGTGGCCCAGCGGGTCGCGATCTTCGTGGATAATGACGCGCCCACGGGCGGGTACTCCGTTCAGGTCCTGGCCGACGTGAGCACGTTGTTCGACGACTTTCTCTATCCGATCGACACCACAGCCTTCGGCCGGGAGTCGGACATCGACGCCAACGGCGTGGTCATCGTACTCCTGACTCATCGGGTGAATGCCTTGAGCCCCGGCTGCAACGCCACCGGCAGCGTCATCCTCGGGTATTTCTTCGGAGCCGATCTGCTGCCGCGCTCGATGAACAATCCGGGCTCGAACGAAGCCGAGATCTTTTACGGCCTGGTTCCAGACCCAAGCAATCCGGACTGCGACATCACCGAAGCGTTCGCCCGCCAGCGCCTGCCGGCGACCTTTATTCACGAATTCCAGCACATGATCAGCTTCAACCAGCACCGGCTGATTCGACGTTTCAGTTCGGAGGACACCTGGCTGAATGAAGGCCTTTCCCATTTCGCCGAGGAGCTTGGGGCACGGCGCCTGCCGGCCGTGGAGTGCCCGTCCGGGTCCTGCTACCAGGATTTTCTGGCAGACGGGGACATTCCCAACGCGTTCGCCTATCTGGACTCCACCGAAGCTTTTTTCCTGATCGAGCCCGGGAGCTCTACCGGCAAGCTGGAGGAACGAGGCGCGAACTGGCTCTTCGTGCGCTGGCTGGCGGATCACTTTGCCAGTGACAGCGTCCTGGGCACCGACCTCACTCGACGCCTGGTCGCCACCAGCCTGGTGGGTGCCACCAACGTGGTTGCCCAGACCGGCGTCGCCTTCTCAGTCCTGATTCCTGAGTGGCAGATGGCCAACTACCTGGACGATCTCCCCGGGTTCGACCAGCCCGGCTCGCGACTGCGCTACAAGACCTGGAACTTCCGCCAGGTTTTTCCCGACTCGATGGGCCGTTCCTTTCCGTTGATTCCTGACAACACCACCGGCAATGGCTACAGCCACACCGAAGTGCTGCGGGCCGGGTCGGGCCGGCACGTGCTGGTGACCCAGGCCGGCAGCGCACCGGTGGTGGATCTCCTGCTGAGCGGGCCATCGGGGACCGAGCCGGTCTCGCCAACGGTCGATGCGCGCATCGGCCTGGTTCGGATTCGGTGAAGCGAATGGTCTTCTTCGCCCTGGTCGCTGCGTTGTTTGCCGGGTACGGAACCGCCTACCTCGCCAGCGAGGATGTTCGCTACGTGACCCGGGCCGGTTTCGAGGAGACTCGAATTCTGCAATCGCGGCAGCCTATCGCCCGGCTGGTGCGAGACAGTGCCACCGATCCCGTGCTTCGCCAGACGCTCGGGCTCGTTCTCGCGTCCCGCGACTATGCCGCGCGACTCGGGCTCGAAGCCAAGGAGACCTACACGTCCTATTCCGACGTGGGCCGCGACACTTTGCTTCTCGTGCTCCAGGCCGCTCCCCGGGACTGTATCTGCCCCCACACCTGGAAGTACCCCATCGTCGGCCGGATACCCTATAAGGGGTTCTTCGATCCTCGTGCGGCACGGCGAGAGGCCGACCGGTTTGCCGCCCGGGGATATGACATCTATCTCCGCCCCTCCGGCGCGTTCTCGACTCTCGGGTGGTTCGAGGATCCGCTTCTCTCCACGGCCATCTCGGGTGACTCGGTCGAGCTGGCCGCCACCGTCTTCCACGAGATCGCGCACAACACGCTGTACGTAAAGAGCGCCACGCCGTTCAACGAGAGCTTTGCCCAGATGGTTGGCTACCGCTCCGCCGAGGCCTTCTTCCGGGAGCGCGGCGACAGCGTCAACGCCACCCACGCGGCCAACCGTTGGCACGACGAGATCGTGCTGGGCGATTA
The DNA here is from genome assembly GCA_964487785.1 of uncultured Gemmatimonadaceae bacterium. Lineage (GTDB taxonomy): Bacteria > Gemmatimonadota > Gemmatimonadetes > Gemmatimonadales > GWC2-71-9 > CAVVWJ01. The sequence continues at coordinate 27,661 of CAZASU010000007.1, read as the reverse complement.
CTACTCGGCCCTGGTGCGCCGCCTGGATTCGCTCTACCGTCACAAGCCGGATTCGGCCGCACTCGACGCGGGACGCAGGGAGGCCGGCACCTGGGCCCGGGCCCAGCTTACCGGCCCCGTCGGGCTGCGGTTTCGCACCTTTCGTGTCGGCCGGATGGCTGAGCGTCCCATCAATAACGCCCAACTGATCGGCGCACGGATCTATCGCACCAGGCTGGATCTCTTCGACCGTTGGTTCGAGCAGCACGGGGGCGATGTCCGGCAAAGCGTCAGTGCGCTCGGGAGGTTGATGGAGGGCGTCGAGGGCGACAGCGCCTACAGCCGGCTGGGACAGGCGGTCGGAGATTCCACTCACTAGGAAATCTCAATGGATCGAAGCTTTGTCCAACGCGAGCAGACCCGCCTCCTGGGCGAGTTGAGCGAATTTCTCTCCATCCCCAGCATCAGCGCGCTCCCGGCGCACGCTCCCGATTGCCGCAGGGCTGCCGAGTGGTTGAGCGCCCACCTGGTCAGCCTGGGCTGTCCGGTCGTGAACATCATCGAGGGGCCGGGCCACCCGGTGGTCTGGGCGGAGAGTCCCCGGATTCCGGACCGGCCGACGCTCCTGATCTACGGCCATTACGACGTCCAACCGCCCGACCCGCTCGACGAGTGGATCACCGAGCCCTTCACGCCCACGGTGCGAGACGGCAGGCTCTACGCCCGCGGCGCCGCCGATGACAAGGGGCAGGTGTTCTGTCTGCTCAAGGCGTATGAAGCGGTGCTCGACCCCAGGCGGCTGCCTCCCCTCAACGTGCATTTCATCTTCGAGGGAGAGGAAGAGTGCGGCGGCCGGGTCATTTTCGACCTGCTGCACAACGAGCCGGAGCGAACCCGGGCTGATGCCGCCCTGGTGTGCGATATGTCTTACTATGCGCCGGGCTGGCCCGCCGTGTACACCGCGCTGCGGGGGCTCTGTTACGCCGAGATCTCAGTCCGGACGCTGGAGCGCGATCTCCACTCCGGGACCTATGGTGGCGTGGCGCCGAATGGCCTGGAGACGCTGGTCCGGATACTTGGCAAGCTGAAGTCGGAGACCGGCGAAATCCAGATTCCTGGCCTCTACGAGGCGGTCCAGCCCCCGTCCAGCGAGGAGCTCGACACCTGGAGGCGCTTGCCCTTCGACCAGGAGCGCTTTCTCACGGAGGAGGTCACGGGCAAGGCGCTCACCGGCCTCACCGATCGGACGGTGTACGAGAGGGTCTGGGCCCTGCCCACCTTCGAGATACACGGGATCAAGGGGGGCTTCATCGGCGACGGAGCCAAGACCGTCATCCCGGCCCAGGCTACGGCCAAGGTGAGCCTGCGACTGGTGCCGGGCCAGCAGGTGGAGGAGGTAGGACGGGCCCTGCAGCTGGCGGTGGCCGCGCTGGCCCCCGAGTGGGCCGAAGTAAAGGTGACGCTGCTGCATGGGGGTGACCCGGTTGAGGTGGACGTCGGCCATCCCGCTTTCGAGATCCTGAACGAGGCCTTCGAGGCGGTAGAAGGACGGAGGGCGGTGCAGGTGCGGGCCGGCGGATCGATTCCGATTGTCCCTGAGCTGGGGCTCGGCGGGGCGCCGGTGATTCTTACCGGCATCGGTCTCCCCGATGACGGGCTCCACTCACCAAACGAGAAGCTCGACCTCCGCCAGCTCTGGAGCGGGATCGAGATCTTCGGCCGGTTCTTCGAGCTGTTTGGCGAGAAGGGCGGGCGGGAGTCGCCCGGCTACTCTTCGTCGGGCGTGATGCGCTTGACCGGTCCGGAGTAACGGGCCTCGGTGCGCGCGTGGAGCTCATCTACCCCGATGAGCGCGCGCACCGAGGCGATGATCCCCGCCACAACGTCATCGGCCCAGTAGGGGTCCGGCCGCTCCCCGGCCGGAAGGGCGACCGCCTGGCCCTCCAGGTACCGGATGGCGGTGGTGATCCATTCGGTCTGGGCCGAGGCCACGATGGCCCACGATCCGGTCGAGCGAAGCTCCAGCTCTTCCAGCGCCTTGAGGTGCTGGTCCACCCCCTCCGTCACCGGCTTCGAGCGTAACCGGTCGGCCACCATCGACAGGACCTGCCGGCGCTCGGTCTCCAGCGGCTCCGGCAGGGGGGCCAGGTAATTCCGCTGATCGGCGACCATTTCCGCCAGGCGGATGCACACGGCCCGGATGGCCGGCATGAGCGTCCCCGGCGCCTCCCGCGACCAACTGTCGGCCGCGCGCAGAATCTCCTGGATCCGCTGGTCCGCCTGGGCGTCAGGCGAGGGGCGTCGGGTCGAATCAGGCATGGTAGGGAGAAAAACTCATTAGTCTCCAGAAGGCAACCGGGCGGAACAAGGAGCGAGGCGGAAGGAGCGGACACCGGCTTCTCTGTGCCTCTGTCGTCAAAAAAAATTACATAATTGCCAAGGGGTGGGTCTCAACCGGCTGGAGCTGGAACGCTTCAGCGATTTCTGTGGTGACTGCGCGGCGAGTCTCTTCCCAGAGGGCGACTGAATCATCCCGGCGGAGCTCCCGGGCAACGCTGGTCATGGTTACATCCTTGATCCCACAGGGAACGATGAGATCGAAGTAGGAGAGGTCGGTGCTCACGTTGAGGGCAAAGCCGTGGAACGTCACCCACTGCTTCACGTGAATTCCGATGCTGGCGATCTTCCGGCCTTGGGTCCACACCCCGGTCAGCCCTGGGTTCGGCCCCGCCTCCACCCCCAGTCGGCCCAGGGCGGCGATCAGTCCCGCCTCGAGCCGGCGGAGATACCAGTGCAGGTCCTGCCGGTGTTGCCGCAGGTCCATAACGGGATAGCCCACCAGCTGCCCCGGGCCATGGAAAGTGACGTCCCCTCCGCGTTCCACCTCGAATACCTCGACCCCGCGCCGCTCCAGCTCTAGTCGGGGCAGCGGCAGACTCGCCGCGCGGGTTCCCCGGCCCAACGTCACCACGGGATCGTGCTCCACCAGCAGGAGAACGTCCTCCTCGATCTCACCCGCGATGCGTTGCTGGCAGAGGGCCCGTTGCAGCTCGAGTACTTCGCCGTAGGCCCGGCGGCCGAGATCCTGCACCACGAGTCGCGCCGTCATGCAGTCGCTCCCAGGCGCCGGGCTCGCCGCGCCAGGAGGGCCGCGGCAAGCGCGCTCAGCGCCAGGAGGATGATCAGACCGGTGCGGCCGAGCAGGTGGTTGATGGGGATGCAGATGAGCATAAGGAGCACGGTGGAGAAGCCGGAGACCATCGCCAGACCGCCACGCCGGTAGGCCGATTCGATTGGGCCGAGCAGGCGCCACGCGGCCCACCCGGCCAACACGATTCCAGAGAGGGTGCCGCCGAAGAGAAGGTAGAGCCGGAGTGTCAGATTTTCCTGGTTGGCGTCAACCCGGAGCGCCTCGACCAGGAGCACCGTGGCCGTGACCACCATCAGCCCCGCCGAGAGGGCGCAGGCGAGCGCGGCCGCCAGGAAGCTCAGCGTCCCCCTACGCTTCACCTCTCACTCCTCACTCAGATATGCACGACCCGGCCCATCGAATCCAGCGCCGCCTCGGCGATCGCCTCGGAAAGAGTGGGATGGGCGTGGATGGTGAGATCGACTTCCTCCACCGTGTATTCGTTCTGCCGGGCCACAGCCAGTTCGTGAATGATCTCGGAGGCATGGCCGCCCACGATGTGGGCGCCGAGGATCTCGCCGTACTTCTTGTCCCGAATGATCTTCACGAAGCCCTCGGTCTCGCCGGTAGTCCGGGCCCGGCCGTTGGCGCTGAAGGGAAAGCGGCCGACCTGATACTCCAGCTTCCGCTCCTTGGCCTGCTCCTCGGTCATGCCGATGCTGGCAACCTCGGGATGACAGTAAGTGACGCTGGGAACGTTGTCGTACTTGATCGGCTGGGGGTGATGCCCGGCGATCAGCTCGGCGATCACCATCCCTTCACGACTTCCCTTGTGGGCCAGCATCGGCGGACCCGCCACGTCGCCGATGGCATAGACGCCCGGTGCCGTCGTCTCCAGGGTTGCCAGGTTCACCTTGATAAACCCGAGTTCGGTCAGCTGCACGCCGGCTTCCTGGAGACCAAGATTCTCGGTGTTCACCGCCCGGCCCGCGGCCATCAGTACCTTCTCGGCCTCGATCGACTCGCTCTTTCCTCCCACCTCGACCTCGAGCGTCACCTTGTCCTTGGCGACGGTGGCCTGCTTCACCTTTGCCCCGGCAACGACGGCGATCCCGCGCTTCTTGAAGCTCTTGGTGAGTGTGTCGGATGACTCGGCGTCCTCCAGCGGAAGGATGCGGGGCAGGGCCTCGAGAAGGGTCACCTTGCTGCCGAAGGCGTGGAAGATATCGGCGAATTCACAGCCCACCGCGCCGGCACCCACGATAGCGAGGGTCTTCGGCTGGGTCTCGAGGAACAGGGCTTCATCCGAGCTGATCACGGTGGTCTTGTTGATCTCGAGGCCGATCTGGGGAATGCCTTTGACCCGCGACCCGGTGGCGATCACGACCGCCTTGCGTGCCTGATACTCGTCCTTGCCCACTCGCACGCTGCGATTGCGCCCCAGCACCCCGGTTCCCTTCACCACCGTCACCTTGTGCTTCTTCAGCAGGAACTCCACTCCCTTGGAGTTCTGTTCCGAGACCTTGCGTGACCGCCGCATGGCCACGCCGTAGTCGGTCTTTACGCTCCCGACCTCGATTCCCAGTTCCTTGGCATCGTGGGCAAGGAGGCCGGCCACGTAGGCGCTGTGAAGCAGAGCCTTGGTCGGGATGCAGCCGATGTTCACACACACGCCGCCGAGCTTGTCTCGCTCGATCACGGCCGTTGCGAGCCCGAGCTGCGCTGCGCGTATGGCGCAGACATAGCCGGCCGGCCCCCCACCGACCACGATCACGTCGAACTGAGTTGCCAAAGTGTCCTCATGAGTTAGAAAAAGCGTTACGCTCTTACCAAACAAGCGCCAAGGGATTTTCGAGCATCCCCTTCAACGTCTTCAGAAACTGGGCTCCGGTCGCGCCGTCGATCACCCGGTGGTCGCAGGACATGGTAAGCCGCATCCGGCGCCGGATGGCAACCGCCCCCTCGTGCGCCACCGGCTTCTCCGCCATGCGGCCGACCGCCAGAATGCCGGTCTCGGGCGGATTGATGATCGCGGTGAACTCGTCGATGTCGAGCATGCCCAGGTTGGAAACGGTGAAGGTGCCGCCGGTGTACTCCTCGGGCTTGAGCCGGCGCTCCCGCGCGCGGGTGGCGAGGTCCCGGGCCTCCCCCGCGATCTCCCGAAGGGTCTTCTGGTCGGCGTGCCGGATCACCGGGGTGATCAGCCCCTCCTCCACCGCCACCGCCATGCTCACGTGCACCTCGTTCCAGTAGCGGATGTGATCGTCCTGCCACCAGGCGTTGCAGGCCGGATGCTGCCGCAGCGCCATGGCAACTGCCTTGATGACGATGTCGTTAAACGACACCTTGCTTTCCTGCCCCGCGGCCCCGCTGCCCCGCGGCCCCGCTGTCAACGCTTCCCGCGCCTCGGAGACCCGCTCCATGTCCACCTCGCTCGTGAGATAGAACGTGGGAACCGGGCCGATCGACTGGGCCAGCCGCCTCGCGATCGTCTTCCTGATCTGGGTGAGAGGGATATCTGTATACGGCGGGGCGGGCGCCCCCTGGGCGGATGGGCTGCGGGGCAGCGGGGCAGTGATAGAGGGAGCTGCGCTCACACGTGCCGGAGCTGGCGCGGCAGCGGCCTCGAGGTCGCGGGCTACAACTCGTCCTTCGGGACCCGATCCCTTTATCCCGACCAGGTCCACACCACGCTCCGCCGCGATCCGGCGGGCGAGCGGTGAGGCCTTGATCCTCTCGGGCGCGGCTTTGGCACCGTTATCTTCCCGCGGGGCCGGCTTTTCTGCAGGACGCCGCTCTTCCGAGGCGACCGGGGCCGACGGCGCGGGCGGCATGGCGGTCGGCCGGTTCTCGCCGGGAGATGGCTGCGTGGCCTGCGACTCTTTTCCGCCCCGCTGCTCCTCTGCCCCGCTGCCCCGCTGTCCATCCGCCCCGCTGCCTGGCGGCCCCGCTGCCCCACTGACCTCCTCGCCTGGCTCGCCGATGACGGCAACCAGCTCGGACACCGGCACGGTCGCGCCGGCCTCGACCACGTGCTTGAGCAGTGTCCCCGCCGCGCGGGCCACGAGCTCCATGACCGCCTTGTCGGTCTCCACCTCGGCGAGCACGTCTCCCACGGCGACGGCTTCGCCTTCCTGCTTCTTCCATTCGACCAGGCGCCCTTCCTCCATGGTAGGGGAGAGGGCCTCCATCACGACCTTGGTTGTCATTCGCTATTCCACTTGAGTAAGAGGTCGGGAGTCGGGAGTCCGGAGTCAGGTTTCGCGCTGTTATCGCGCCAGACTCCAGACTCCTGACTCCTGACTCACTCCCTATACAAAACCTGATTCACCGCGCTGATGACCTTTGCCGGGTCGGCCTTGGCGGCCTTCTCCAGCTGCTTGTTGTAGGGCATCGGGACATCGGCGCCGGTGACCCTCAGCACCGGAGCGTCGAGCTCATCGAACACCTCGCGCTGAATGGTGTCGACTACCTGCGCTCCGATGCCGGCGAATGGCCAGCCTTCCTCGACCACGACGCACCGGTGGGTCTTGGCGACCGAGGCGAGCACTGCTTCCGTGTCCATCGGCCGGATCGTCCGTAGATCCACCACCTCGGCGTTGATCCCATCCTTGGCCAGTTGCTCGGCGGCCTTGAGCGACACACCGACACTCTTCGAGTGGCAGATGATTGTCACGTCGCTGCCCTCCCGCTTCACATCGGCCAGGCCGAGCGGAACGACATGCTCGCCCTCGGGCACTTCCCCCTTGAGGTTGTACAGCATCTCGCCCTCGATGAAGATCACCGGGTTGTCGTCCCGGATGGCGCTCTTGAGCAGCCCCTTTGCGTCCGCCGGCGTGGCGGGCATCACCACCTTGAGGCCGGGGATATGGGCGTACCAGCTCTCAAACGCCTGCGAGTGCTGCGAGGCGAGCTGGAGGGCCGACCCACCCGGTCCGCGGAACACGGCCGGCACTCCAACCTGGCCGTTCGACATATAGCGCATCTTTGCCGCCGAGTTGACCAGCTGGTCTACCGCGAGCAGTGCGAAGTTCCAGGTCATGAACTCGATAACGGGGCGAAGGCCGACCATGGCGGCTCCGACCCCGACCCCGGCGAACCCCAGCTCGGTGATCGGCGTATCGACCACCCGCATCGGGCCGAACTCATCGAGCAGGCCGCGGCTGACTTTGTAGGCACCTTGATAGACCCCGACCTCTTCGCCCATGAGGAAGACGTTTGGATCCCGCTGCATCTCCTCCCGGAGTGCCTGATTGAGGGCATCTCGATACGTGACGACAGCCATCAGCGGGGTTGCGGGGCAGGGGGGCAGTCAAAGCACACCACGAGAGGACACGAAGCCTCAAACAGGCCTCCTGCCCCGCCGCCCACCCGCCCAGAGGGCACCCGCCCCGCCGCCCCGCTAAGAATCGGCATACACGTCCTTATACAACGCCTCCGGCGCGGGATCCGGCGCCTGATCGGCGAACTGGTAGGCGTCCTCGACCTCCTCCATCACGTCCGTGTTCATCGCCCGCATCGCGCTTTCATCCATGAGCCCGTCCGCGATCAGCCGCTGCGACCAGACCGCAATCGGGTCGCGCTTGCGCTGCTCTTCGACTTCCTCCCGGGTGCGATAATGGCCATGGATGGGGTCGGACATCGAGTGGCCCATGAAGCGGTAGGTGCGGACCTCGAGCAGGGTGGGGAGCTTCTCATTCCGCGCCCGCTGCACGGCTCGCTCCATGGCAGCGTTCATCGTCAGCACATCCTGTCCGTCCACCACCTCGTTGGCCATGTCGTAGGAGCAGGCCCGCTCCGAGATGTCGTACAGGGCGCTGGCGCGCTCGAGCGCGGTGCCCATGCCGTAGCGGTTGTTCTCACAGAGGTAGATCGCGGGAAGCTTCCAGAGCGCCGCCATGTTGAGCGCCTCGTGGAAGGCGCCGTTATTTACCGCCGCCTCTCCGAAGTAGCAGACCGCCACCTGGCGGGTGCCCCGGTACTTGACGGCAAACGCCATCCCGGTGGTCAAGGGGATGTGCCCTCCCACTATGGCGTGGCCGCCCAGAAAGCCCAAGGAGGCGTCGAACAGGTGCATCGAGCCGCCCTTGCCACCGGTGCAACCGGCCGCCTTGCCGAACAGCTCGGCCATGACGGCCTGGGACGAGATGCCCCTCGCCAGTGCGTGGCCGTGCTCACGGTAGGAGCAGGTGATGTAATCGTCGGGACCCAGCGCGGCGAGGCTGCCGACTGCCACCGCCTCCTGGCCGATGTAAAGATGGCAGAATCCGCCGACCTTGCCGAGGCTGTACGCTTCGCCGGCCTTCTCCTCGAAGCGGCGGATCAGCAGCATCTGGCGCAGCCAGCGGCGGTACTCGTCGGCGCGGGCGGGGTCGAGTCCCGTGGGCTTGGCTTTGGTGCGGGCGACGGTCGAGCCGGCCATTAGCGCTGTTCCGCCATGGATTTGAGAGGTCCCTCGCTGCGCTCGGGATGACCGCCGCCTTTGGCGGCGGCCACCTGCTCCCATGCGTGATAGGAGGAGCGGGTGAGCGGGCTGGCCTCGACGTGAGAGAAGCCCATGCCCAGGCCGAGTTGGCGCAGCTCGGCGAACTCGTCCGGCGTGTAATAGCGGGCCACCGGCATGTGGCTCCCGGAGGGACGCAGATACTGGCCCAACGTAATGATGTTGACGTCGCTGGACCGGAGGTCGCGCATGCAGGTGACCACCTCGTCCCATTCCTCTCCCATGCCGAGGATCACCCCGGACTTGGTCAGCCCGTCCGGGGCCATGCGCCGTGCGTTCGCCAGCAGTCGTAGGGCGCGGTCGTATCGCCCCCCGGGCCGCGCCATGCGATAGAGCCGCTCGGCGGTCTCGAGATTGTGGTTGAGGATGTCGGGACGGGCCTCCATCACGATGCCGAGTGCCTGCTCGGAGCCCTTGAAGTCCGGGATGAGCACTTCGACCGACGTCTCCGGCAGACGCCGCCGGATCTGGGTGATGCAGCCGGCAAACGCCTCCGCACCGCCATTGGGCAGGTCGTCCCGGTCCACCGAGGTGATCACCACGTGCTGGAGTCCCATGCGCGCCACCGCTTCCGCCAGCCGCACCGGCTCCAGGGGGTCAAACGCCTTGGGGGTGCCGTGGGAAACGGCGCAATAGGTACAGTTGCGGGTACACACGTCGCCCAGAATCATGAAGGTGGCGGCCTCGTGCTCCCAGCACTCACCCACGTTCGGGCAGCGGGCCTCCTCGCACACCGTGTGCAGGCCGAGCTCGCGCATCATGCCCTTCAAGCGGACGTAGTTGGCACCGCCGGGCGCCTTCACCTTGAGCCAGCTGGGCTTACGGGCAGGAATTAAGGGCGCCGGGACTGGATCGCTGGAAGCCGATCGCGTCAGTTGGACCAGCGGAACTCCCACTGCGGTCTCCTCACCGGTTGGTACATGGCTGCCTGTTTGGTTCGACGTGGAAACTAGCAGGGGCGGCCAGCCGGGAGCTAGCTGCGGCACCGTTCCAGCAGCAGTTGTGCGTCCGCCTTGACCAACTCCGATGCCTTCTCCTGAACCTCGGTTGGGCCGCGCTGAGTGGTGTACTCCGCGAAGGTGCGGGGCAGGACGTCGATGCTCGTTTGACCCTCCGCTGTGGCCGACACGTCGACGTCGAGCTTGTTGAGGATGCGGCGGAACTGAACATCCGACCGGCGCGACTTGGAGTCGATCTTGGTGACGGTGATCCGGTGCTCGCCCACGTCGCTCGAGGTCTGGCGGTAGCCCAGCTCTCCAAGCTGCTTCTTCACGCAGGAAAAGGTATCGTCCGGCCCCGCCGCCGTCCGAGCGCTGACCGGAGTGGAGAGGGCCTTGCCGCACCCCGCCAGGAGCACGGCAGCGCCGAGAAACACACGGTAACGCATCGACTGCTCCAGGGTTGAATGAGAGTGGCGGTAATGTACCCAAGGTCAACCGGCGCCGCTCCCGAAGGACTCCGAAAAAACGACGGCCTCCCGTGCGGGAGGCCGTCGTGCACTGCGGTTGAAGGTTCTGGTCTAGAAGAACAGCATCAGGCCGACGGCTGGAGCGATGGACTTGTTGTCGTCGGTGAGATCGCTGTCGTCGCCGGTAACGGCATAGTTGAACTCGCCGACCGCCTTGAGCGACTTGGTGGCCTGGTAGTAGATGCCGCCCGAAGCCAGCCAGTTCTTGGTCTTGAAAGCGGCTTCTCCGTCGGCGTTTTCGAGAATGCTGATACCCCAGCTGCCTGCCACGGTCATCTTGCTGTTGGACGGGGTAAAGGTCACCTGACCGATCCCGCCCATGGACTTCCGCAGGTCATCGCCAAGGGTGCCGCCGGTGCTGCTGGCGTACAGCAGGGTGGTTCCGAGGCCCTTGCCGTAATAGCCGCTGGCCGTGAGTGAGAAGGTCGGGTTGCCGAAGCGGACGCCGCCGCTGCCACCCCAAGAGGTCGCCTTCTCGTCTGTTGCGCCGCCCCCGCCGTTGTTCTGCACCAGCCCGCCCACCCAGACCTTGGTGTTCCCAGCGCTCCACACACCCTCGGCCTCCACCCGTGGAAGCTCGATCGAGGTGTACGGCCCGTTGATGGCCGGATCGAACAGGCCGATCGAGAGCTGGAAGGGCCGGCCCGCGGCCGTGCTGTAGGTCATCTGGGCCTTGAATTGGGGATAGATGTACCCGAATCCAATGCGTCCCAGGGTCGTGCCACCGGAGAGCTGCCCACCCGTGGCGCCGACGCCGAAGAGGGTCTGGTCGGTCAGGATGTTCTGCCGGCCGAACAGTCCGAGCTCGCGGCCCGCGAGGATCGTTCCCCAGGAGCCACCCACCGTCAGGTAGACCTGGCGCATGTCGATCTGGGCGCCGAAGCAGTCGTGCAGCGCCCCGCCCACGCTATTCGTCGGTCCGCACTGAATCTGAGGCGCAAACCCGAAATGCACGCCGAGATCTGTGTTCCCCTCTTTGCCCTTGGCATCGAATACCGCGAAGGCCGGGAGCAGGCCGGTACGGATACGGGTAGCACCATCGCCGCCCGCCGCAACGATGCCGCCGGGCGTCGCAGTCGGAGCCGCGTTGTCACTCGGCTTTTCATAGACCAGGAAGGCGTTCACGTTGCCACTGAACGTGAAGCTCCAGCCGTTACTCATGTGCATCGTCAGCTGTGCCTCGGCGGCGCTCGCCACGCCCATCGCCAAACCCATACACAACAGTGCGACTCGCTTCATAGGTGCATCTCCCTCAGAGTAAGGATGCCCGCCAACGACTGCTCAACTTCGGGATCAAAGCCACGACTCGATCAAGCACCAGCAATCCTACGGCAGTGTATCGGTAATCGGACGGCCAATCGCTGTGTTCACCTCCAGGAAAGCGTGCCACGTGGGTAGGGGGACGTGGTTTTTCCACCAGTAGAAATCACTGATGCGACTCGAATACACGTTGACGCCGAAGGGGAAGCGGAGCCCGCCATCCCGGCTCAGCTTCTCGAGGGCCATCCGAACCTGGGCTGAGTCCCGAGCTCCAGCGGCGGCCTGACCCAGCGCCGCTCCGGCAAGGAATCCCTCGACATAGGCAAGCCGTACGTCCGGCTCCATCCGTCGCCAGTCGGCGCCGTTGACGCCGAGCCAGTGACGAGGGGGCTCTTGCCGGGACCATGCCGCTCCGGTCAGAACTCCCGCCACCAGCAATGCCATCCAGAACCACCGTGTGCCTGCCATAGCTCTCAACGCACCGGCCGACAAGGAACCAAACTCCGGGATCCCGGCCGGCCGAGCTTGGATGACTTATCTCCTGGCTACGACGCGCTTCGGAAGACCGAAGACCAGGACCGCGTCGCCCAGCGGATAGCTGAGCTGGAAGTTGCCGCCACAGGCCACGGCGATAAACTGCTCACCCCCGTGCATAAACGTCATCGCCGCGGAGTTGCAGCCGGCGCCGCCGTTGAACTGCCACAGCAGTTTTCCGGTCCTCGAGTTGTAGGCGTTGAAGTTGCCGTTTCCTTCACCGGTGAAGGTGAGTCCGGTGGCCGTAGCGAGGGCGCCGCCCATCATGGGCTGGGGCACCTTGTTCTGCCAGGCGATCTTGCCCGTCTTGAGGTTGACCGCGGAGTAGAGCCCGTACTGCTCTTCACCCGGGATCGCGACGAAGGCCGATCCGAGCCAGAGCTTGCCCTTCTCATACGGTGCGGTATGGGTGATGTAGTTCATCGGCTGGTGCAGGCCGGCCACGAAGGCGTAGCCGAGCGTCGGGTCGATCGCGATGGGAGACCACTCCGCGCCGCCGTTGGCGCCCGGGAGCATCCGGGTACCCTTGTCGCTCGGCAGAGCGAACATGTTCTCCTGCGGAGTGAAATTGTCGCTCTTGCGGACCAGCTTGCCGGTGGCGGCGTCGAGAACGTAGACCCACGCGGTCTTGCCGGCGTGCACCACGACCTTCTTGCCACCCAGCGTGGTGACGACCGGGGGCGACGTAGCGTCGAGGTCCCAGACGTCGTGGGGGACGGTCTGGTAGTACCAGTTGGTCTTGCCGGTGCTGGCATCGATCGAAACGACCGCGTCGGTGTAGAGATTGTCGCCCGGGCGGATGCTGCCATCGAGGTCCGGCGAAGGATTGCCGACGGAGACGTAGATCGAGTTGAGGTCCTTGTCGTACGCCGGCGTCGTCCACACACCACCACCGCCGGTCTTCCAGGCGTCGGCATACTTGGCGCTATCGGCCTTTTCCTTGGCGATATCTCGGTGCAGGTCGTGGTCTTCAGCCTTGGGCGCCCAAGTGCCCCACCACCCGTTGGGAGCCTTGTCGTCGAAGGTCGGATCGCCCTGGGGGGCAGGAATCGAATACCAGCGCCATACCTGGTCGCCGCTCATCGCATTGTAGGCGGTGACGTGACCCCGGATGCCATACTCGCCGCCGGAAACCCCGACGATCACGTTGTCGCCGATGATGAGCGGTGCGTGGGTGATGCTGTAGCCCGTGGCCGCGTCGGCTACTTCCTTGTCCCAGAGCACCTTGCCGGTCTTGGCATCGAGCGCCACCAGGTGGGCATCGAGGGTGCCCATGTAGACGTGCGCGCCGCCGTGGATGGCCACCCCGCGATTGTTCGGTCCGCAGCAGGCGATGGTCGAGCCGAGCTTGTGCTCGTAGCGCCAGAGTTCCTTGTTGGTGTTGAGGTCGTAGGCCATGGCGGTGTTGTACGGGGTGGTCACGTACATGACGCCGTTGGAAACGATAGGCGTGTTCTCGAACGAGCCAAGCTTGGAGATACCGGTCTGGAAGATCTTGCGCGGAACCAGCCGGGATACGTTGGCCGGCGTGATGAGCTTTAACGTCGAGTACCGCTGATTCCAGTCGTTACCGCCGTAGGTGGTCCACTCGCCCTTTCCTTGCGCGCTCAACGGGCTGGCAACGACTAGAAGCACAGGGGCCACCCACCAACGAGAACTGATCCTCATGGGTACTCTCCTCAAGGGGCAAGGTCTGGATGCGTGTAAGCGTGCCGCGGGGCGGCAGGCAAAGGCCCGATTGTTGACCGATGGGCCCAGCTCGGTTTGCTAACGGAAAAACTGGACGCCCGGTCATGGGGACGGCTCGGCGCCGCACAGGAAATCCCTTGCGGCCACCACTAACCTCGGCGCTGTAAGTGTTTTGACGGTTACAATTTGATTACACCGCGGGCGGCGTCAAGTCCCACTTCCCCGACACCGGCCAGGCAATTTGTGGAATAATGATGCAAGTTTATAAGGTGCAATCGGTTGCGCTCCGAGGCAAGCCGGCGGTCGGTAAGGCCCCGGATCACCGGAACAGCACGGCGGCCTTCTTGACCGTCTGCCAGATCCCCCAAAGGAGGGGTAAAGTCACCGGCAGCCACGCCAGAACCACCATGACCCGGCCGCTACCCGCCCCCGCTTCGGACCCGTCGTTGTCCGCCACTACCGGCCTCCTCTGATACCCGTCGAGCAGTCGAGCGAAATAATATTCGGCCAGCCTGAGGTTTTATGCAATGTCCCCAATCAGGCGCGCCGGCCCGCCTGCGCCGCCCTCACCGCCGCCAGCTCTTCGGCTGTCATGTAGTACCGCGGGTCCACCGGCTTCACCATCAGATTGCAGACCAACCCGACCACGAGCAGTGCGGCCAACACGTACATCGTGACGTTGTACGCTTGCGCGGTGGGGACGCCACGGTCGATCTGGTATTCCCGGATGTAGTTGACCAGGACCGGCCCGAGCACCCCCGCGGTGGACCAGGCGGTGAGCAGCCGGCCGTGAATCGCGCCGACATACTGGGTTCCGAAGAGGTCGGCCAGATACGCGGGGATGGTGGCGAAGCCGCCGCCGTACATGGTCAGGATGATGCAGAAGATGACGACGAAGAGGGTGACGCTGCCGGTCCGCCCGGCAAACGGGGCCATCGAGTAGAGCAGGACACCCAGGGCGAAGAAGATGAAGTAGGTGCGCTTGCGGCCGATGTAGTCGGAGAAGGACGCCCACCCAATCCGGCCCGCGATATTGAAGAGACTGAGCAGCGCCGCGAAGCCCGCACCGATGCTGGCCAACTGGGCCTTCTGCTCCGAGGTGAGCTCCTGCAGTGTTCCCGGTACCCCGAGCAACCGGCCACCAAAAATCTCCTGGATCATCGGCGATGCGATGCCGATGACGCCGATGCCGGCGCTTACGTTCATGCACAGCACCATCCAGAGAAACCAGAACTGGGGCGTTCGCCACGCCCGGCTCACGTGCACGTTGCCGGTGGTGATCATGCTGGTCTGCTGGGCGCGAGGAGTCCAACCGGCGGGTTTCCAGTCCACTGGGGGCACCCGGTAGCCGAAGGCCCCGGCCATCATGGCAATGAAGTAGATGACCCCCATGGCCACGAAGGTCTGCCATACGCCAACCGACGTCGGAGTGGAGAAGTGCCGCATGAGGATGTCGGCCAGGGGCGCCCCGATCATGGCGCCGCCGCCGAATCCCATGATGGCCATCCCCGTCGCCATGCCGCGGCGGTCGGGAAACCACTTGATCAGAGTGCCGACCGGCGAGATGTAGCCCAGCCCCAGCCCACAGCCGCCGATGACGCCCGAACCGAGCCAGAGCAGCCAGATCTGGTGGAGATAGACGCCCAGCGCCGAGATGAAGAACCCGCTCGACCAGCAGATGGCGGCCACGACCCCGGTCTTGCGCGGTCCCACCCGCTCGACCCAGGGGCCGAACACCGCCGCCGACGATCCGAGGAAGACGAAAAAGAGGGTAAACATCCAGCCGAGGGTACTGATCTTCCAATCGCCGGGGACCGGCTCGGTGATACCCATGGCCCGGCTCAGCGGAAGCCAGAAGACGCTAAAGCCGTACGCCATACCGATAGAGAGGTGAATGGCGAGCGCGGCGGGCGGTACCAGCCACCGGTTGTATCCCGGCTTGGCGACAATCCGTTCCCTCGACAGCAATCCCGCCATCACGAGTCTCCTCGGTTATGTTCTTGCGAAGCTAGGCAAGGTACAGACGACTCTATCCCGGGACCAGAGCACCGCGATGATCCAGCTGCCTCGCTCGATGCACTGCATTGCCGCGGCGGCGGCGTTGAGCGCCGTCGTTGCCTGCTCCGGACGCAGCCAGACTGCCGCGAGCGATCCCGCGCCAGCGCAGCCCCCGCCTGAGGCCCCCATTGCGCAGGGACCGGAAGCCGGCGACACCGCCGATCCTCCGGCGTGGCTGGTCGGGGACAGCGCCGCTCGTGCGGTCAGGCTCACGCTCGAGGTAACCGCTCCAGCGGGGGCGCCGTCCGCGCTGATCAACGGCTACCGCGCCGGTGAGGCCCGCATCGTCGTGCCGCTCGGCTGGACGGTCCAGTGGGACTGGCGCTCGGCCGACTCGACCACCCCACACAGTCTCGTCGTGATGGTACAGCGGGAGAAAATTCCGCTGGAGGGCGGCCGGGCCTCGTTCAGCAATGCCATGACCCGGATGGTTCTCGAGGGACTTCGCCCCGGCCAGGGCGATCAGACGACCTTCGTGGGTGATGAAGCCGGATGGTACTGGATGCTATGTGGTGTGCCCGGCCACGCAATCAAGGGCGAATGGCTCGAGCTGCGGGTAGACCCGCAGGCTACTAACGCGAGCGTGCAGGTCAAGAAGCGTTAACGCTTTTCACTCAGCAGCCGCTCGATCTCCTGCTCGAACTCCCGAACCTGCCGCTGGTGTTGGGCCCCTGCCGCCAGGCCGTGGAATCCAGCGTGGACCCGGCGCGCTCGCCCGTCCCGACCCAGAAAGACCATGGTCGGGAATGCGCCGGCCCCGTGGAGCTGGGGTAACACGGCCTCGATGGCCTCGACATCGCTGCTTCCGGCCAGGAGCAGCGGGAAGGGAATGCGGAACTTGTCGCGGTAACGGCGGACCAGAGGCCCGTCCACGGCCGTATCGCCGGTGACCTCGAACGCCAGACCGACGATCTCCAGCCCCCGGCCACGGTAGCGATTGTAGAGCCGAACCAGCTCCGGCGTTCCATCGTGGCAGGTCGGACACCAGGTCCCGAAGATGTCGACCAGTACGACTTTCCCCTTGAATCGCGGATCATCGTTCCCGACCAGGCGGCCCTGGAGATCGGGGAAGCGGAAGCGAAACGGTTGAGCGGTGTCGGCGAAAGTGATCTCGGTTGGGGACTTGAGATGGGGCGCGCCGCTGCTGCGCACCGCCTGCCACGGTGTCTGGGTCCTCAGTCCGGCATGAAAGACACCCCGCAGCGTGTCGCCCTGAAGCTTGCCGGTAATGAGGTAGACGAAAGAGCCGTCGAAGTATCCGATCGCGAAGCTGTCGGCCGCTGCCGTTCCCGAAAACGGGCCATAGTCCGAGGTGCTCGAAATGAGGGTTCCCTCGATGCCGGTGGCTCCGTTGCGAAACTCGAAGACTCGCGGGCTGGTTCCCAGGTCCTGGAAGAAGGTCGCGTCCCAGCGGCCCACCAGGTTCATGGGGGCACGAGCAATCGGCCAGCGTCCCCGTGCGGCCCGGAACGGTATGGTTCGAGGCCCGTTGCTGCCGACGTTGTGGTAATAGCCAACCAGCGAGTCGCCCTGGAGAGCAGCCCTCATAGTGGCCGCGTAGTCGGCGTTCTCGAGAACCACGCTGTCGTGTTCCACTCGCACCTTTGAAAACCGCTGGCACTTCACGCCATTGCAAAGTTCTCCCTGCCACCCCCTGCCGGCTCGCTCGATGCGGAGAGCGAACGGCAGGGGACCGCCCGCGAGATCGAGCACGGCACGCCAGGTCCCCCCCGGCGAAGAAAGCGCGGCCAGGGCCGCCGCCCCCTGGACCAGCAGTGCCAGCATCATTTCACCTCCGGCGGAACTGGTGGAGCCTGCAGGCCGCCTCCGGCGTAGCGCTCACCAGCGCGTACCGGGGCGGGTATGCTATTGCCCCGCCATGGAGCGGGGCAGGGATAGACGGCGCTATAAGCGCAGAACGGGTTCCGCGCCCGATTGAAGTCCAGGCGATACTGCCCGTCGGGTAGCGGAATGAGACTCACGAAGCGGCCGGCGGGATAGGTGCCCTGTCCGTTGCTCCCGTCGCGAAAGAAAATTTCCAGCTCCGACTCCTCCCCGCCACTCGCTATGCGAAGCACCCGCAGGCGGGTAGCCGCGCCCAACGCCACAACCACGCTGCCTGCGTCGGTCGCCTCGCTCTCTGTCCCGTCGGCGGCCAGCACCCGAGCGTTCCCGCGCTTGTCGGGCGGTAAGAGCGGACCTGAAAAGACCAGCGATGGATCGTACTCGTAATAGCCTGGTGACGCTTTCCTCTCTTCCTGGCCGAACACGGTGAGGACGGTGCCGGGCGCCGGCCCAGTCAGGTACAGGGTATACCTGCCCAGGCCGATTGGACGGCCGCGACTGACCGAGCGGGTCCCCGAGGGCGTCTCCAGCACCAAGGCGCGGCCGTTGGGGAAAACCCTATGTTCGCCGAGTCCAGCGAGAGGGATGTCGGCATCGGGTGGGCCGAGCCGCACGCCCGCGCCCACCGGCTGCCGGGCCAATGCCGCGAGCGGTGAGTTAGGGGCGGCCTGGAGCCAGGCGAGATAGTCGGCCCGCTCTCGGGCTACGTGTTCGGGCGACTGACCCATGAGGCCGGAGACATTGTCACAGAACAAAGCAACAGCAATCACGAAAGCACGAAAACACGAAAGCACGAAAGGTGTCCTCATCAGAATCGATCGGCCGCGAATGCCTGCAACCCCACCCCCGGTGCCTCACGGTCCACGAGCTGACGCACGAGCACTCCGGTTATCCCCGCCAGCAGTATCCCGTTTCGTCCATGCCCCGTCGCATACCACAGGCCGCTCAGGGTCGGCTCGCCGCCGATGATCGGCAAACCGTCCGGTGTCATCGGCCGAAGGCCGGCCCACGTTCGCCGCACCTTCGCCCTCATGAGGCTGGGATAGAGCAGGAGCGTGGCCGCGAAGATCTGGGCCAGGCCGGCGGAGGTGACTTCGGGCCGAAAGCCGACGGACTCCATGGTGGAGCCGACGATCGCCTCGCCGCCTCGGGCCAGCAGATAGCAATCCTTGTGGTAGACGATTGCCCGAGGGACCGCAGCGGGCCAGGCCAGGGCAGCCATCTGCCCTCTCACCGGTTGGACCGGCAGTGGCCGAGGAAGGTTCTCGAGCAGACCGGACCACGCCCCTGCGGCGACCACCACGTGTTCAGCGGAGTACCGGCCGGTTTCCCCGGTTACACCCGTGACCTTGTCTCCCGCCCGCTCGATGCGCATCGCTCGATCGCTGACCATCACGGCGCCGAGCCCCTGTGCGTCGGCCAGCAGCGCTCCAACCAACTGCTCCGGATCCAGTGCTCCGTCCCGCGGCGCCCAGAGCGCGCCAGCGGCCGGGCCGAGCCAGGGCCAGCGCCGGCGGACCTCGTCCGGCTCGAGCCACTCGCACATGTAGCCCTGCCCGCGCTGCCATGCTACCTTTGCCCGCAGCCCCGCCGCCTCGACCTCGCTGCCGGCCACTCGGGCTATGCCCTCCTGCCACAGGCCGAGATCGAGACCGGTGGTCTCATGGAGAGCGGCTGCCAGCGGCTGGTAATGGTCCCGGGCGGCAAGGCCGAGGGTGAGCAACGGATCGCTCGCATCCGCCTCGATCTGCGGAGCGAGCATCCCGCCGGCCGCCCGCCAGGCCTGCCCGTGGTGGCCGCCGGGTTCCAGGATCAGCACCTTGCGGCCGGTCGAGGCGAGCTCCCGGGCACACGCTGCCCCCACGGCGCCGCCTCCGATCACGATCACGTCGTGGCTGGAGCTCACTGGGCTCGTATGAAACTATTTGAAACGTCCGGGCGTACGGCGGCCTGACCCGCTCTCCCGAGGAAATGAGAATGCTCCGGAACCTGTTTGGATTCGCGGTGGTCGCGGTGGTGACGATCTTTCTGCTGAAAGTAGTATTTAGCCTCTTTGGCCTGGTCTTGGGGCTGCTGGGGGCGGTGCTGTGGTTCGCCTTCGTGGGCTTCGTGATCTATCTGGTCCTGAAGGTCTTTGCCCCAGGCACGGCGGCCCGAGTGCGGGAGATGATCGCGGGAGAGCGCTGACGGCATACACGTTCTGAGAGTCTAGGGTCTAGAGTCTAGCTTCTCGACCGCCTCCAGGACCCCCCACACCAGCAGCGGAAGCAGAATCTCATGGTGCCCGGTGAGCAGAAAACCCGAGCCACCGGCGCGGGTAGGCCGCTGCACCACGTTGACCCGGGGCCGGTAGTGCCGCTGCATGTCGAAATCGGCGGCCGTGAAGTGCGTGGGTTTCCCAGCCTCGAGGTTCCGCGCGATCGTCAGGGCCTTGAGGAAGACCTCTGGCATCAACACCGCGCTTCCCCAATTGAGCACCACACCACCCTGATGAAGATCGGGGATTGAGGCGGCAAGGCGGCGGAAGTCGCGGTGGCTGGTTGCGCCCACCGCGGCGCCGTCGGCCTTGGGATGCTGATGGATGATCTCCGCCCCGATGGCGGCGTGGACGGTGACCGGGACATCGTGCTGCTGGGCCGCTAGCAGGATCGAGGCCTCGGCTCCGGGCAGGGTCTTGCGGTTCGCCAGCGCGCGAGAGAGACCCTCTCCCATCCCCTGATCGGCGCGCGCCGCCGCGGTGATGGCGGCGTTCATCTCGGCCCCGGTCTCCTCGGCCATGCCGAAGCTGCCGTCCGCCAGACCCGCCTCGACGTCCTCGCTCGTCCCGCCAAACGCCGCCAGCTCGAAGTCGTGAATCGCGGCGGCACCATTCATGGCGACATGGGTGACGATCCCGCGGGCCAGCCATGCGTTGATGAGCGGGCCAAGCCCTACCTTCACCACATGGCCACCCAGCAGGAGAATCACGCCCCGGCGATCGCGCTGGGCGCCGGCAACCGCATCGACTATCCGGCGAAGATCGTGCGCAGCCAGGATATCCGGCAGGCTGTCGAGGAAGGCAGAGAAGGAGCGGTCGGTTCCGGGTGGGGACGCCAGCAGGCGCTGGTCGACTTTATTCCGCCGCCCGGCGACCGGAATGGTCGTGACGCGGCTCAGGTCGGCCTCGCGATACGGCACGATCAGCGGCTCATGGCCGAAGTGGTCGTGCCAGGCAGAACCATGTCCTTGAGCCGGAGGGTGATGGTACCGAAGGGGAACTTGGTGCGGATCTGAACCGGTAGCCGGCGAGCGTCGTCGGTCAGCCAGATGCGCGTCTCCGAGCGCTTGGAGAAGAGCCCGCGGGTGTCGATAGTGGGATGGAGCACCAGGCAAGGCACCTTGCTTCCATCGGGCAGCTCCAGCTTCTCCCGCTTGAGGACCTCGATGGTGACCGGGTTCTTCTCTTTCCGAAAGTAGCGATCGTAGGAGTACTTCCGGCCCACCTCGAGCGGAGTCACCCGGACAAAGTAGAAGAACGCGGCATCGTCAAGCGGTTCGGCGGGCGTGGACCAGGCCGTGTCCCGACCGTGCTCGCGGTAGAACCCTGAGTCGGGGTAGATCTCGTACCTGCGGTCGGAGGACTTGCCGTTCTCCTCGAAGTCCTGCACGAACCGGCGGGAGTGCAGATCGCGGGTTCCCACCCACGACTCCAGCACATCGTCGAGCGAGTAGAAGGCTGTCTTACCCTTGAGTCTGAACCGCAGCCGGAGGCTTTCGACCCCGCGTACGGTGTCGACCGAGGCAACCTCCAACGTTGCCGACCCCAGCGTCAGCATCCCCAGCTTGGCACTGTAACTGAGCTTCTCGCCGACGACAAAGGGGTAGGCGGCAGGCGGTGTCGCAGCCGGCGCGGGGGAGGCGGCCTGCATGAGCGCTATAACGAGCTTCAGGCTGGTCACGATGAGGCCACCTCCGCCTGGGGCGGTTCTCGAGTGGCGCTCGCCTCTCCCGGCTGAGCAGGAGGCAGATGGCGCAGCGAACCCCGGGAGCGCCAAACGTTGATGGCCGGCTCCCAGGAGTTGACCCGGCTCTCACGCTGCCGGAGATCCCGCCGCTCTACGGCCGAAATAGTCTCCACCCGCCGAGCATGGCGCGCGGTACGACCGTAGAGCTCGGCGTTGGCTGCCCAGCCCTGGGTGGTGAGGAGCCGGCCGGGGACACCGCGGAAGGCATTTCGCAGGGTGACGAGCCGAAAGACCGAGAACCCGGAGACTACGTCGGTCACACCGGGCACGGAAACCGCTCCCCGCAGCAAATGAGGGGCAAGCCGGCGGATCCAGCGCCGGACGCGGGAGGGTTCTCCCTCGAGCTTGCTCTGAGCGATCACGATGTCGGCACCGCTTTCGATCCGACGCACCAGGTCGGGGATGAAGTGGGGGCTGTGGGCAAAATCGGCGTGCATGATGATGGCACAGTCCCGCTTGGGGCGGTCAGTCCGCTCCACGGCCAGGCGCAGCAGCTCCTCGATACTATCAGCATAGCCCCGGCGCTCCTGGTGGCGAATGACGCTCAACGGAAGCACCCGGGTGTACCGCTCGAGCACCTCCCCGGTGGAATCGCTCGAGCCGTCGTCCAGGACCAGCAGCTGGTACTCCCGTTGGAAGCCGGCAAACACCTGGCGGATCTTCCACAGAAGGAGCCCAACGGTCGGGGCCTCATTGTAACTCGGTATGCAAACGTAAATCATGAGCCGTCAAGAGAATGGACGCACGAACGATAAACCCCCAGAACCCGGTCTGCCATGGCGCCGATGGAGAAGTTACGCAGCTCCTCTCGAGCCAGCCGGGTCAGATTCTGTCGCAGTTCGAGGTCCGTCAACACTCTCAGCACCGCAGCGGCAAACTCAGCAGCATTCCCGGGAGCCACCATGATGCCCGCGCCCGATCCGAGCAGATCGGGAATGCCGCCCACCCGGGTCGCCACCACCGGCACGTCGAGCGCCATAGCGGCCAGAATCGAGCTGCCGAGCCCTTCGGAGGTGGAACTGAGCACAAAGACATCTGCCGCCGCGAGCGCCCAGTGCGGGTCGTCCATGTGGCCCATCAAGCGAACTCGACCTTGGAGGCCCCGCTCAGCGATCTGCCGCTCCAGGTCCCGACGCCGCGGCCCTTCACCCACGATAGCCCAGTTGAGGCCAGGCAAGTCCCGGACCAATAGCGCCGCTGCGGCGATAAGTGTGGACTGGGCCTTCTCCGACGACAATCCACCCAGGCTGACCGCGAGCTGTCCTGTTTGAGGGAGCCTGAGTGAAGTTCGGACGCCGTCGCGGCGGGAGACGTCGAACTCCGCGAGATCCACGCCGTCGGGTATCACAATGAGGCGTTCAGGTGCCAACCCGGCGGCCAGCATGGCATCCCGCACCGCCGAGGAGATCACAATGACGCGGTCGGCCCGACGCCAGAAGAATCGATGACGAAGGGGGAATGCCACTCGGCGGGTCACGACGAGTGGAGCTCCTGTCAGGACGGAGCAGACACCTGCCAGGGTGAGGGAGTGGGCGTCGTGGGCGTGGAGAACGGCGTGCGGACGGCGAGCTTCCTGGAGGATGGGCCACAGGACCCGCGGATCCAGTCCCGCCTTCCAGGTGGCGGCGCGAACCCGGACGCCGGAGGACTGAAGCCGGCGGGCCAGCTCGGTTCCGGTCCCGGTGATCACTACCTGCTCGACTCCTCTGCGGCCCAGAGCCCGGGCGAGCAGCCACACCTGCCGTTGACCGCCTCGCCACTCGCGACCGGAGGCCACGTGGACGATGGCCGGGATCACGTCCTGGGGAGTGCGTCTGCCGGCCAGCTGCCGCTATCGCGCACCGCGGCCTGAGGCCCGCTTTCCCGCACCACATCCGCCAGCAGCGTACGCAGCTCGGCCAGACTGAACGGCTTGTGGAGGTAGGGACGGTCGAGAGTCTCGAGAAAGGCGAGCGTGTCGCCGCGCACCGTATCCCCGGTACTGAAGACCAGCCGTGCAGCCATTGCGGGGTTCCGGCGGGAGAGCTCCTCGAAGAATTCCCGGCCCCCGTAGCGGGGCATCCGCAAATCCGAGATGATCAGGTCGAACTGCTCGCTGGTCGCCCGGGAGAGCCCTTCCTCACCATCGCCGGCGACTACCGGGATATGCCCCCATGCCTCCAGCGTGGCCCTCATGTAGTGCAGGATGTGGGGCTCGTCATCTACCACGAGCACCCGGAGCCGCTTGGTCGGAGCCCGGGTGGCGTCGTGGGTGGGGGGGGTGGAGGTCCGGGTGCAAATCGGAAGCTGAACCGTGAAGGTCGAGCCCTTGCCTTCCTCGCTCGAGAGCATGATCCGGCCACCGTGCTCCTTCACGATTCCCTGGCTGATCGAGAGTCCAAGCCCGGTGCCTTCGCCTTCGGCCTTGGTGGTAAAGAAGGGCTCGAAGACCTGGGTAGCCAGATTCTCGGACATGCCCGGCCCATCGTCGATGATGTCGATCGCCACGCCGTCGAGCCAGCGCCGGGCCCGGACGACCACGGTGCCGGGCCTCCCGGTGGAAGCTACCGCCTGAGCCGCGTTGTTGATCAGATTGACGAAGACCTGCTGGATCTGGTTGGGGTCTATATCGGGCATCGGCAGGTCGGGCTCGACCTCGATCCGGGCCTCCACCCGGTGTGCCATGAGCTGGTTTCGTAGAAGCACGAAGGTACCGTCGAGCAGCGGCTGGAGTGCCGTGGGGCGCCGCTGGTGGTCCTGCTTTCGGGCGAAGCCCAGCAGGTTTCTGACGATGCTCGAGGCCCGCTCCGCCTCCTCACGAATGACGGTGAGCGGCTCGCGTATGTTGGGCGGAATGTGCGGCACTTCGGTGAGGAAATCGGCGAACCCGAGCACCGATGCGAGCGGGTTGTTCAGGTCATGGGCGATGCCTGCAATCAGTTGCCCGATGGCCGACATTTTTTCCGACTGGATCAGCTGGTCTTGCAATCGGCGCCGCTCGGTCTGGTCGTCGAACAGGAGCACGACGGCGCTGCGGTCGTTGTTGCTAATCGGCACCGCGGTAACGGCATAGGTCCGCTCGCCCGTGCGCAGCTCGACCTCCCGGCCCGCTCCTTGCTGATCGAGAGCCCGTTGGATATCGGTAGCCCACTCAGGTGGAATGAACGCCTGCCACGGCCGCCCGATGAGGCTCGCGGGGGGTGCGTTCACCAGGTCGGCAAAGGCCCGGTTGGCGCGACGGATGGCCCCGCTTCGGTCCACGATGCACAGCGCCGGGGAGATGGCGTCCACGACTTCCTGCCAGGTCCGCCGGCCATCATCGTGAAGGTCCACCAGCCGGGCGCTCTCCAGGGCAATGCTCGCCTGCGACACGAGCCCCTCGAGCAGCACCAGATC
The DNA here is from genome assembly GCA_964487785.1 of uncultured Gemmatimonadaceae bacterium. Classification (GTDB taxonomy): domain Bacteria; phylum Gemmatimonadota; class Gemmatimonadetes; order Gemmatimonadales; family GWC2-71-9; genus CAVVWJ01. Next base: position 2,816 of record CAZASU010000007.1, on the reverse strand, counting down.
GGCCGGCCCGTAGCGACCTGCCTCGCCGCGTGCGGCGATGGCCCCTGTTACCCTTCCTTTTGCAATGAAGGGTGCGACCAGCCAGCTGCCCGCGGACAGAGGGGGCGGAATAAGGCCGGCCTCCTTCAGCACGGCGTCCAGTCCGTCATGAATAAGCAGGGGTCCCCGACGGGTGGCGAGCTCCAGTAAGGGCCGCGGATTGGTTCGTCCTGGGGGCCAACCGAGCACGAAGTCGATGGTCTCGGCCTCGCGCTGAAACAGGGCGATGGCGATCTCGCTGGGGGCCAGCGCCTCCCTCACATGCCGGACCAGAAGGTCGATTACCGAAGCACGGCGCAGGGTGCCCGCCACTTCCTGGCCGAAGGCAGTGAGCCGGCGGACGAGGTCGAGGTCGGTAGGGGCGTCGGCGCTGTCGGGTCCCGACAGGAGTTTCATTGATGGAGGGTTCGTCATGATCCGTGCGAATACGCGGGGCCGCCTGACCGCGGCAGACCTGCAGCTGGTGATCCTGCTGCTGAGCCGTGGGTCCGCCCACCGTCGCGCCTACCTGGAGCGCCGACTGACGACCGAAGGACCCGACTCACTGCTCGACGCGCCTGACCTGGCCGAGCGGCTGCTGACAGTGCGTTCGATGCTACTTCCGTCCGAGGCTCTCTTCTTCTATGTCCTCGTGCGGCATGCGTTGCGGGGCGCCGACCTCGACGACCGCGACCTGGCCGACTACCTGGCTGCCCTGCTCATGGAGTTCGGACAGCGGGACCGGGCCTGGCGGGTGGACTGGAACGACGACCAGCGACACCGGTACCTGGTCGACATCCTGATCGACCTCGAGGGCACGGCGGGCGACCGCCGCTTCAAGGTGATGGTCCACCTCGGTAACTATGCGCTCTGGCTGACTGGGCTCTTTCCCGATTATATCGCGGCCAGGCGGCTGCGCAAAGCCGGTCCGGACGTAAGCTACTACGACGCGCTCGGCAGCCGGGGGTTCAGCCTGGCGTCCGATCATGCGCTGGCGGCTCAGTATGGCCTCGAGCTCGTGCTCCGAACCGCCGCGGAGCGTTTCCCGGCCTTACGGGGTGCGCTCAACGGCGTGAGCGATCGCGTCTTCTTCCCTTCTTCCTCCCACTAGACCCCGCCGGGCTAGGCCCGCCTCGTTCACCAGCGCCGCGAACAGACCATGCTCCGGCGCCAGACGATCCGCGTGCATCTCCTCCGGATGCCATTGCACCGCCAGGATCCAGGAGGCACCGGTCCCACTCTCGGCGGCCTCGATCAAGCCGTCGTTGGTCCAGCCGCTGGCGACCAGGCCCGGCGCGAGGTCCTTAATCGCCTGATGGTGGACCGAGTTCACCGTGACGCTCGTGGTCTCCAGCGCCGCTGCCGCCCTGCTGCCGGGCTGGATCCGAACCAGATGGCTGCGGCTGTCACGGGCGCCGAGTGGACTGTGATCCACAGTGCCGGGGCGCTCGGACGGAAGGTCCTGGAACAGGGTGCCACCCAGCGCCACGTTGATGAGCTGAATTCCCCGGCAGACACCCAGGATCGGCAGGTCGCGTTGCCGGGCCACGGCAAAGAGGGCGAGCTCGAAGAGATCCCGCTCCCGGCTGGGTGGACTCAGCAGCGGCGATGGATCGAAGCCGTACCACGACGGATGGATATCTTCCCCGCCGGTGAGCAGGAGTCCATCGCAGCCATCGAGCGCCGATCCGGCCAGCGAGGCGCCCATCAGCGGTGAGAGGATCAGCGGGACGCCTCCTGCGGCCAGGAGGGCGCGCACATAAGCGGCGTTGACTCCTGTTCGGTCGGCTCCGTCCCAGGTGCGTACCACGCCGCTCACCGCAATGCGCGCGAGACTCACTGGATTACCGAGTCGGGGAACAGCGGGCAGCGGGGATCCTCGATCCTTGCGGGGTCCAATTGGATGCCGATCAACGGCACTGTGATGTCTCCTACCGACACTCGCCCGAGCTCAGGTGCCCCTTCGACCGGCGTTCCCTCGTAGAGCACCACCCCCCTCGCCTTCTCGCTCGGATCGAGCACCAGCACCCCGAAGCCAGGCTTCACGTTGGGCGGCAAGCTGCCCTCGACCCCGATGATCCACAGGGAATCGGCCCGACCAACGATGGCGGGATACGCCGGACCGGCTACCAACCGAACCACGAGGCGCTCGGGAAGGGTGCGCGGCGGCGCACCGAGCGTCTGGTCGGGAATGCTGAACTGGCCCAGGAGGGCGGTGGGTCCCGCGAGCGAGGCCAGCCCACACGCCGCCGAAGGGGCGCGATCTCCCGACCGGGTGCAGCCGGCCATCAGAAGGAACGTGAAAACCAGGACCCTGCGCATGAGAGCTAAGATAACTCGCCGGCGGAAGGGATGATCCATCCGAACTCGCGCGAAGGGCGGGAGATAGATTATGAGCTCAGGTCTTTCAGGATACGCGCCAGGTTGGCCCGGGCCGGAGCCTCGTAGCGATCGCGGAAATAGTCGGTCTGAAAGATGGAACGGCGCCGCAGGAACCCCGCGAGAATCTCCGCGCGTGCACCGCGATACACCGGCGCGGGCACCCAGGCATACTCCTGCCGGATTCGCCGCTCGAACTCATCAAACACTTCATGCGTCCGGCCGAGGATCGACAGGTCGATGTCGCAGAGGAGGGCCGCGTCGGGCTCAGCCGCAATGGCGAGGTGCTGGGTAGCAAGCACGAGCTCGGCGATCCGGTGAGCTACCTCCACCGGCGCTCTCGCGTCTGCCAGGGTCGTCCGGACCAGACGCGCGCTGCAGTCTTCATTGTCAGGAGCCCCTGGCAGATAGACCGCATC
>CAZASU010000006.1:0-47978 GCA_964487785.1 uncultured Gemmatimonadaceae bacterium | reverse complement strand
CATGCACAGACGGAGGAAGAGGTGCTCTATCCGGCGGCTGTTCTCGTCGGTGATACCATCCGAGCGCGGCTGCAACGGAAGTAGCCGCCCTAATGAACACCCCACGATATACCGGCTTGTGAGGTGGAATCATGCCCAACCGAGCCACCACAGAAGTCGCGCGGGTGCGGAGCGCTCCGGAGACTGACGAGCGCGGCCTCGCCGGTCGGATCGGGATCTTTGTGGGAGAAACCAGACCGTCATCTTCTCGTGAACCGGTTGTCGGCGATGCTCCGGACGACTATGCCCTAGCCCTCTACTTCGAGGAATTGGGCGAGACTCTCTGGTTTCGGCCGGAGCTCCTCGACCTGGTCAACGCAGATGGGAGCCCGTTTTCCTGAGCAGGCGGTGAGTCGGTACGGGCTCGGCCCGTGTGAGACCGAAGTGGTGGCGCTGTTCCGACAGCAGATGGCTGTGCCAGCCTAGACTCCTCGCGCATCTCCCGCCTACATCCCATGCCGGATCCCCGGCGCCGGGATGCAATCCTCGGCGCGGAGCGTCTCGAATGCGACCCCCCTCGGTGTTTACCCGGCGTGTGTCCGTCCTCTCGGCATTCCTCCTCCTCATCCTCAGCACCACGGGCGCAGCGCCCGTCGTCCAGCCGACCAGGACCGGGCGGGTGGAAGGGCACGTGCGGGCGCAGAGCGGCAGTCCCATTGCCCACGCCCAGGTCTTCGTCGTCGGATCCGCCTTGTCTGCTCTCACTGACAGCACCGGCCGCTATGTGCTCGCTGCAGTCCCGGAGGGCCCGAAGACACTGCGCGCCACCTTCATCGGGTACAAGCCCGTGGAGGCTCAGGTGACAGTGCGTCCCGGACGCAACGCAATTCAGGACTTCAAGCTTGAACCGAATCCCATCCCGGCGGCGGAGCTCACCGTCACCAATGGTGCCGTCAGTCCGGGCGCGGCGTTGAATGGCGCTGCCCAGGGCTACGCCATGCGGGACAGCAAGGTGGAGCGGCTGCGGAAGGCCTACAGCCGGCAAGAGATCGACGAGCCGTGGCGCCTTCGGCGCGAGCCCGGGAACACCGAGGCCTATGCGCGAATCGAGGAGAACCGCTTCCTCGCGGCCTACTCGAACCCACTCTCTACCTTCTCGATCGACGTGGACGCCGCGTCCTACGCGAACGTCCGCCGATTTCTGAACGCCGGAGCCCTTCCACCGGCCGACGCGGTCCGGTTGGAGGAGCTGGTGAATTACTTCCCCTACCACTATCCCGATCGCACTGGGGAGCATCCATTCGCGGTCACAACCGAAACCGGTCCCTGTCCCTGGGCCCGGGAACACCGGCTGGTGAGAATCGGGCTCCAGGCAAAGCGGCTCGCCATGCGCGACCTCCCACCGAGCAATCTGGTGTTTCTCATCGACGTGTCCGGCTCGATGCAGTCGCCCGACAAGCTCCCGCTGGTGAAACAGGCCTTCCGGGCGCTGGTGCAGGAGCTCCGCCCCGAGGACCGGGTGGCGATCGTGGTTTACGCAGGTGCCGCAGGCCTGGTCCTTCCCCCCACGTCGGGGGCCGATAAGGTCACCATTCTCGAGGCTATCGAACAGCTCGAGGCCGGTGGCTCGACCGCCGGCGGGGCCGGTCTCCGGCTGGCGTATGACGTGGCCAAGCAGAACTACCTGTCGGAAGGCAACAACCGTTTGATCCTGGCCACTGATGGCGACTTCAACGTGGGCGTGAGCTCGGACGCGGAGATGATCCGGCTGGTGGAGGCGCGGCGCGAGGAGGGGACCTTCCTGACCGTGCTCGGCTTCGGTATCGGAAATCTGAAGGACACGAAGATGGAGCAGATGGCGGACAAGGGGAACGGCCACTACGCGTACATCGACAGCTTCCGGGAGGCACAAAAGGTTTTCGTCCAGGAGTTCGGCGGCACCCTGTTCACGGTGGCGAAGGACGTGAAGATCCAGGTCGAATTCAATCCGGCCAGAGTGCAGGCCTATCGTCTCCTGGGGTACGAGAACCGGCTTCTGGCCAAGGAAGACTTCGCCGATGACAAGAAGGACGCCGGCGAGATGGGGGCAGGGCACTCGGTAACCGCGCTCTATGAGGTGGTGCCCGTGGGAGCCACGCCCGTCGCCCTGGTTGGCGATAGTCTGACCTACCAGCATGTCTCGTTGCGGCCTTCGGCCAGCCAGAGCTCCGAGCTGCTCACGGTTCGGCTGCGCTACAAGGATCCCAAGGGTGCCAAGAGCCGGCTCCTCTCCACCCCGGTGACGGATCGCGGGGGTGCGGTTGCCTCCGAAGACATGCGGTTCGCCTCGGCAGTGGCTTCCTTCGCCCTCCTCCTTCGGAATTCCGACCACAAGGGAGCGGCCAGCTTCGACCAGGTGCTCACTCTGGCCCGGGATGCGCGCGGTGACGATGTTTCGGGGTACCGTGGGGAATTCATCGGTTTGGTGGAGGCCGCCAGAACGCTGAGTGGGAGGGGGGCGCAGACGCCGGAGTAGTGCTCTCCTAAGAACAGCGTAAACGCTTTATCTTTCGCCCCGCTGTCCGGACAGGTGGCCGAGTGGCTGAAGGCGTCGGTCTCGAAAACCGGTATACCCGCAAGGGTATCGTGGGTTCGAATCCCACCCTGTCCGCTGTGCTATCATCACTTACGGCCCATCACCTAAAGCTTTCTCTGAGCTCTATGGACTCCCCTTGAGCTACCTCGACGACCATCTGCTGGCCGGAGAGCGAATCGTCTACCGCGCCAAGCTGCACTGGACCATCTTCCTCACCTCGATAGTCGTGGTGCTGCTGGGGATCGGCCTCGGAATCCTGTTGCAGGTAGTGGAGCCGGCCTATTCCTATGCCGGGGCGGCGCTCGCCGGTGTCGGTCTCCTGCTGGCCATCGGGCCTGCCGTCCAGTACATCAGCTCGGAGTTCGCCGTTACCGACAAACGGGTGCTGGGGAAGGTCGGCTTCATCGAACGGGAGTCCGACGAGACCCTGCTCAGCAAGATCGAGGCGATCGCGGTCGATCAGGGAGTGATCGGCCGGATACTGGGATTCGGGACCGTGACGATCACCGGCACTGGCGGCACCCAGGAGGTGTTTCCCCGCATTTCCGAGCCGCTCGAGTTCCGGAGGCAGATCCAGAGTCAGATCATCGCGCTGGAGGAGCGAAGGGGCTCCCCGCCGGCTGCGGCTGCCTTGGCCGAGCCGCGGGACCCCCGCGACGAGCGGGACTGCCCCTACTGTGCCGAGCGAATCCTGGCGCGGGCCCGGGTGTGCAAGCACTGCGGACGGGACGTGGCACCGGCCACAGGGTGACTTCCGATCGGCTGGCCGGCTCGATTCTCGGGCAGGCGCTTGGGGACGCGCTGGGATTCGTGGTCGAGGCCCAAGCACCGGAGGTAGCCCGGGTTTACGTCGAGGGGTGGCTTCGAGCCGGACGCGCAGGAGAGTGGCCCCACCCGCAGTTCCCCTTCGGTCAATACAGCGACGACACCCAGCTTGCCAGGGAGTTGTTGCGGAGTTTCCTGGATGCTCGAGGATGGGAGCCGTCGGTTTTCGCCGTCAGGCTCGCCGAGCTATTCCGGGAACGACGAGATGTTGGCGCGGGGCGGGGGACACGCTCGGCCGCGCTCCGGCTGCTCATGGGTGTGCCCTGGAATGCGTCCGGTACTCCCGCGCCCTATGCCGGTAACGGTGCCGCGATGCGGGCCGGCCCCCTCGGCCTGCTCTTGCCCGAACAGCAGGCGATGTGCCGGGCGGCGCGGGAACAGGCGCGGATCACCCATCTCGACCCGCGGTGCGCAGCGGGAGCTGCCGCTGTCGCGCGTGCTGTCGCGGTGGCTGCGGCCCGGTTGCCGATCGACACCGCCGGATTTCTGGCCGACGTGGCCAATTGCGCGGAAGCGAACGAGGTGTCGGTAGGGGATGCGATTCGGGGACTCGGCGAGTGGGTGGCGCTACCACCGGTCCGGGCCGCGCGCCACGTGCACGAGTCCGGGCTCGACCCGGCGCACATCGACCGCTGGCGGGGAATCTCCGCATTTGTGATCCCCAGCCTGCTCTGGAGCCTTTACGCATTTCTCCGCTCACCCGACGACTACTGGGAAACGATCTGCACCGCCATTGGCGTCGGCGGCGACACGGATACCATGGCCTCGATCGCGGGTGCCATCAGCGGGGCGCGGCTCGGGGTAGAGGCTCTCCCTGCCGAATTATTGTCGCGCCTGAATGACCGCGGAGAGTGGGGGGCCGACGCGCTTGCCGACCTGGCTGCTTCGTGCGTAGCGATTCTGGAATCTTCCTGAACGGACCGGCCACGCCACCTCGGCCAGCGGCCATGGACCGAGCCCCTCCGGCTTCGAGTGCCAGACTCCCCCGCACAACCGCCCCTTGCACTCAGCCTTCGGAGCTCAGCCCAGTGCCGCTGGCCCCCCCCTGGGCGGGAAGGAGCGGCGGGGGCGCAGTGGAAAGGTTCACTGCTCCCCCTGCCGCGCTGGATGGGAGGGCCGGAATTGGCCCGTGCCGGGTAGGCTTAAGCGTGTTATTCTTGCCAAAGCAGATCACAGTGATCCACCTCGGGCAGCAGGCGAGGCACCCATGCCAAGCGGCACGATCTACCAGGACATCACCGAGACCGTCGGAAGCACGCCTCTGATCCGGCTCAACCGGATGGCTGCCGGGCTGCCGGCCCGGGTGGCGGTAAAGCACGAAGGCTACAATCCGTTCAGTTCGGTAAAGGATAGAATCGCGGCCGCCATGGTTAAGGACGCCGTCGAGAAGGGCCGGCTGCGTCCAGGCATGATCATCGTGGAGCCCACCAGCGGAAATACCGGCATCGGGTTGGCCTACGTCGCCGCCGCCCGCGGTTACCGCTGCATCTTCACCATGCCGGATACCATGACCTACGAGCGCCGGAACATGCTGCGCGCACTCGGGGCCAAGGTCGTACTCACCGAAGGCGCGAAGGGCATGAAGGGCGCCATTGCGCGCGCCGAGGATATTCTAGGCCGGCTCGGTGACCGCGCCTGGATGCCGCGGCAGTTCGACAACCCGGCCAATCCGGCTATTCACTACCGCACCACCGGGCCCGAGATCTGGACCGATACCGATGGTGCCGTGGACATCTTCGTCTCCGGAGTCGGCACCGGCGGCACGATCACCGGTGCCGGACGTTATCTCCGGGAACGGAAGCCAGGGATCCGGATTGTCGCCGTCGAGCCCGCGGAGAGCCCGGTTCTCTCAGGCGGCCAGCCCTCTCCTCACAAGCAGCAGGGTATTGGCGCCGGTTTTGTCCCTTCGATCCTCGATACCAGGATCTACGACGAAGTAATTCGGGTGACCAACGACGACGCCATCGCCACGACGCGGCGACTGGCCCGCGAGGAAGCGATCTTCGTCGGGATCTCGAGTGGCTCCATCACCTGGGCCGCGCTCCAGGTCGCCGGGAGGCGGGAGAATGCGGGCAAGCTGATCGTCTCGATCGTCTGCGACTTCGGCGAGCGCTACCTCTCGCACCCGGTTTACACCGAGCTGCCGGACCCCGACATTTCGGACCTCGCGGAAGCCCTGGCAGCACCGACGGCAGCGGCATAACGACGCCGTGCATCTCACTATCCCTCTCTCCTCTACGCCCGAGGCACGAGCACCTGTGACCACCCCTGCGCGTTCCCAGAATGGCGGCAGCAACCGGGCCGAACGAATCGACAGCATCTTCGGCGCCGACGTCTTCTCTCGCAGCACCATGCGGCAGCGGCTTCCGAAGGAGGTGTATCGCAGCCTCCTCCGAACCATCGATCATGGTGAGCCGCTCGATCCCGCCGTGGCCGATGTGGTTGCCGCGTCGATGAAGGACTGGGCCATCGAGAACGGTGCGAGTCACTACACTCACTGGTTCCAGCCCCTCACCGGCCTCACCGCTGAGAAGCACGATTCGCTTGCCGGCCCGGACGGGAGCGGTGGCGTGGTCTTCAACTTCTCGGGCTCGGAGCTGGTCCAGGGCGAACCGGACGCATCCAGCTTTCCATCCGGTGGGCTGCGGGCCACCTTCGAGGCCCGGGGTTACACCGCGTGGGACGCCACCAGCCCGGCCTTCCTGATGCGGGGTGAGAACAACGTGACGCTGTGCATTCCGACGGCGTTCGTGTCCTGGACCGGAGAGGCGCTGGACACCAAGATCCCGCTGCTTCGTTCGGTCGAGGCGCTCTCCACCCAGGCCCTTCGCATCCTGCGGATCTTCGGCACCGACGAAGGGGTGTCCCGAATCGTCACCACGGTGGGTCCGGAGCAGGAGTATTTCCTGGTGGACCGGGAGCTCTACTACCAGCGGCCCGACCTGCTAACCTGCGAGCGGACCCTGTTCGGCGCCAAGCCGCCGAAGGGTCAGCAGCTGGAGGATCACTACTTCGGCACCATTCCGCCGCGGGTGCTCGCCTTCATGGCCGAATCCGAGCAGGAGCTCTACCGGCTCGGCGTGCCGGTGAAAACACGGCACAACGAGGTGGCGCCCGGCCAGTACGAGATCGCACCGCTCTTCGAGGCCAGCCACATCGCCAGCGACCACCAGATGCTGCTGATGGAGACGCTCAAGCGGGTGGCACCGCGGTTCGGCCTCCAGGCGCTGCTGCATGAAAAGCCGTTCGCGGGGGTGAATGGCTCGGGCAAGCACAACAACTGGTCGATGTCGACCGACACCGGGGTCAATCTCCTGGACCCGCAGGACGAGACCCACACCAACTCGCAGTTCCTGGTGTTCCTGGTCGCCACGATCCGGGCGGTGGATATTCACGCCGATCTGCTGCGGGCCTCCATCGCCTCGGCGGCCAACGACCACCGGCTGGGTGCCAACGAAGCGCCGCCGGCGATCATCTCGATCTTCCTCGGGAAGATGCTGTCCGACATCCTGGAGCAGGTCGAGCGCGGCCTGCCGAAGCGCACCATCAGAGGTGGCGTGCTCGATCTGGGCGCCACCACGCTGCCCATGCTGCCGCGCCACTCGGGCGATCGTAACCGCACATCGCCGTTCGCCTTCACCGGCAACAAGTTCGAGTTCAGGGCCGTGGGCTCCAGCGCGAGCATCGCCTGGCCCAATACCGTGCTCAACACCATCGTAGCGGAATCACTGGACTACGTGGCCGACCAGCTGGAGCGTGCGGTCGGGGCCAAACCCACTCCAGCCAAGCTCCAGGCGGGCGTGATCTCCGTGCTGAAGCGGCTGATCAAGGAGCACAAGCGGGTGATCTTCGACGGCGACAACTACTCCGAGGAGTGGCATACGGAGGCGGGCCGGCGCGGGCTGCCCAACCTCAAGGATTCAGTCGAGGCCTTTGGGGTGCTTCGGGCCAAGAAGAATGTGGATCTATTCAAGAAATACGGCGTCCTGAGCAAGGCGGAGCACGACTCGCGCACCCACATCATGATCGAGAAGTACATCAAGCAGCTCGCCATCGAGGCCGAGACCATGGTCTCGATCGCGCGGGGCCAGATCCTGCCCGCCGCGCTCCGGCATCAGCAGCGGATGGCCGAGACGATCGCCTCGACCAAGGCTGCCGGCGTGGATTGCGCCGATACCACGGTTGCCCTCCGAAGCTTCGTGGAGCTCGTTACCAAGCTCCGAAACGCCACGGCAGCGGTGGAGCAGGCCGCGGCACATCACGACGCGGATCCGATCAAGCACGCCAGCCAGATCAGCCGCGTGCTCAAACCGGTCATGGCCGAGCTGCGCAGCAGCGTGGACACGCTCGAGACCCTGGTGGCGGCGGATCTGTGGCCGCTCCCGACGTATAGGGATTTGTTGTTCTTGAAGTAGGGGAAGGCTGTGCGCTATAGCCTCTCTAGATCGGCCAGCCGCTAGGTCTTTTCTTCGTGAGAAGGAACAGCTCGGAGGGTAAGGTGGGTGGGGTCAGCGTGCCGGCCATCGCCTGGAATCTCTCGCATTCCGCCTGCGATGCGTTCGGATCGAAACCCACCGCCAGGGCCTCGACCAAGGGCGGCCGGTCCGGCCGTTCGAGCGCATCCAGCCAGGGATGACATTGGGTCACCTGCCGGCACGTCAGCCGGACCCGGACCGCGCCGTCCAGCCAGCAGGGCCCTTCCGCCAGTCCGGCTAAGAGCGGCTGGCTCAGGAGCATGCTTTCTCCGCTGGGAGTGACCGCCCCAAATCGCAATTTGCCTCGCTCGTCACGCTGGTGCAGCACAACACCCCAGCCGAAGGCCGGCCGCTGCAGCCGATACCAATCCAGCACTCTGACAAGCTGTTCCCGTAACGCTTCGACGACGAGTGGAGATGGCATGGTTTCGACTGGCGGAAAAGGTTGCTGCATCGGCCCGGGAGGGGCGCGGTCCCTCATCCGGTATGCAGAATATGGGCCACGCCGCCTCACCGGCTCCCCTGGCGCCGGTGGGGGGGAGTTGGCACATTCTGCGATCCTCCATGAGCCATAAATACCCTTCCTCCCACGTGTTTTACCGGAAGCTGACCCGGGAGTATCCCCGTATCGTTCGGGGGGAAGGCTGCTGGCTCTACGACGACCAGGGGCGGCGATACCTGGACGGCTCTGGGGGTGCGTACGTCGTGAACGTGGGTCACGGGGTGAGCGAGATTGCGGAGGCGCTTGCCTGTCAGGCTGGACGAGTGGCGTACGTCAGCGGGACCGCTTTCACCAGCGACCCAGTCGAGGAGTTCGCCGCCGAAATCGCGCAGCTCTCCCCCGGTGACCTCGACCTGGTATACCCGCTCGGGAGCGGGTCGGAGGCAGTCGAGGCGGCGCTCAAGCTCGCGCGCCAGTACTGGGTGGAGTCCGGCCGCCCGACGAAACACAAGATGCTCGCGTTGGCGCCGTCCTATCACGGCAATACACTCCTGGCGCTCTCGGCGTCATCGCGGGAGCAGTACAAGACTTATTACCGGGAGTGGCTGGTTCCGGTGGTCCGAGCCCCGGCGCCGTACCCCTACCGCTGCCAGTGCGGTGGCGTGGCACCGCTCTGTCCGGCGTGCAGCGGCGATGCCATCGAGGCGGCGCTTCTAAGGGAAGGGCCGGATACCGTCGCAGCGCTCATCGCCGAGCCGGTGGGCGGCTCCTCCAGCGGTGCCTCCGTGCCCGCCCCGGAATACTGGCCACGGGTCCGCGAGATCTGTAGCCGGTACGAGGTGTTGCTGGTGGCGGACGAGATCCTGACCGGCGCCGGCAGGACCGGTACCTGGTCGGCACTGGAACCCTACGGCGTCGTGCCCGACATCATGGTACTCGGCAAGGGGCTCGCCGGGGGCTACGCACCGCTGTCCGCGGTGGTGGCACCCCGCCGGCTGGTCGACGTGTTGGCGCGCGGCTCGGGCGCGTTGCTGCACGCGCAGACATTCTCCCACCATGCCGCCCTGTGCGCAGCCGGAGTCGCCACCATCAGGTATCTCAGACGCCACGGACTCATCCAGCGTTGCGCAACCATGGGACGGGTGCTGCATCAGCGGCTCCAGGAGCTGCGCTCGTTCGCCTGCGTCGGTGACGTGCGGGGGAGGGGACTCCTGGCCGGCATCGAGTTCGTAGAGGACAAGTCCACCCGGCGACCGTTTCCGCCGTCGGCGCGGTTCGCCGAGTCGGTTGCGGCCAACGCGCTCGATCTGGGACTCGTGGTCTGGCCCAACGCCGGACAGCTCGCTGATGGAACCGGGGACCTGGCCATGCTGGCGCCGCCCTTCGTCATCGACGAGCAACAGATCGGCGAGATAGTGGGCCTCTTCGGACAAGCGGTAGAACAAACCGTCACCCAGTTGGCAGCCGCACGATGAGCGCACCCGCCAAGATTACCTACACGTCGGCCAGCGGCGATCTCGAAGAGTTTCACCACCACTTCGCCGCCGCCCTTGCGGGTGTCAAGCAACAGGCCGGGCGACTGCACCCGTTCTACATCGATGGTCAACCGGTGGAGACGCGCTCTGAGCCCCTGGTGGACCGGTCACCGGTAGACACCACCCTCGTGCTCGGCCGCTTCGCGGCCGCGGCACCAAGCCACGTCGATGCCGCCGTGGCTGCGGCCCGGCGAGGCCAGCGGGCCTGGGCTCGGCGTCCCTGGAAGGAACGGGTGTCGCTGCTCCGCCGTGCCGCGGCGCTGATTCGGGAGCGCAAGTACGAATTGGCCGCCCTGATGAGCCTGGAAGTGGGCAAGAGTCGGCTCGAATCCATGGGCGACGCTGAGGAGTCGGCCGACCTGATCGACTACTACTGCCAGCAGGTCGAGGATGCCGACGGCTTCGTCCGGACCATGGCGCGGATCACGCCGGTCGAGCGTAACACCGACGTGCTCCGCCCATACGGAGTCTTTGCCTGCATCGCGCCGTTCAACTTCCCCCTCGCTTTGTCTGCCGGCATGTCGTCCGCGGCGTTGGCTGCCGGAAACGCGGTTGTGTACAAGCCGGCGGAGGACACGCCCTGGACCGGGCTCAAGCTGTACGAGGTGTATCGCGACGCGGGCTTGCCACCCGGCGTGTTCAACATCCTGTTCGGGCGACGGGAAGAGATCGGCGACCCGCTGTGGCAGCATCCCGGGATCGACGGAGTCGTCTTCACCGGGTCGAAGCAGGTGGGCATGCGGATCCACGCGGGGCTGAGCGGGCGCTGGATCAAGCCGTGTCTCCTCGAGCTGGGCGGAAAGAACGCGGCCGTGGTGCTTCGCGGCGCCGATCTCGATGCCGCCGCGGAAGGGGTCATGCGCTCGGCATTCAGTCTCCAGAATCAGAAATGCAGCGCTACCTCCCGGGTCTACGTGCAGCGCGAGATCATGGCCCCGTTCCTGGAACGGCTCTTCGAAAGGACGCGGGCGATCCGGATGGGCGACCCGTCGGAGCGGGACGTGTTCTTCGGACCGGTGATCAATGAACGCTCCGTGGAACGGTTCGACCGGGCCGTGGGGCAGGCACGGCAGGAAGGAACAGTGCTGCTCGGTGGAGCGCGGCTGACCGGAGGTATCTTCGACCGAGGGCACTACGTCGCGCCGACCATCGCAACGCTGCCGCTCGACTCCTCGTTGTTTCAGGAAGAGCAGTTCGTTCCGTTCCTCGCGGTTGGAGAAGTCGCCGGACTCGACCAGGCGATCGCCGAGACCAATCGGGTGGAGTACGGCCTGACCGCCGGCATCTTCTCCGGCGACCCCGCCGAGATCGCGCGCTTCTTCGACGAGGTCGAGGCCGGCGTGTGCTATGCCAACAAGCGCACCGGGGCGACCACGGGTGCCTGGCCCGGTGCCCAGCCGTTCTGCGGCTGGAAGGGGTCCGGCTCGACCGGCAAGGGTGGCTGCGGCCCCTACTACGTCGCCCAGTTCATGCGGGAGCAGAGCCGCACCGTGATCGAAGGCTGAGAAGGGATTCTATGGCTGCACGCGACTACCCGAAGATCGTCGTTCCGCCCCCGGGGCCCAGGGCCCGGGCCATTGTGGACCGCGACGCCGAGTGGACCTCCACCTGCTACATCAAGGAGTACCCGCTGGTCGTCTCGCGAGGCCAGGGCGTCATGGTAGAGGACGTGGACGGCAACCGGTACCTCGACTTCATGGCCGGCATTGCCGTCTCGGCCACCGGGTACGGCCACCCCAAGGTCGTGGCGGCGGTGAAAGACGCTGCTGACCGGTTCCTTCACATCTGTGGGGGCGACTTCTACTACGAAGGCATGGCGGCGTTGTGCGAGCGGCTGGCCAAGGTGGCGCCGGGCCGCGCGAAGAAGCGGGTCTTCCTCACCAACTCCGGCACTGAGGCGGTCGAGGCGGCAATCAAGCTCGCCCGCCACGCCACCCGCCGCACCGCGATCATCGCCTTTCGGGGCGCGTTTCACGGCCGGACCACCGGCGCCGTGACGCTGACCTCGAGCAAGGCTCGCCAGCACGCGGGCTTCGGCCCCTTGCTACCGGATGTACACCATGTCCCGTTCGCCTACCGTTACCGGTGTCAGTTCTGTGCCGCGGAGCCCGCGTGCAACCGGGGTTGCATCGACGTAATCGAGAAGGAGCTCTTCACCCGGCACCTCGACCCCAAGGATGTCGCTGCCATCTTCGTCGAGCCGATTCAGGGCGAGGGGGGCTACATCGTGCCGCCTGCCGGGTACCTGCCGGCGCTCCGCGAGCTCTGCGATCGCCATGGCATCCTGCTGGTTGCGGATGAGGTCCAGTCGGGCGTTGGCCGCACCGGAAAGATGTTTGCCTGCGAGCATGAGGGAGTCGAGCCGGATATCCTGCTTACCGCGAAGGGTCTCGGCTCGGGGATGCCGATCGGAGCGATGATCTCCAGGGAGTCAATCACGACCTGGGAGAGCGGGTCACACGGCTCGACGTTCGGTGGCAACCCGGTCTGCTGCGCCGCCGCGCTCGCGACGCTGGACCTGGTTGAAGGAGGGCTGATGGCCAATGCGGCGCGCATGGGCGAGCGGCTCCTGGCGCGGGCCGCCGACCTGAAGGATAAACATCCCTGCATCGGCGACGTGCGCGGCCGCGGGCTCATGGTGGGGATCGAGTTCGTGAAGGATCGAACGACCCGCGAGCCCGCCGGCGAGCTGGTCCACGACCTGGTGCAGCGGGCCTTTCGCCAGGGGCTTCTGCTGCTCGGGGCGGGGAAGAGCACGCTCCGGCTGGCACCCCCGCTGGTGGTGGATCAGCATGATGTGGACACTGCCATGGACATGATCGACGCCTGCCTGGCCGAGCTCGATTGAGCGGTCGCTCGAAAGTGGTCACCATGCGGGAGGCAATCGCCGCGCATGTTCACGACGGCGACACCGTCGTGATCGAGGGCTTCACTCACCTCATCTGCTTTGCGGCTGGCCACGAGATCATCCGCCAGGGCCGCCGGAACCTGACGCTCTGCCGGCTCACACCTGACCTGATCTACGATCAGATGATCGCGGCCGGCTGCGCCAGGAAGCTGGTGTTCTCCTGGGCGGGGAACCCGGGAGCCGGTTCCCTGCACGCCTTTCGGCGAGCGGTGGAAGGAAAGGGGCCTCCGCTCGAGCTCGAGGAGTACTCCCACTTCGGGATGGTCGGCCGGCTCAGCGCGGGCGCGTCCCGGCTCCCGTTCTGGACCATGCGCAACTACATGGGCACCGATCTCCCAGCGGTGAATCCGGCGATTCGCACGGTCACCTGTCCCTACTCGGGAGAGGTTCTCGCCACCGTGCCCGCGCTCAATCCGGACGTGACCATTGTCCACGCCCAGCGCGCCGATGCGGACGGAAACGCCCAGATCTGGGGCCTGCTGGGCGTGCAGAAGGAAGCTGCCTTTGCCTCCAGCCGCGTCATCGTCGTGGTCGAGGAGTTGGTTGACCAGTCGCAGATCCGCGCCGATCCCAACCGCACCGTCATTCCGGGGCTGATCGTTGATGCTGTGGTGGTGGAGCCCTGGGGCGCCCACCCATCCTACGCGCAAGGCTACTACGACCGGGACAACGAGTTCTACATCAACTGGGAGCCGATCTCCCGCGATCCCGCCGCCTTGAGCCGCTACCTGGATGAGCTCGTGTATGGAGTGGAGGACCGCAGGGAGTACGTCGAGCGGTGCGGCGGGCTGGACCGGCTGAAGGCGTCGCAGCGGGTGTGTGCCGGGGTGAATTATGGGTTCTGAGGGTTACACGCCCTCCGAAATAATGACCGCCGTCGCCGCCCGGGAGTTGCGCGATGGCGAGGTCGTCTTCGTCGGCATCGGATTGCCCAACCTGGCCTGCAACCTCGCCCGGGAGACGCACGCCCCGAACCTGGTGCTGATCTACGAGAGTGGGGCAGTAGGTGCCGTCCCCGAGCGCCTCCCGGTCTCGATCGGAGACCCCGCGCTGGTAACCGGCTCGCTGATGGTCTGCAGCATGGCTGACGTGTTTCAATATTTCCTGCAGAATGGCCGGATCCAGGTTGGGCTGCTCGGTGGCGCCCAGATCGACCGCTACGGAAACATCAACACCACCGTCGTGGGCGACTACGCCCATCCTTCGGTACGGCTCCCCGGCAGCGGCGGCGCGGCGGAGATCGCGGTGCACGCCCATCGAACGGTTGTGATCAGCCGGCTCGACCGGCGGGTATTTCCCGAGCGGGTGGACTTCATCACCAGCCCCGGGCTGAGAGCCAAGGGTCGGACGCGCCGTGAGCTGGGTATGCCGGGTGCGGGACCCACCACGGTGATCACCGACAAGGCGATCCTGGAAGCTGACCCGGAGAGCGGTGAGCTGGTGCTTGCGGCTCTGTACCCCGGCATTCCGGCGGCTGAGGTGGCGGAGGGAATCGGCTGGGCGCTCCGGAGCCGGAGCCGGTTGAGCGAAGTGCCCACCCCGAGCGAGCGCGAGTTGCATCTCCTGCGCGAGGTGCTTGATCCCAAGCGGTTGTACCTCAAACGATGACCGAGACCGCATGAGCACCGTCACGGCGCCTCTCACTGACGCCACCCACCAGATAGACCTGCCGCGAGTCCTAACCCTCCGCGACCTGGTGTTGTTCAACATCGTGGCCGTCCTGAGTCTCAGGTGGACCGCGACCGCCGCGGCTGCCGGCCCGAGCTCACTCACGCTGTGGGTGCTGGCGGGGCTGTTCTTCTTCATTCCGCAGGGACTTGCGGTCAGCGATCTGTCCGCCCGGTTTCCCCAGGAGGGGGGGATCTACTTCTGGACCAAGCGGACCTTCGGAGAAGGCCACGCGTTCCTCTGCGGCTGGTGCTACTGGGTCAACAACATCCTCTACTACCCCAATCTGTTGATGTCCACCGCAGTCATCGGCACCTACGCCATCGGACGGGGTGGCAGCGGCCTGATGGACGACTGGACCTACATCCTCACCGCGACGCTGGCCGCGCTCTGGCTTGCGGTGCTCCTGAACGTGGTCGGCCTCAAGACCGGACGGTGGCTGCAGAACCTTGGGGCTCTGGGCACCTACATCCCCGGCGCGGTGCTCATTGGGTTCGGCCTTCATGCGGCGTTCACCCGGTCGCCGGCCACGCCCATTACCCTGGACACGATTACGCCCAACCTCGGCAACATGTCGCAGCTGAATCTCTGGGCCTCGATCGCCTTCGCGTATGCCGGGCTCGAGCTCTGCGCCGTGATGGGAGACGAGATCAAGAACCCACGCCGGACCCTGCCGCGCTCGATCTTTATCGCAGCACCCTTCATTGCGTTCCTGTATATCGCCGGCACCGCTTCGCTGCTCTGGTTGGTGCCGAGCTCCGACGTCCATATCGTCTCGGGATTCTTTCAGGCAATGGCGGTTGGGGCCCGCGACTTCGGTGGCCTGGGCTGGCTCATTCCTGTTGCCGCGGCCCTGTACGTGCTGGGGAATATCGGAGGCATCGGGGCCTGGCTCACCGGCCCGGCGCGGGTGGCATTCGTCATTGGACTCGACCGGTACTTCCCTCCGGCGTTTGGCCGGGTGCACCCCAGGTGGAAAACACCCTATGTAGCCATCCTGACTCAGGCGGTGCTGGCCACGATCTTCATGCTGCTCTCGATCCTGGGTAGGGGCACCACCGTGGAGCGGGCATACCTGATGCTGCTCGACACCATGCTGCTGATTTACTTCATCCCGTACCTGTATCTCTTTCTTTCCTATTTGATCGTCCGCATTCGGGAGCCGCTACCCGATTCAGGCTCCTGGCGTCGGGGAAAGGCGGCCGCAGTGGCTATCGGTGCCAGCGGCCTGCTGCTCACCATGCTGGCCATGATCGTCGCCAGCATTCCGCCCTCCGACACCGCCGAGCCGTGGCTCTTCCGGCTCAAGGTCATCGGCGGCGCCGCGCTGTTCGTGCTTCTCGGGGGAGCGGTGTACTGGCGCGCACGGCTGGCTGGAGCGCGGTTACGGCGCGGGTGACGGCTATGCTACTCCAGGCGAGCTTCCGAAAGACCCTCATTCCGGCCTTGGTGATTCTGCTCCTGCCCGGCCTCCTGCCGGCGCAGCGGGAGCCGGTGCTGCGTCAGGTCAAGGTTCCCCACGGCTACTACTATCGCGAGATGTACTTGCCCCAGCTCACCAGCGGGCCAAGTGCAGCGACCTGGTCACCCGACGGGCAGGAGCTGATCTATTCCATGCAGGGCTCGCTCTGGCGCCAGCGGCCTGGCAGCAAGGAGGCGCGCCAGCTCACGACGGGGCCGGGGTACGCCTACCAGCCCGACTGGTCTCCCGATGGCCGCCATGTGGTATACGCCGCCTACGACAGAGACGCCATCGAGCTCCGCCTGCTTGAACTCTCCAGCGGCCGGAGCCGATCGCTGGTTGCCGACGGCAGCGTCAACGTCGAGCCGCGCTGGTCTCCCGATGGCCGGCGGCTCGCCTTCGTGTCATCCGCGTTCAAGGGCAGGTGGCACATCTTCGTTGCACCGGTGAACGAGGACCGTACCCTCGGCCCGACAGAGCGGGTGACCGAAGACCGGGACAGCGGCCTGCCTCGCTACTACTACGGCGCCTACGACCAGTATCTCTCGCCCAGCTGGTCGCCCGACGGCAACGAGCTGATTTTCATCTCCAATCGGGGCCACATCTGGGGGTCGGGAGGGTTCTGGCGGATGCCGGCTCGCGCGGGCGCCGAGCCCCGCGAGCTGCGTTACGAGGAAACCACCTGGAAGGCACGTCCCGACTGGAGCCGCGACGGCAAACGGGTGGTGTACAGCTCCTACCTGGGCCGTCAGTGGCACCAGCTCTGGTTGATGCCCGCCGACGGGGGAGATCCCCTTCAGCTTACCTATCGGGAGGGCGACGCCACCGCCCCGCGCTGGTCTCCGGACGGTCGACGGATCGCCTACATCTCCAACGAAGACGGCAACACCGCGCTTGGCATTGTCGAGGTGCCTGGCGGACGCATCGAGCGCATCCAGGCCGAGCGACGGATCTACCAGGAGCCGGTGGGGCGCCTGGCCCTCACGATCATCGATCGCCCGTCCGGTCGCATCACTCCCGCGCGGGTGTCGGTTCAGGGGCCCGATGGCCGGAACTTCGCCCCGGATGATGCATGGCGCTATGCCGATGACGGCTTCGATCGCCGCCAGCGAAGCTTCGAGTACGGCTACTTCCACACCCGCGGCTCGTCGGTGATGACGGCACCTGCCGGCCCGCTGATGGTCGAGGTCTCCCGCGGACCGGAATACCGGGTGGTAAGGCGTACTATCACGCTGCATCCCGATTCGACGGCGTCGCTCCGGATCGTGCTTGACCGGTTGATCGATCTGCCGGCCGCCGGCTGGTACAGCGGCGATCTGCACGTGCACATGAACTACGGGGGCGCCTACCGCAACGACCCCGGCAATCTGGCGTTCCAGGCCCGCGCCGAGGATCTCCATGTGGTGGAGAATCTCATCGTGAACAAGGAGGGGCGGGTTCCGGACATCGGTTACTTCAGCGGCCGGCCGGATCCCGTCTCCACGCCCACCACACTGGTGGTTCACGATCAGGAGTACCACACCAGCGTCTGGGGACACAGTGGGCTCCTGGGGCTGCGACGAAACATCATCCTCCCCGGCTACGCCGGATACACCAACACCGCCGCAGCGAGTCTCGACCCGACCAATGCCGCCGTGTTCGACCAGGCCCACGCGCAGGAAGCCCTCACCGGTTACGTCCACCCGTTCGACAGCTACCCCGACCCATGGGACTCTACCAGGGCGCTCACTCACGAGCTCCCGGTGGACGTAGCACTTGGCAAGGTGGACTACTACGAGGCGATCGGCTTCGTGGATGACTACCAAGCCACGGCGCGGGTGTGGTACCAGCTGCTGAATTGCGGGTTCCGCCTTCCCGCGGGTGCGGGTACCGATGCCATGGCCAACTTCGCCTCACTCCGGGGACCGGTGGGCATGAACCGTGTATTCGCGAAGATCGCCGGTCCCCTGGATCACCGGCGCTGGCTGGCGGCGCTCAAGGCGGGGCGTACCTTTGCCACCAATGGACCACTGCTCGGTTTCACTCTCGAGGGAAAGCAGCTCGGCAGTGAGTTGGCCATCGGGGCACGCCGGCGCGAGCTCCTGGCCAGGGTGACCTTGAACTCGATTGTGCCGGTGGATCATCTCGAGATCGTGCGCAATGGAGAGGTGTTGATGGAGATACCGCTCCCCGGTGATCGGACGAAGGTCTCGACCAGTGTCCGGGTGCCGGTGCGGGGGAGCGGGTGGTATCTCCTCCGCGCCAGAGGGAACGGGCCGGCCTATCCGATTCTCGACTTCTACCCCTACGCCACCACCAGTCCGATCTATGTCACGGTGGCTGGCCAACCGATCCGATCGCTGCGCGACGCCACCTACTTTGTCGCCTGGATATCGCGCCTGGAGGCTGCCGCCGTGGCCAGCAAGGACTGGAACACCGAGGAAGAGAAGACGGGGGCGCTGACGAGCATCCGTGAGGCACGAGCCGAGTTCGAGCGGCGAGGGAGTGCCCCTTAGCGGTTGGATTCGACGATTACCGCGATCCCCTGACCGACGCCGATGCACATCGTGGCAAGACCGTAGCGGCCCCCGGTGCGGCGCAGCGCGTGGACGAGGGTGGTGAGGATGCGGGCACCGCTCGCGCCCAGTGGGTGGCCGAGAGCGATGGCTCCACCGTAGATATTCACTCGAGCACTGTCGAGCTCGAGGTCGCGCATGCAGGCCATGGCTTGCACGGCAAACGCTTCATTCATCTCGACCAGGTCGAGCTGCGCCGCCGCGATGCCCGCCCGGGCAAGCGCCTTCCGGGTAGCGGGAATGGGACCCAGTCCCATACAGCTCGGATCGACCCCGGCCACTGCCGTGGCCACTACCCGCGCCAGCGGCTCGAGCCCCAGTTCACCGAGAGCCCGAGCGCTGGCCACGGACAACGCGGCGGCTCCGTCATTGATCCCACTGGAGGTGGCGGCGGTCACGGTACCTTCACGAACGAACGCAGGCTCGAGCCTGCCAAGCGCCTCGAGAGAAAGCCCGGGGCGGGGTGACTCGTCCGCGGCAACGGTCCTGGGCCCTCCCGGCGCCGGCACCTCGACGGCGGCAATCTCGTCGGCAAAGGTGCCCGCGGCGGCGGCGACTAGCGCGCGGCGCTGGCTCTCCAGAGCGAACTCCTCCTGCTCTCTTCGACCGATCCCGTAGATCCGGGCCACTCGCTCCGCCGTCTCGCCCAGGGAGATGGTCCAGTCGGCCGGCATGCGAGGATTGATGAACCGCCACCCGACGGTGGTGTCGGCCACCTCCGGCGGAGAACGATCCCACGCGCGCCCGCTCTTGAGCAGCACCTGGGGAGCCCGGGTCATGCTCTCGACGCCGCCGGCCACGAACAGCTCTCCCTCGCCGGCCCGAATGGCATGAGCGGCGGACACGACCGCCTGTAGTCCGGAGCCGCAGAGCCGGTTCACCGTTTGCCCCGGCACCTCGACCGGCAGACCCGCCAGGAGCGCCGCCATGCGGGCCACGTTGCGGTTGTCCTCACCTGCCTGGTTGGCGCAGCCGAGAATCACGTCGTCGATTCGCTCGGGCGGGATTCGGCCTCGTTGGATGAGGGAGCGGATCACGGCAGCGGCCAGATCGTCGGGACGCAGGCCGGCCAGGACACCGCCGGCGCGGCCGATCGGCGTACGCACCGCGGCGGTGATGAAGGCGTCGCTCACCGGTTCAGCCTCACGTTGACCTCCCCCTGCTAGATGGCTAAGTTGCCGCCCGACAACGATTCAGGACAGGTGGCCGAGCGGTTGAAGGCACCACCCTGGAAAGGTGGCATACCCGCAAGGGTATCGAGGGTTCGAATCCCTCCCTGTCCGTCCTGGGAACCGTTTCGCTGCCGCTGGCGTATCCTGAGGGTACCCAGAGGCTCACGGCCACCCGAGGAAGAGTCATGCTCATCAATCGCCCTCCCGACATCCCCAGCTCCGAAATCAGCGACGAATCGCTGTTCTGGAACCGGCGCGACTTCCTCCAGGCTGCAGGCCTGGGAGCGGCAGCGGCTGGAGGGCTGCGGCCCCTCCCGGGCCGTCGGCTCTTTGGATCGGACCGAGGAGAAGCTCACACCCTGGGAGGGCGTGACCGGCTACAATAACTACTACGAGTTCGGCACCGGCAAGGACGATCCCGCGCGGAACGCCACCCGATTCACGAGCCGGCCCTGGAAGGTGGAGGTGGCGTTCACTCCGGCCGAACGAGTGTACCGGATGCGGTGCGTCGAAGGCTGGTCGATGGTGGTACCCTGGCTCGGCATCCCATTGGGTGCCGTGATCAACCGGCTGGAGCCGACTTCGAAGGCCAAGTACGTCGAATTCACCACGCTGTTCGATCCCCAACAGATGGCGGGGCAGCAGCGCAGAATTCTCGACTGGCCCTATGTCGAAGGGCTCCGGATGGACGAGGCCCGGCACCCGCTCGCCATACTCGTCACCGGGGTCTACGGAAAGCCGTTGCCCAATCAGAATGGTGCCCCGCTCCGGCTGATCGTGCCCTGGAAATACGGGTTCAAGGGCGGGAAGTCGATCGTGAAGATCCGGTTTACCGAGACCCAGCCGCAGACGACCTGGGGCCTGGCGGCTCCCGACGAGTACGGATTCTTTGCCAACGTCAATCCCGAAGTGGATCACCCGAGATGGAGTCAGGCCCGGGAGCGGCGGATCGGCCAGCTGTTCAAGCGCAAGACGCTGATGTAGCACGTGACCGGTGACACCGTCCTCACCTGCCTGATGCTTACCCTGACCGTGACCCCGCTGCGCCGGCTCACCGGCTGGAACGAGATCATCAAGGTCCGGCGGCTCATCGGTCTCACCGCGTTCTGGTATGCCTGCCTGCACCTCTCCACCTATCTCGTGTTCGATCAATCCCTCTCGATCGACGAGATCCTCAAGGATATCGCGAAGCACCCCTGGGTCCTGGTCGGGTTCACCGCCTTCCTCTGCCTCGTTCCGCTTGCCATCACCTCGACCAGTGGGTGGATGCGCCGATTGGGCGGGAAGCGGTGGCAGCGGCTGCACCGGCTGGTGTACGTGGCCGCGGCTGCCGGCGTGCTGCACTACTTCTGGCTGGTCAAGAAGGACGTACAGGCCCCGCTGGTCTATGGGGCGGTGCTGTTAGTCCTCCTAGGGAGCCGTGTCTGGCTGGCCCGTGACCGGGCCCAAGCTCGTCGAAGCCCGTTCGAGGACAACCGAAGCGGAACCCGCTGCCTAGGCGATCCGTCCGGATTGCACTATGTTCGTCCCCATGATGGCGCTTCTCCGACACAGCCGAGTCATGGCGTTCGCTCTGTTGCTTCTCGCCCCGGGGGTCAGCGGGAGCGTGGTGCAGTGGCTGCATGCCTGCCCGGTCCAGGCGGCTGTCGTTGCCGATCATCAGCACCACGGCCAGGCTCCGGCAGACGCGGGCCACTCGCAGAGCTGTCAGTGCATCGGCTCCTGCAACACCGCTGGCACGGCGTCTCCTGCCAACGCGATCATTGTCGCCACGGCCGTCATCCAGCCCGATCACCACGTTGTCCCGCCGTCCGGCGTCAGCTTCGTGCCGGTCGGCACTCCCTCAGATCTCCTTCCGCCGGCAACCGCTCCACCCTTCCTGTCCTGAGTAGTCGGATCCAGTGACCGTGCGGATCCGGGCCTTGGCGCCCGGGACGCGGCTGTTACCTGAACCGAAACCCACGGGACAGACACATCATGCCTTCCATGGTGCGACGCGTGCTCGGTACCGCGGTCGCCTTTCTGATTCCGCCGCTGGCGTTCTCGCCACTGGCGGCACAACAGCAAACCGGCGCGATCGATGGGGTCGTTCGCTCGGCGACAAGCGACTCGGTGCTCGGCAAGGCTCTCGTCTCGATCGAGGGCCGGCCAGTGAACATTCAGGCAGACGCCGAGGGACGTTTCCGCATCGAGAATGTCCCTGCAGGTAAGGCCAGAATTACCGCCCGCCTCCTGGGCTACACCCCCGTCAATCAGACGGTCGAGGTGCCTGGGGAAGGGGTGCGAGTGGTGGAGCTGCGCCTTCAGCCTGCGGCAGTGCACCTGGCCGAGCTCACCGTGATCGGCACCAATGCCGACCTGGAGGAGCGCCGTGCCCGCCTGGCTCAGATCCCGGGCTCGGTGGCCCTGATCGAGTCCGGAGAAATTCGCAGGACCCGGCAGGCGAATTTCAAGGATGTGCTCGGCTTTACACCGGGTGTGTACGTGCAGCCCCGGTTCGGTGCGGCCGATGAAAGCCAGATCTCCATCCGGGGCTCGGGCCTGCGCAACAACTTCCACGCTCGAGGCATCAACATCCTGGTAAACGGGATGCCGTACCGAAACACCGACGGCTTTACGGACTTCGAGTCGCTCGAGTTGTCGAACACCGAGTCCATCGAGGTGTATAAGGGGGGCAATGCTCTCCGGTACGGAGGCTCGACCTTGGGTGGGGCGATCAACCTGGAAACCAAGACCGGATATACCGCCGCCCCGGTCGAGGTATCGGCCCAAGGCGGCAGCTACGGTTTCCTGAAGACCCAGATTTCGTCGGGAGCAACCGTTGGCAAGCTGGATTACTACGGCAGCTACACCCGGACGAGTCTCGACGGGTACCGGGACTACGCGGTGCAGGGACGCGATCGGGTAAACGGCCATCTCGGGTACGTCCTGTCGGAGAATACCGACATCCGCGGGTTCTATTTCTTTGCCCGCGTCAACGAGCAGCTGCCCGGCGCCCTCACGGCTTCTGAGCTGGTGAGCAGCCCCACCGCTGCCAATCCGGCGAACCGGGCCGATCGCTGGGGACGAGACTACGACCTCCATCACCTTGGGCTGCAGCTCCGCACCCAGCTTGGCACCGGCCAGCGGCTGGAAATCAGCCCGTACTTCCAGCACCGCGATATCGATCACCCCATCTTTCAAGTGATCAATCAGCAGAGCCGGGATTATGGCGCGGAGGCTCGCTACGAGAACTCGCTGCCGCTTTTCGGTCGAGCCAATCGGTTGACGGTGGGGTTTCAGCCTTCCTGGCTCAACATGGACAACCGGCAGTTCGTCAACGAAGCGGGTGCGCATGGGGAGCTGCGGAAGCTTCAAAAGGACCAGGCCGTCGGCATCGCGCTCTACGCGGAGAACGCGCTCGCGCTGACGCCGCGGCTTACGGCGGTGGCCGGATTCCGGTTGGACCATGCCATCCGGAAATCGCGCGACTGGTTCCTCTCCGACGGCGACCAATCAGATCACCGGGAGTTCAACCCTGTGCTGCCCAAAGTCGGGATGCTGTACGCCATTCCCCGACTCCAGGGTCAGGTGTACGCCAACGTGAGCCGCTCGTTCGAACCGCCGCTCCTGCTCGAGCTCAACAGTCTGACCGTGCCGGGGTTCATCGATCTGGCCGGCCAGGATGCCTGGCAGCTCGAGCTTGGCGTCCGGGGACGCTCTGGCGCGGTTGGCTGGGACGTAGCGGCGTACGATGTCGAGCTCAGGAACGAGATTCTCAACATCAACGTGCAGCCGTTCACCGGCGCTCCGTTCACCGTCCCGACCTATCGCAACGCTCCCCGCACCCGCCACTACGGGATCGAGGCCGGCGTGGAATACGGGATCCAGGGGGGCGTCTTCCGCCGCGGGGAGAAAGCGGATGAGGCCCGCCTGCGACTGGCGTACACCTTTGCCCGGTACCGTTTTCTGGATGACCGCGACTTCGCGGGCAATGCCGTTCCCGGCGCCCCGGAGCACCACCTCCAGGCTGAGGTGCAGTACCGGCATCCGTCAGGCTTTTCGCTGGCACCGAGAGTCGAATGGGTACCAGGCTCCTACTTCATCAACAGCGCGAACACCGCCTCGAACGATGGGTGGACCACGATCGGCCTGCGCGCCGAGTATGATCTTGACCGGCTTAACCTCACCGCCTTCGCCGCCGGCGAGAATCTGACCGATACCCGGTATAGTGCCTCGGTCCAGGTCGATAACGCGGCCGGCCGCTCGTTCGAGCCGGCAGATGGCCGGGCATTCTATGCGGGTTTGAAGTGGAGCCGATGATGAGCCTCGTACAGACATCTGGATTCTTTTGTCACGGGATGGCCGGCATCGGCCTGGCCCTGCTGGGTCTGTGCGCGTGGGGCTGCGGCGGCGATGTTGGCCTCCGGGTCTCGAAACTGGAGACGCCATCCGCTGGTAAGGCGCAATCGGCCGATCCCTCTCTCGCAGTCGTGCCCGCTTCGGGTGACCTGGTGCTGAGCTGGATCGAGGGAGACGGGAAAGTCTGGGAGCTGTATGCGGCCAGATCCACCGACGGGGGGGTGCAGTGGTCGTCTCCCGTTCGCGTGGCCGGTGGGGCCCAAGCGCCGGACGAAGTGCATCCCCACGGAGAGTCCTCACCCCGGCTCGTGGTCGGGCCCGGAAAGCGCATGGCGCTGGTCTGGCCCAACAGCATCACGGTCCCCGGGCGCAAATGGCCCGCGGCCATGCTCCGGTTTGCCAGGTCGGACGACGACGGACTGCACTGGTCCAAGCCGATAACACTCAACGACGATACCACCCGAGCCCCAGTGAGCCATCAATTTCATGGGGCGGCCTGGGTTGGCGACTCGGGTCTCACCGTCGCGTGGCTGGACGAGCGCGAAGTGCTAACGCCACCGGCGTCGGGATCTGAGGGTCACGCGGAGCACTCCGCCGAGCCCGACGCGAGCATCTACCTGGCCACATCTCCAGATTTTGGCGGCTCATGGGGTCCCAATCGCCGGGCCTGGAAGGCTGCCTGTCCCTGTTGCCGGGTCTCGCTCGCGCGGGGCAGGGACGGCCAGGCAGTGGCGGCCTGGCGCCAACATTTTCCGGGAAACGTTCGTGACGTGGTCACCGCGGTGGCAGGCGATCGCTCCTCGGAGCCAAAGCGCATCCACCCGGATGATTGGGCCTACGCCGGTTGCCCTCATACCGGTCCCGCCATCGCGACCGGCAGCGACGGTACCGTGCACGTGGCCTGGTACACCGGGAAGGAAGGCGGGCTCGGCGTGTACTATGCCCGCCAGACGCCGAGTGGAGGTGCCGGGCCAGCCGTCGACCTCGTCACCGGTCGCGGGCTGGGAGTGGCGCATCCAGCAGTGGTAGCATTGCCTGATGGGGGCGCACTCGCCGCCTACGATGTTGCGGCTGACGGGAAGCGGCGGATCAACCTTGCCCGCTTGCTGCCGACCGGTGGGCTTGGCGGGCGCCTCGTGGTGGACGGCTCCGAGGATGGCAAGTATCCGCAACTCGCCGTCCTGAACGACTCCGTTGCGGTGATTGGCTGGACGGGCTCGGAGGGTGAAGGATCCAGATTCAGGCTGGCCCGGTTGAATGTGAGGGCGGTAGGGCGGTAGGTGAAGCGGCGGATGATAAAGAGGCGGACGATAAAGAGGCGGTCGCACCTTCCGCCCCTTCACCGCCTGCCTCTTCCGTCATTCCGTCGCCCCCACTAGCTTCCCGCCTCAATGCCCTCCCGTACGCCTCTTCTCGACGACCGCGCTTTCGGCCGCACGCTGGCGCGCATGGCGAGTGAGATCGTCGAGCGAAGCCGGGGGACCGAAGAGCTCGTGCTCGTTGGGATCCAGCGCCGAGGGGTCGAGCTGGCTGACCGATTGAAGCGCCTCATCGATGGCTCCGAAGGCTCGAACCTCCCCTGTGGCAAGCTGGACATCACCCTGTATAGAGACGATCTCCAGACCATCGGCCCTCGGCCGGTAGTCGGCGAGACCAGCCTCCCGGACCTCGACGGCAAGACCGTCGTCATCGTGGACGACGTCCTCTATACCGGCCGCACGGTGCGGGCAGCGCTCGACGAGTTCGCCGACTTCGGTCGCCCGCGACGGGTTCTGCTCTGCGTCCTCATCGACCGGGGCGGCCGCGAGCTTCCCATCCAGGCCGACATCGTCGGTACCAGCGTCAGCACCGGGCCCAAGGACCGGGTAGACGTTTTCGTCTCCGAGCTCGATGGCCGGGACGCCGTCGAACTTGTGCGGGGTAAATAGCATGACGCCCAGCCTCGGCAAGGACCTGGTCGGCCTCGAGCCGCTGAGCGCGGAGCAGATCCTGCTCATCCTCGATACGGCGGAGCCCTTCAAGGAGGTCAGCGAGCGCGCCATCAAGAAGGTGCCCGCGCTGCGGGGCAAGACAATCGTCAACCTCTTCTTCGAGGCCTCCACCCGCACCCGCATCTCGTTCGAGTTCGCCGAGAAGCGACTCTCGGCGGACACGGTGAACGTTGCGGCCGACGGCTCTTCTGTGAGCAAAGGCGAGACCCTGGTGGACACGGCCAAGAATCTCGAGGCCATGCGGATCGATATGGTGGTGATCCGCCACGGGGCCTCGGGCGCGGCGCAGTTCCTCGGGCAGCGGATCCGGTCCAACGTGATCAATGCGGGAGACGGCAAGCACGAGCATCCGACCCAGGGACTGCTCGACATGCTTACGCTGCGCGACCGCTTCAAGCGCATCAAGGGACTGAAGGTGGCGATCTGTGGTGACATCCTCCACAGCCGGGTGGCACGCAGCAACATCTGGGGGCTGACCAAGCTGGGCGCAGAAGTGGGAGTCTGCGGACCCGCCTCCCTGCTGCCGCGCAACGTCCAGGATCTCGGCGTCACCATCCTGCCCCGGATCGAAGACGCCATTCAGTGGGCCGACGCCCTGAACGTGCTCCGGCTCCAGCTCGAGCGCATGGAAGGGGGCTTCCTCCCCTCGCTGCGGGAGTACAACCGGGTGTTCGGTGTCACCACGGAGCGGCTGGCCCGGGCCCCGAAGGATCTGCTCATTCTCCACCCGGGGCCGATGAACCGGGGGGTCGAGATCGATAGCGACGTGGCCGATGGTCCCCACAGCGTCATCCTGCCGCAGGTGACGAACGGCGTCGCGGTTCGCATGGCGGTGCTGTATCTGCTGGCGGGCGGCTCCCCCGATTGGGCCCAGGGCGGAGCGGACGAGCGATGAAGCCGATCCTGATACGGGGTGGGCGGGTCATCGATCCTTCGCGCAGTACCGACGGCGTCGCGGATGTTTATCTCGATGGGGGGAAGGTCGCCGCGGTAGGGCGCGACATCGGCACGCCCGACGGCGCGCTGGTGCTCGACGCGTCCGGGAAGATCGTCACTCCCGGACTGATCGACCTCCACGTGCACCTGCGCGAGCCGGGCCAGGAGGAGCTCGAGACGGTGGCAACCGGCGCCATGGCCGCCGCCGCCGGAGGATTCACCGCGGTCTGCGCCATGCCCAACACCGATCCGGTTACGGACAATCAGGCGGCCATAGGCTTCATCGTGAGCCAGGCCCAGCGCGCCGGCAAGGCGCGGGTCTATCCGATCGGGGCCATCTCACTGGGTCAGAAGGGGCAGCAGCTCGCCGAGTTTGGAGAGCTGGTCGGGGCAGGGGCGGTAGCCGTCAGCGACGACGGCAAGCCGGTGGTCTCCAGCCACCTGATGCGGACTGCATTGGAGTATGCCCGCACCTTTGGGATTCCGGTCGCCGACCACTGCGAGGATCCCACACTCGCGGCCGGCGGAGCCATGCACGAGGGGATCGTGTCGACCCGGCTCGGACTAAAGGGCATACCTGGCGCGGCCGAAGAGATCATGGTCGCGCGCGACATCCTGCTGGCGGAGCTGACCGGCGGCCACGTCCATCTCTGTCACATGTCGACCCGGGGATCGGCGGAGCTGATCCGCCGCGGCAAGGAAAAGGGCATCCGGGTTACCGCCGAGGCTTGCCCCCACCATTTCACGCTGACCCACGAGCGTTGCGAAGGCTACGACACTAACGCGAAGATGAACCCACCCCTGCGGGAGCCGGAGGATCGGGAAGCGATCCGCCAGGCACTCCGAGACGGGACCATCGACGCGATCTGCACCGACCACGCTCCCCATCATTATGATGCCAAGGAGCGGGAGTTCGACAACGCGCCAAACGGAATCATCGGCTTGGAGACGGCGTTCGGTCTGGCCATCAGCGAGCTGGTGGAGTCGGGTCTCCTGACTCTGCCCGACCTGGTGAACCGGATGAGCACCATGCCGGCGCGCATTTTCAATCTTCCGGGTGGCACGCTCGCGGCCGGCTCTCCCGCCGACGTGCTCATCGCCGATCCCAGGGCGGAGTGGGTCGTCAACCCGGCCGAGTTCTTCTCCAAGAGCCGGAACACGCCATTCACTGGACGCCGGCTCACCGGTCGGGCCGATGTGACGATCGTCAGGGGACAGATCGTGTTTCAGCGAGCCCGCTGAGAGTGGCCCTCCGGGCGAGGGAGGCCGCGCGGGACGTGGTTCGCTGTTGCCGGAGGCTCTGGGAAGTCGGGCTGATTGCGGGGACCGATGGAAACGTTTCGGTCAGGCTTGGTCCGGGACGGGTTCTGGTCACTCCCCAGGGGATGATCAAGTCCGAGCTCCGCCCTGATGACCTGGTGGAAGTTGATCTGGAGGGGAGCCGCACCAGAGGCTATCGGGAGCCGACGACCGAATTAGATTTGCATCTAAGGGTGTATCGACGGCGGGAGGAGTGCGGCGCGGTGGTACACGCCCATCCTCCTGCGGCCACTGGGTTCGCGGTGGCTGGGCAAGGGCTCCCTGGTGACGTACTTCCCGAGATTGCGCTGCTGATGGGCGAGGTGCCTTGCGTCCCCTATGCCACGTCAGGGACGCCGGCGCTGGGCGATGCCGCCGAGCCCTATCTGCACCGACATGTCGCGCTCCTCCTGGCGAACCACGGCGCGCTGACCTGGGGACGGGACCTGGCTCAAGCCCGAATCCGAATGGAAAGCCTGGAGCATGGCGCGCGGATCCTGCTGGCCGCACGTGCTCTCGGCCGGGTGAATCAGCTCACCCGGGAGCAGATCGACGTCTTAGAGCGGAGGAGAGGAAACCCTTCCCATGGCCAAAACGACCACGGATTCTGAAGTGACGATCGAAGCGCTGCTGGAGCAACGCTCGCAGTATGAGGAGTGGATCCTCCGCCTCGACACGTCTGGCGACAAGGCCTCACCCGCGGTGCGCCAGCGGGTCCGTGGCGACTACGAGGCTCGGCTCGAGTCGGTAATGGAGCAGCTGCGAGGGCGGAGCGCGTCCATCGCCGAGGAGCTCGAGCGGCAGCACGCCTCCCAGGCCGAGCTCGACCGGGAACGGCGGTCGGCGGAAGAGGCGCTCGCGGAGGCGGAGGTGCGGCACTCCGTTGGGGAGTACAGCGAGGAGGAGTGGCGGCGGCATAGCGAACAGAGCAAGAAAGGCATTGAACAGCTCCGCGCCCGGCTCCGAGCTATAGGTAGCGAGATCACCCGGCTCACCGAAATCCAGGCGCTGATCGCAGGCCCGCGCTCGACCACCGCCCCGGCGCCGCCACCGCCTCCCCCCGCCGCCCCCCGCGCCGCGCGTCCCGAGGTGGTCGAGCAGGCGCTCCTGGTTACACACGTTACCGACGAGCCGGAGCCGGTGCAGCCGACTCCGCCGCCGGCAAAGCCGCGTCAACCCGAGCCTGCGGCGGCTCCGGGGGACGAGATGGCCTTTCTCAAGTCGGTGTCCGACGACGAGCCGTCCCGCGGGGTGGGCCGGCGTATCAGCAATCCAGGGATGCCGGCCATTACCACGACGGCCGCGCCGCGTGAATCCTCTGCGCCCAGCGCGGCCGCAGCAGCCGGCGGTGGGGGTAAGGCGGCGTCCGGTGTCGCCAAGACGCTCAAATGCGGGGAATGCGGGACCCTTAATCGTCCCACGGAATGGTACTGCGAACGCTGCGGGGCGGAGCTGGCCGGAGTGTAGAAGGAAGAAGTAGTTTCTCAGGTCGATCCCCAAAATACAAAGGGCGCCTTGCAACTCGGCGCCCAGCTTTACCTCTCACTTCCTACTTCTCACCTCTTCTCACCTCTTACTTCTCCCTTCTCACTTCTTACCGGCAATCAGCTTGGCCAGCCGGCTCTTCTGGCGGGCCGCAGCATTCTTATGGACGATGCTCTTCTGGGCAGCGCGGTCGAGAAGCTTCACCGCCTCGGCGTAGGCGGTTGCCGCTTCGGCTCCGGTGGCCGCACGTACCTTCCTGAGCGCCGTCCGTAACTCGCTTCGATGGGTGCGGTTGTGAATAGCGCGGGCACGACCCTGGCGCATACGCTTGGCAGCGGACTTGATACGGGGCACGGCAACCTCGGTAACGGAGAAGTTCGTTTCCGGAATCGCTCCGGAAGCTGAGCCCGAAAAAATAGGCCACCGAGGCCGCAAGGTCAAGCGGGACGCGGTTTTGACTTTGTCCTTGTCGTACGTTTAACCTTCGGCGCCCCCCCCAGATAGAGGCGGTTTCCTGGATCGACAACTCGGCGATTTTGTGCTGGCCTTCCCCATGCTGGTTTTCGCTATGTGCGCTCATGAGTATGCCCACGCGGCGGTCGCGCTCCGCCAGGGTGACGACACGGCATACCGGCTTGGCCGGGTTACCCTCAATCCCCTGCCGCACATCGATCCCTGGATGAGCATCCTCATGCCTGCGCTGATCTGGTTTGGCTCTCATGGGCAATACGCCTTTGGTGGCGCCAAGCCGGTGCCAGTGGACTCGCGCAAGTTCAAGGACTATGTGAAAGGAGACCTGTTGGTCTCCGTGGCTGGTGTCGCCACCAATCTCATGATCGCTCTGATTTGCTCGGTTCTGTTCGTGCTGCTCGGCCTCCTCGCCCCGTCCGTGCCCTCGGCGATTCCAGTGCTCGACACGGCCCAGCGCATGATGGTGTACGGGATCTGGCTCAACCTGATCCTCTGCGTCTTCAACCTGATCCCGATTCCGCCCCTCGACGGCTCACACCTTGTCTATCATGCACTGCCACCTCGTGCGGGCACCTGGTACCGCGGGTTGCAGCGATTCGGTTACCTGCCCCTGTTCATCCTCCTGTTCCTGTTCCCTCCGGTGGTCTCGATCCTGCTGACGCCGGCGTACGCAATTCGGAATGCGCTGCTGCGGGTCATCTTGCCGTTCCATGTGGGGGACGGGTGGAACATCTTTCAGTCATGACCGCGACCCAACCCGCCACCTTTCCCGAGGTACCCACCGCCGCCTTCGGGGCGGGGTCGGGCTTTGTGGTCGAGCTCGAGGCGTTCTCCGGACCGCTCGACCTCTTGCTGCACCTCCTGCGGGAGGAGGAGCTCGCAATCGCCGACATCCCGATTGCGCGGATCGCCGATCAATTTCTTCAGGCGGTCCACGAGCTCGGCCTTAACCAGGCGGCGGACTATCTCGACATGGCGAGCCGCCTGGTGCGGCTCAAGGCGCAGATGCTGCTGCCGCGAGGGGTCGAGGAGGATGGCTGGGAGGATCCGCGGGCCGAGCTGGTGCGCCGGCTGTTGGAGTACCAGCAGATCCGGGAAGTGGCGGTCTGGCTGGGCCGGGCAGCCGAGAAGCGGGCGGAGCAGTTTGCCCGGGGCTACCTGCCTCCGCCCCCGGCGCTCCCGCCACCGCCGCTCACACTGAACCTCTTCGACATGCTCGCCGCGATCGACCGGGTCATTGCCGCGATCCCCTCGCCGGTGTTGCACCGGGTCGTGGTCCGGCCGCTGGATGTGGAATCGGCCACACGCCGGATCGAAGACCTCCTCATCGATCAGGAGGAGATCCGCTGGCTGGACGCGCTCGGTTCGGGGGGCACTATCGTCGACGTGCTCTCTACCCTGTTGGCTTTGCTGGAGCTGGCGAAGCGGGGCAGTCTCCGCCTTCTCCAGCCCACCCCCTTCTGCCCGATGGTGATCGCTCGTGAGTCCCCTCGCCCAGCTGCTTGAAGCGGCGCTCTTCTCCGCCTGCCGGCCACTGACGGCCGAGGAGCTGGCTACCCTCGACCCGGATGCCAACGCTGCCGATGTGCGGGTGGCGCTGGAACAGCTGCGCGAGCACTACGACTTCAACCAGCACGGAGTTGAGCTGGTGGACCTGGCCGGTGGATACCAGATCCTGACGCGGCCGGTGCATGCCGCTGCCATTGAGCGGGCTCAGTTCTCGGTTCGCACTCCGAAGCTCACGGCTGCGACGCTGGAGACGCTCGCGGTCATTGCGTACCGGCAACCGGTGGGGCGGGTAGAGAT
The DNA here is from genome assembly GCA_964487785.1 of uncultured Gemmatimonadaceae bacterium. Classification (GTDB taxonomy): domain Bacteria; phylum Gemmatimonadota; class Gemmatimonadetes; order Gemmatimonadales; family GWC2-71-9; genus CAVVWJ01. The sequence continues at coordinate 16,053 of CAZASU010000006.1, read as the reverse complement.
CGAGGAGATTCGCGGGGTCTCGGCCGGGGGCGTGTTGCGCTCCCTTCAGGAGCGGGGCCTGATCGAGGTTGTCGGCCGCAGCGAGGCGCTGGGCCGGCCACTCCTGTACGGGACGACGGCCCTTTTCCTGGAGCTCCTGGGGATGCGTGATCTCGCCGATCTTCCCAAATCGGAGGAGCTCACCATCGCGCTGCGGCCGCATCGTGCCACGTCCGAAGGCGCGGATGACGCGGCGGCGTATGTCGAGGCCGAGTCATGACTGAAATGCGGCTGCAGCGCGCCCTGGCCCGGGCCGGGGTCGCATCCAGGCGTGCGGCGGAGAAGCTGATCGAGGATGGCCAGGTGAAGGTCGACGGTAAGCCGGCGATCCTCGGCATGAAGGTGGACCCCGAGCGCCAACGAATCACAGTGGGCAAGAAGCTGGTCAAGACGCAGGAGCGCAGGTGGCTCGCGTTTCACAAGCCGCTCGGCGTGGTCACGACGGCCAACGACGAAGAAGGACGCCGCACCGTACTCGACTTCATCCCCAATCCTGCCGCCCTCACCTACGTGGGCCGGCTCGATGTCATGACCACCGGACTGCTGATCCTGACCACCGACGGGGAAGCAGTGCACCGCCTCACCCATCCGAAATACCGGATCCCTCGCCGTTACACGGCCCTCGTCCACGGTCGCCCCACGGCCGAGATAGCGGCACTGGCGCGGGAGCGGATCGTGATCGACGGTCGCGCCGTGGTGCCGACCGACGTCAGGGTCAGGCCGGGCAAGGATGGTCGCAGCATCCTGGACCTCACACTCGAGGAGGGGCGCAACCGGATCGTTCGCCGCTGGTGCGAGGCCATGGGCCTCAAGGTCGAGCGACTGGCTCGTCTCTCGTACGGGCCCGTCAGGCTGGGCGACCTCGCGCCGGGCCGGTACCGGCCGCTTACCCCACGGGAGGAGGCCTCGCTCTACAAGGCGGTCCACCTCACCCCCGACGGCAGTGAAACCCGTCCTGCCGAGACGGCGTCGGGTAAGCGATCCCGCCACATATCGAGGAGCACCAAGTGAGCGCCACCAAGCTGAGCTCCAAGCCTGCGGAGCTGCTACCGGTTCAGCGGATTTTGAAGGAAGTGTCTCGACGGATCGTGGGGCAGGATGCCATGGTGGAGCGGCTCCTGGTGGGACTGCTGACCGGTGGCCACATCCTGCTCGAGGGTGTGCCCGGCCTGGCCAAGACCCTCGCGGTGCGGACCCTCTCGGAAATCATCCACGCTTCGTTCTCTCGCATTCAGTTTACGCCCGATCTCCTCCCTGCCGACGTGATCGGCACCATGGTTTTCAACCAGAAGACTCAGGAGTTTCACGTCAAGAAGGGACCGCTCTTCGCCCAGATCATCCTGGCGGACGAGATCAACCGGGCACCGGCCAAGGTTCAGGCGGCGTTGCTGGAGGCGATGCAGGAACACCAGGTGACCATAGGCGGCACGACCTACCCGCTGCAGGAGCCGTTCATGGTACTCGCCACCCAGAACCCGATCGAGAGCGAGGGTACCTATCCTCTTCCCGAGGCGCAGCTCGACCGGTTCATGCTGAAGGTGCGGGTCGGCTATCCCACCCGCGACGAGGAGAAAGAGATTCTGCTGCGGATGAGCGGCGGCCAGGAGATCGCCGTTGAGCGGCTGCTCGATCCGGATGCCATTCTCGCTGCCCGGAGCGCTATCGCCGGACTTTACATGGACCAGAAGGTGGTGGACTACATCGTCGATTTGATCCGCGCCACGCGCGACCCCGGCCTGGTAGGTCTCAACGATCTCAAGCCCCTGGTTGCGTTCGGCGGGTCACCCCGGGCGTCCATTGCCCTGGCTCAGGCGGCACGAGCCCACGCGTTTCTGCGCGAGCGCGCCTACGTGGTTCCCGAGGATGTGCGGGCTCTGGCCCCCGACGTGCTCCGCCACCGGATCGTGCTCACGTTCGAAGCCGAAGCCGAGGACGTGTCGACTGATGATGTGGTGACCCGGGTGCTGGGTGCGTTGAAGGTTCCATGAGCTGTTGACTATGTCCGCCGTCTCTCCCGAGATACTCAAACAGGTCAAATCGATCGAGCTCCGAACGCGGGGCCTCGTAGGCTCGCTGTTCGCGGGTGAGTACCGGTCCGTCTTTCGAGGGCAGGGAATGGAATTCGCCGAGGTGCGCGCGTACGAGCACGGCGACGACTTCCGCTCCATCGACTGGAACGTGTCCGCGCGCCTGGCCAGTCCGTATGTGAAGACCTTCACCGAGGAGCGGGAGCTTACCGTCATGCTGGTGGTGGATCAGTCCGGATCGACCCGCTTCGGTGAGCCGGTGACCAAGGCCGCGCTCTCGGTGGAGATCGCCGCGGTTCTGGCGCTCGCCGCGGCGCACCATAACGACCGGGTAGGTGCGTTGCTCTTCTCCGACACGGTCGAGCGGGTGATCCCGCCGCGAAAAGGCCGCCGCCACGCCCTTCGAGTGATCCGCGACCTGGTTGCGTTCCAGCCTGCGGGTCGGCGTACCAATCTGGGGGCCAGTCTCTCCTACGCCAGCCGGGTCCTGCGGCATCGCAGCATTGTGGTGGTGCTCTCCGATTTCATCGCCGAAGGGTGGGAGCGGCCGCTGCGCCGGCTGGGCGCGCGACACGACCTGGTAGCGATCACGGTGGACGATCCCCGGGAGCACCACCTGCCCGAGTCCGGCTGGATCGAGATCGTGGATGCCGAGTCCGAGCGCCGAGTGCTGGTCGACACCGGCAGCAAGGATGTGCGGGCACGGGTGGCGCTGCTCGCGGAGCGTCGCCGAGAGGATCGTGCCCGGGCGCTCGCCGCTTCGGGGGCCGATCACGTCCGGCTGGAGACTGGCCGGGATTACTCCATCCCCTTGCGCCGGGCCTTCGCGCGCCGCGCGCGCCGGATCAATCGCGCGTGACTTCGCTGCTGGCATCGTTGGCCGAACCCTTCCTGCTCCCCGCCTGGCTCGGGGCGAGCCTCCTGCTCCAGGGCATCGCACCGAGCGTGGGCGACACCGTGTGGCTCAGCCGAACGGTTCGGGTCCCGGCCGGGTATGCAGTCCGAACTACCGAATGGGAACCCGCCGACCCGATCGAGCTGCTGGGGCGTGGCCGCGTGGTCATGACCGGAGACTCGGCCGAGATCTCGTATCCGGTCGTGCTCTGGCGACCGGGGCAGCACACCATCGAGCTCCCTGGCCCGCTGCTGCTCGGGCCGGGTGGGACGGTCGATTCCTTGCCAGCCGTGCGCGTAAGCGTCGAGGTCAGAAGTGTCCTGCCCCGGGTATCCCCGGACTCCGCCCTGGTGCCACAGCCGCGGGCCAGCGTTGTCGCCCGGAGCGTAGTCAGCCTGGTCCCAGTCGCCGTTCTCTGGCTCACGGCCGTGGCCCTGGTTTTACCTCTACACCTCTGGTGGCGCCGGCGGGGCAAGCCGGCACCGGGGGCACCACCCGCGCTTCGGCCCGATGCGCTCGAGCCTCCGCTGGCGCGGTGGGCCGATGCTGGGGAATACCGCGCCGTCGCTAATGTGGCCGCCGCCCGGCTCCGGGCCGCCGTGGAACAGCGAGTGGCTCGCGCGCATCCGGGACTGGACACCGAGCGAGTCCTGGCCGAGATCGCGGCTGCGCGGCCGGAATGGCCGCTGGAGGAGCTGAGTGAGCTGTTGCGGGCGCTCGATGATGTGCGCTTTGGCCTGGTGCCATCTTCGGAGGCGCTGAGACTGGCCCGCTCGACCATCGACATGCGCGACCGTCTGCTCCGCGACGCCGCATGAGCTTCGCCCGCCCCTGGCTGCTGGTGTTGCTCCTGCTCGCCTTTGCCTTCTGGTGGTGGCGCCGCCGGAAGGGTGAGACCCCCGCGGCAACGTACAGCGACGTCACCTTGCCGGCGGAAGCGGTCAGGCGGCGGTGGTGGGTGATGCTTCCACCGGCGCTGCGCGCGCTGGCGTTGGCGGCGCTGGTCTTCGCCGCCGCGGGCCCACGGATCGGTGGCGATACGGTTGAGGTGAAGCAGGAGGGAATCGCGATCGTCATCACGATCGACATCTCCAGCAGCATGCTCGCGGAGGACTTCGCTCCCTCCAATCGTCTGGAGGTGGCCAAGCGGCAGGCGGTGGGCTTCATTCGCGGGCGGAGCGCGGACCGGATCGGTTTGGTGGCGTTCGCCGGTGAGGCGCTCACCCAGGTTCCGGTGACCCTGGACTACCCCGTCATCGAGCAGGCTGTCATGGACCTCAAGATCGGCAGCCTGGAAGACGGCACGGCGATCGGCAGTGGCCTGGCCACCGCCGTGAACCGGCTGCGGCGGGCGCCTGACAAGTCTAAGGTCATTCTGCTGCTGACCGACGGGGAGAACAACAAGGGTCTGATCGATCCCCGGACGGCGGCGGCCACGGCCGCGGCGTTCGGCATCAAGGTGTACACGATAGGCGTCGGCACCATCGGTGAGGCGCCCATTCCCACCGGCCGCGGCTTGGGCGGCTTTCGCTACGAGCTGCTCCCCGTGCGGATCGACGAGCCGTTGCTCCAGGAGATCGCACAGAAGACCGGCGGACGGTACTTCAGGGCCAAGGACAGCGAGGCCCTGAGCCGGATCTTCCGCCAGATCGATGCGCTGGAGAAGACACCGATTCAGGTGACCCGTTACACCCGGTACGATGAGACCACCCGGCCACTGATACTGCTGGGGCTCGGCGCGCTCGCGCTCGAGCTCCTTATCGCGACCACCCTCGTGGTGCGGGTTCCATGACGTTCGATTCGCCGCTGGTCCTCTTTCTCGCCCCGGTGCTTGCGGTGGCGTTCGGGTGCGCGGCCTGGCTCGCCCGGCGCCGCCGTATCCAGTTGGCGCGGCGGTGGTCTCCTTCGCTGGGCCGGATTGCGCGCGCCCGCGGGGGATGGGCTCCAGCGATAATCGGCGTGGCGGCGCTGCTGGCCGGCATCGGTCTGGCCGGCCCGCGCTCCGGCCGTACCGAGGTCAAGACCGAGACCCGAGCGCTGAGCCTTGTCTTTGCCATGGATATCAGCCGATCGATGCTGGCGGAGGACGTGGCACCGAGCCGGCTGCAGCGCGCTTCACGGGAGGCGCGGCGGCTGATTCAGGACCTCGAAGGCGATCGACTCGGCATGATCGCTTTCGCTGGGAGGAGCTACATCCTGGCCCCGCTCACGACCGACGGGGGCGCCATCCGGATGTATCTCGATGCGCTGGATCCCGACCTTGCCAGCGAGGGCGGCACCAACCTCACCGCGGTTCTCACCCAGGGGGCCCAGCTCCTCGGGGCCGCCACCGATGCCGCCGATCGAGTGTTGGTGCTCTTCACCGACGGCGAAGGGCACGATACCCTGCCAGGGGCGATTGCGGCCGCCGAGGCGCTGAAGGACGCCGGTGTGCGCCTGATCGCGGTGGCACAGGGACGCGCGCTGCCGACGCGGATACCGCTCCGGGATTCCTCGGGCACCTTGTTGGAGTACAAGCAGGACGAAGCGGGTAACGTGGTGCGGACTCAGCGGCGAGATGATATGCTCCGCGCCGTGGTGGACGCGGCCGAGGGCACGCTGGTTCCGAACGAGTTGGCTGATCAGGCTGGCGCCGTCCGCGACGTCGTGGCCGCCATGAAGCGAAGTCCAACCGCGGACACCCGAACCAGCGACCTGGTGCCCCACGCCTGGATCCCCGTGCTGGTGGCCGGGCTCCTGCTGCTGGGGTACACCATCGCACGACCAGGCCCGGCATTGGTCAGCCTGGCGGGTCTGTTGCTGCTGTCAACCTCGGCCGCTGCGCAGCGACCCACGGCCGGCACCCGCGCCATGGCGGCCGGAGATCCCGCCGGAGCGGCCGCGGCATTCCTCAAGGAGGCGCAAGGGAGCGCACGCGACACCGCATTCTATAACGCGGGCACAGCGGCCCTGGATGCGCGGCGGTTCGAGGTTGCCCAGGGTGCCCTGACCGAAGCCGCCAAGTCGCTCGATCCGGACCTGAGGTACCGAGCGCTGTACAATCTCGGCGTTGCCGGCCTGCTCGCGGCGGCGACCGACACGGCCAAGCGGGATGAACTCCTCGATCAGGCTGCCGATCGGCTGCGCGAAGCACTGCTGCTGCAACCGTCCTCGGCTCGCGCCAAATGGAATCTCGAGTTGGCCGAGCGCCGCCGGCCCCCGCCGGCAGGAGGAGGAGGAGGTGGCGGCGGAAAGCCGCCTGCGGGTGGGGGAGGTGGCTCACAATCGCCGGAGCCCACCCGGCCCGAGAACGAGGATCAAGGACTCAGCCGAAGCCAGGCGGAGCAGATCCTGAACTCGATGGAGCGTCGCGAGCGGGAGACCCGGGCGGACCAGCAGCGCCGGCTCAAGGGCAACGCCGGTGGTGGAGTCAAGGACTGGTGATCGCCCTCGTCCTGCTCGTGCTGCTGCAGTCGGGGCCCCCCGAGCTCCACGTGTCAGTCGATCACGATCGAGTCTCGGTGGGAGACGAGGTGGTCTATACCGCGCGCGCGGTGAGCCCGTCGTCGGAGCCGATGAGTCTGACCCTCGCACCGTTCAACGGTTTCGAGATCATCTCCCGCAGCGAGCGCACCGAAGTCTCACTATCCGGCGGTCCGATCCGCACTACAGTCTTGGAGGTCCGTCTTCGCGCCTTGCGTGCCGGGCGTTGGCAGATCGGTCCAGCCCGCGCCACCCAGGGGAGCGAAATGGCCGCGGCGGGAGCCCTTGTCGTGGATGTCGAGCCGAGCGCCGCCGTAGCTGCCACTGCGCTCAACCCCAGGCTCCGGAGTCTGCTGGAACGCACCCCACCGCCGCCACGAGGGAAAGCCGCGGTGGCGCTGGTGGTATCGGCGGATACGGTTCGAGTCGGCGAACAGGTCGACGTCGTTACCGCTGCCTGGTTTCCCCGCGACCTGCGCTTGCAGCTCCGCCGACCGCCGACGCTGCAACCGCCGGTGATCGACGGCGTATGGAGCTATCCGCAGGCAGCACCGTCCGGCATCGCCGTAACCCGCAATATCGGCGGTATCGCGTACGACCTCTTCGTAGCCCACCAGGTGGTGTTCCCTCTGGTGGCGGGAACCATTGCTATCCCGCGCGCCATGTTGAAATACAGTACGCCGCTCGCCCTCCAGTTTTTCAGTCAGGAGGAGCGGTTTGCCCTGACCAGTCTGCCCGAGACCCTGACAGTGCGGCCGCTCCCCAGTGAGGGTCGTCCAGCTGACTTCAATGGAGCGGTAGGCTCGGGACTGCGGGTGGAACGACGGACCACACCTCCCACCGCTCACCGCGGCGAAGGTGTAGCCGTCGACCTGGTGCTCTCCGGCGTAGGAAACTCGGCGCTCTGGCCGCCTCCCGCCATCCAATGGCCTCGCACCGCCCGCGCGTACGCGGATCGGGTCGACGAACAGGTGACCACCCTGGATGGCCGGGTGGGCGGGGTCAAGAGCTTTCGGTATCTAGTCGTGCCGGATTCGATGGGGCCTTTGATGTTGCCGGCGGTCCACTACTCGTACTACGACCTGGCAGCACGGGCGTACCGCTCAGCGGGTACCGGCGCGGCCTCGCTGCCGGTGGCGGGCGGCGAGTCGGCGAGCTCGGCGGCGCTGCCTCCGGCGCTCCTGCCGGGTGGATCAGCGGCCCTCGCTCGACGGGTAGCACAGGTGATCCCGGACTGGGCTTGGGTGGTGCTTCTGTTGTTGCCTCCTCTCGCCTTTTTTGGCCGCGGCTGGCGACCCCGGCGGCGGCGGCGGCGCGTCATCCCTCCAACAGCAGGACTGCGCGGCGCGGAGGAAGTGCTCGATGCGGTCGTGCGGAGCCTGGTGCCCGACCCGGATCATCGCTCCCGGACCGGACTTGCGGCCGCGGTGCGGGCGGCCGGGGGTGATGCCGACATGGCCCGGAGATTGGCGGCGGCTCGGGAGCAGCTTCTGGCTCGGCGGTATGGTCCCGGCGAGATCTCCGAGGAGGATGCTGCCCTGGTCGCTGAAGTCCAGGAGTTAATGCGCCGGCTCGGGGGCTCACTCCGCGGTTGGCGGGGTCGTGGCGTCGTTACCGGCCTGGTCGTTGGTTTGCTTGGCGGGGGTCTCGCGGCGCAGTCTCCTCCGCCCGAGCAACTCTACGAGAGCGGGTCGCTTCGCGCTGCCGCTGAGGGTTTTGCCCGCAGGGCCGAGCTCGAGCCCACCGTGGCCGCGCACTGGTACGATCTCGGTGCCGCCTATTACCGGCTCGGCTTGACGGGTCACGCGGCCGCGGCCTGGCAGCGGGCCAGGCGGCTCGAGCCGCGCGAGCCCACAATCCGGCGTGCACTTAGGCTCACGCCGCCTCCCGATGCCGCCTCGGCGCGGTGGACCTGGTCTCCTCCAGTCACGCCCGACGAGCTGCTACTCCTCGGGGCGCTGGGCTGGCTGCTGGGCTGGTCCGCTTGGGTACTGCGGCCCCGGCAACGCGACCGTTGGGCGGTCCTGCTGGCATTCTCGGCTGCCACCACGGCGGCCGGCTTCGGCCTGCGGGCCTGGTACCGGCGACCGATCGGCATCGTTCTCGATCAGACCACGTTGCGGCTCTCGCCTCATGGTCGCGCTCCGGCGCTGGGGCCGGTCGAGGTGGGAGGGGTCGTACAGATCCTGAGGCACGATCGAGGATGGGTGCTGGTGCGCGTCGCGGGCTCGCGAGAAGGCTGGGTCGCCTCCGACGCCATCGCTGCCATCGGCGGATAGATTTCCCAGATGTCCCGCCGTATTGCTATCCTGCCCGATGCGGTCGCCGATCAGATCGCCGCCGGCGAGGTGGTCGAGCGGCCCGCGTCCGTGGTAAAGGAGCTGGTCGAGAACTCACTCGACGCCGGAGCCCGTCATGTGCGGGTGGAGCTGGAGAACGGCGGCAAGGTGTTGATCGAAGTCAGCGACGACGGCACCGGCATGGGACGGGAGGACGCCGTGCTGGCGCTCGACCGGCATGCGACAAGCAAGGTTCGGAGCGCAGCGGACCTCGTGGGGGTGGCGACGTTCGGGTTCCGAGGCGAGGCACTTCCCGCGATTGCGTCGGTATCCCGTCTCGCTCTGGTCACCCACGATGGCGAAGGCGAAGGGTCGGAGCTCACCGTGGTAGGGGGACGGCTGGAGCGAGTCGCCCCGGCGGCGCGGCAGCGGGGAACCAGCGTTACGATCCGAGGCCTGTTCTTCAATACGCCGGCCCGGCGCAAGTTTCTTCGCTCCGCGGCGAGCGAGACCCGTGCGGCGCACGAGGCAGTCGCCACGCTGGCGCTGGCGCATCCTGAGTCCGGCTTCGAGCTCCACGTCGACGGTACTTGCCGGCTTGTCGTGCCGTCGGGGCAGGATCCGGCCGAGCGGCTCGCGTCGGTCTGGGGACGCGACCTCGCGGGCACCCTGGTGCCGGTGGAGTACGCCGCCGGTGCGTTTCGGGTCAGCGGATATGTCCAGCGGCCGGGTGACGCGCAGCCGACTGGGCGACGGACGCAGCTCTTCGTCAACGGGCGCCCATTCAAGGACCCTTTCCTCATTCGGGCAGCTGAGGCGGGCTATCGTGCCGCGATCCATCCCGGTGACCGCCCCTCGATCTATCTTCGCATCCAGGTCGCTGCCGAAGACGTCGACGTGAACGTCCATCCGGCCAAGCTCGAGGTCCGCTTTCGTGACCGGATCGGGGTGGAGCGCGTCGTCGAGGAGGCGGTTCGCCATGCCCTGGGTGCCCTGGTTGCGGCGGCTCCAGTGGGCAATTGGCGACCGTTGCCTGTGGCCAGCGGAGCCGGGCACCTGGCCGATTCGACCCGGTCGCTACCCGACCCGGGCCTGCTCTTCCTGCCGGATACTCCGACGCTCCCCGGTAACGAGGCAGCCGAGGCAAGGGTCGGCTTCGACGTGCGGCTGGTTCAGGTGTTCGACAGCTACATCATGTACGAGGGTCCGGATGGCGTGATCATCGTGGACCAGCATTCCGCCCACGAGCGGGTGCTCTACGAGGCGGTTCTGGTCCAGCTCAGCGGTGTGGGGGCGCCGGCTCAGCGGCTTCTGCTTCCGCTCACCCTGGAGTTGACCGACGAGGAGCTCGATGCCTTTGAGGCGCACGGTGAGGAGCTCCGGCGAGTCGGGTTCGAGGCCGATGCCTTCGGTGGTCGCGCGGTCGTGGTGCACGCCGTCCCCACACCGCATCCCCGCTTCGACGCCGGGGCCTGTTTTCGGGAGATGATCGCCGACCTGGCTCGCGGGCGGTTCGGTGGCTGGGCCAACCGGCTGGAGCGGTTTGCCGCTACCTACGCGTGCCGTGCCGCGGTGAAGGCCGGGCAGCGGCTCGATGAGCGCGAGATGCGTGAGCTGCTCCTCCGTCTGTTCGCGACCGACCTGCCGCCGCACGATGTGCACGGCCGCGCGACGATCGTGCAGCTCCCCCGAGAGGAGCTGGAGCGCCGGTTTGGCCGGCGCTAGGGTGCCGGTGCTGGTCGGACCAACAGCCGTCGGTAAGACCGCGGTTGCGATGGCGCTGGCGGCGCATTGGCCCCTGGAGATCATTTCGGCCGACTCCCGCCAGGTCTACCGCCGCCTGGACATCGGCACAGCCAAGCCCAGCCGGAAGGAGCGAGCCCGAGTACCGCACCACGGACTGGATCTGGTCGATCCCGGTGCGCGGTACAGCGCCGGACATTTCGCCAGAGACGGTGCGTGCTGGCTGGGTGAGATCCAGGTCAGGGGGAACCTGCCGGTAGTGGTCGGCGGCACCGGGCTCTATGTGCGGGCCCTGGCAGAGGGGCTCTTTGCCGAGCCGTCGCTGGATGCCGCCAAGCGCCGCTCGCTCGACGCGTGGACGGCGCGGCTGGAGCCGATCGAGCTGCTTCGGTGGGCGGCGCGGCTGGACCCCGGGTTCCGGGGTGGCGGAAGGCAACGCGCGGCCCGGGCCCTCGAAGTCGCGCTCTTGAGCGGGCACCCCCTCTCTTTCTGGCAGCAGGCCGCGCGGGCCCAGGGATCACTGGACCCGTGGTACATTGTTCTCACCGTGCCCCGGCCGGTGCTGCACCAGCGGATCGTCCGGCGAGCCGAGGACATGGTGCGGCGCGGGCTGATCGAGGAAGTCGCGGCGGTGCTGGCCGAGGGACACGGGGCCAAGACCCCGGGTCTCGACGGCATCGGCATTCGTGAGGCGGTCGAATATCTCCATGGGGTGCGGCCGCGGGAGTCCGTGGCCGAGGCCATCGCCGTGGGCACCCGGCAATACGCCAAACGGCAGCAGACCTGGTTCCGGCACCAGCTTGGAGGCAACGTGGTCGCGCTGGACGCAACCCGGTCTCCGGAGAAGTTGGCGGCTGAAATCGCGAGCCTGTGGGAGAGGAGGCTATGAGCTATCGGCTATTGGCCTGCTCCTCTCGCCGGACTTATTCCGTATGCCTCAGCGTTTACGCTCAGCCAACAGCCAACAGCCCATAGCCCATAGCCTTCATGAAAATCGGAATCACCTGCTATCCCACGTATGGTGGCTCGGGCGCGGTCGCCACCGAGCTGGGGCTCGACCTCGCCCGCCGTGGCCACGAAGTGCACTTCATTACCTACGACTCGCCCTTCCGGCTCCGGGGGTACACGGAGCGGGTCTTCTTCCATCAGGTCGAGACCCGAATGGGACGCTATCCCCTGTTCGATCATTTTCCCTACACCTTAGCCCTGGCCTCGAAGCAGCACGAGGTCGTGCTGCGTGAAGAGCTCGACCTTCTGCACGTGCACTATGCAATCCCCCACGCCACGACAGCCTATCTGGCGCGCGAGATGCTGAAAGGCGAGCGGTCGCTCCGGGTGATTACCACGCTCCACGGCACCGACATCACGCTGGTGGGTCAGGAGTCCAGCTTCTACGCCATCACCAAGTTTTCGATCGAGCGGTCCGACGGCGTCACCGCCGTCTCGAACTACCTTCGAGATGAGACATACCGGGCCTTTGGCTGCGGAAGCTGCGATATCCGAATGGTCCCCAACTTCGTCAACCTCCAGGAGTATCGCCCCGGCGATCCCGGATGCCGGGGCACCGTGGCCCCGGAAGGCCATAAGGTGATTACTCACATCTCCAACTTCCGTGAGGTGAAGCGGGTGAAGGATGTGGTGCGGGTGTTCGCCCGGATCCGCCGAGCCATGCCCGCGACGCTGGTGATGATCGGAGATGGCCCGGAGCGAGTGGACGCGGAAAACGAGGCCCGTGATCTCGCCGTCACTGATGATGTACGCTTTCTCGGCCGGCTGGATTCCGTCGCATCGTTACTTCAGGCCAGCGATCTGTTCATCCTGCCCTCGCAGACTGAGTCGTTCGGCCTGGCCGCCCTCGAGGCGATGGCGTGTGGGTCCCCGGTGGTCGCCACCCGTGCGGGTGGGCTTCCCGAGGTGATCGATGACGGGGTGAACGGGATCCTCGAGCCGGTCGGCTCGGTGGAAGCAATGGGCCGCCGGGCGGTCGAGCTGCTGCGCGATCCCGAACGTCATGCGGCCATGCGGGCGGCGGCCCTTGCCAAAGCCGAACAGTTCTCGGCCGACAAGGTCGTGCCGATGTACGAAGCGTATTATCGGGAAGTGCTCGCGTGAGGCGGGCCCGTGTCGCCTGAGCTCCTGCTGAAAGGCGCTCTGCTCGGCTTGGTCGAGGGGGCGACGGAGTTCATTCCCGTCTCCTCCACCGGCCACCTCATTGTGGTGAGCGACTGGTTTGGCCTGGTTGACGAGCGGGCCAAGACGTTCGACGTCTTCATCCAGTTGGGCGCAATCCTGGCCATCGTCTGGCTCTATCGTGCCCGGCTCTGGCGCACGGTCGCCGCCGCCCGGCACGACCCACCGAGCCGCCGGCTCCTGGTCAACCTCCTCATCGCGTTTCTGCCGGCGGCGATTGTCGGATTTCTCACCCATGGCTGGATCAAGGCCCGGCTCTTCAATCCCACGGTTGTGGCCGCGGCGCTGGTGGTTGGCGGGATAGTCATCCTGCTCATCGAGCGTCTGGCGCCCGCGCCGAAGGTAGGCGACGTGAGTGGCATGCCGGTCCGAACGGCGCTCGGGATCGGGCTGGCCCAGGTGCTGTCGCTGATCCCCGGGGTGTCGCGCTCGGGCGCCACGATCATGGGTGGTTACAGCCTGGGCTTGTCACGCACCGCGGCCACCGAATTTTCCTTTTTCCTGGCGATTCCGGTCATGCTCGCCGCCACGCTGTACGATCTCCTGAAGAGCTGGTCGGTGCTTGCGCCGGGCGACATTCCGCTGTTCGCCGTCGGCTTCATCGTATCGTTCGTCTCGGCCGTCGTCGTGGTCCGAGCATTTCTTTCCTACGTCTCACGCCACAGCTTCAGCGTGTTCGCGTGGTACAGGATCGCGTTCGGGGCGGTGTTGCTGTTGACCAGAGCCTAGAGCTAGTGTCACGTCCCGGGCTCGCGCCGGGCACCGGAGTCTTACTAGCCCGAACTCCGATGTGTTTTGCGGCTGCGAGGGGCCTCACCTCCGGACAAAAAAACGCAGTCCTTCGGCGAGGTCCCCTCGCCGCCGCGACGAAGCTCCAAATACGAGTGATTACCGGTGATTCGACTGCACTACTTCGAGCGGGTCAGCTCGACAATGGACGTCATCCATCAACTCGCGTCCGAGGGAGCCGCGGCGGGAACCGCCGTGATCGCCGGCGAGCAGATCGAGGGACGTGGCTCGCGCGGACGGGGGTGGCATTCGCCGCCGGGGGGGCTCTGGATGAGCGTGGTATTCAGGCCCCCGGCCGTGGAGGGCATCGAGGCGATCAGTCTCCGCGTCGGACTGGCGGTAGCAGAGGCCATTCAGGCTCGGGTGCCGAAGCCACTACAACTGAAATGGCCCAACGACCTCATGCTCGAGGATCGCAAGCTTGGCGGGGTGCTGTGTGAGGCTCGATGGCAGGGAGAAGCTCTTGCGTGGGTGGCCGTCGGCCTTGGCATGAACATCCGCAACCGCATCCCGGACGAGCTCGGCACAGGAGCCGTCTCGCTCTCTGACTTGATCCCCGCGATAACCGTCGAAGAGATCGCCGACCCGGTGCTGGCGGCTCTCAGAGAGCTCGATCTTGGTACGGGCAGGCTCTCGCCGGCTGAGCTGAACCGGTTCGCCCGCCGTGATTGGCTGCGAGGCCGGACGATCCGCGAGCCGGTGGCTGGAACGGTCACCGGTGTCGGCGAGGATGGGGCGCTGCTGGTGCGGACCCCCTCCGGATCAGACGTTGCGCTCCGCAGCGGCACCGTGGAGTTGGCCGCCGTGTCCCATAGCCGGTAACTTCGCTCATGCTGCTGACCCTGGATATCGGGAACACCGAGATTACGGTCGGCCTCTTTCGGGGCCGCGAGTTGGACGCGCACTGGCGCCTGACCACCAACCCGGATCGCACGCCGGACGAGTGGAGCAGCGCGATCGGGGGATTTCTGGTGCAGGCGGGCCACTCGCCCAACGAGGTCCGGGCCGTATGCTTCGCCTCGGTGGCGCCAGCGACGACCCAGAGTGTGGTCGAGGGTGTGGCGTTGTCCACCGGCTGCACCGGGGTGGCGGTGGATGCCAGATCGCCACTGCCCGTCACGCTGGACGTGGACGAGCCGCTGACCGTTGGGGCCGATCGCATCGTCAACGTGCTTGCCGCGGTCGAGCTGTTTGGGGCCGACAGCCTCGTCGTCGACTTCGGCACCGCCACCACCTTCGACTGCGTCACAGCCGACGCTCGCTTCATCGGCGGTGCGATCATGCCGGGTCTCAGAACCTCCGCCGATCAGCTCACCCGGCGCGCTGCCAAGCTGCCGGCCACCGAGCTCAAGGCCCCCCCCCGAGTCATCGGCCGTCGAACGGAGGAGTGCATCCAGGCCGGTGTGCTCTTTGGCGCCGCGGATGCGGTGGATGGCATGGTTCGACGCATCACCGCGGAATGGCCGGGTGGACGGAAGCCTCGTGTGGTTGCCACCGGAGGGCTCGCCAGCGTCATCGCTCCCCTCACGACGACCATCGAGGTGACCGATCCCGATCTCACCCTGCGCGGATTGCGCATCGCCGCTGGGCATCTCGGCCTGGAGTGGTGACATCGGTGCGCGGGGCAGGGTACCGCCTGCTCGGCCCCCGGTTCGACTATCTGCTCCATACCCGACCGGCCGAGTGGCCCATCATGGCCGCTCACACCCTGGTTGGCTACGTCCTCGCGGTCGGCCTCGACGGCGCCCAGCGCGGCGAACGACTCGGGTCAGCGCTCCTCGGGATTGGCCTCTGGGTCGTATGCCTCAACGGCGGTACGCTCGCGCTCAACAGTGCCTATGACCGCGACGAAGGCGACGTGGCCTATCTCCGGCGACCTCCACCCCCGCCCGCACACCTGGCGAGCTTCGGCTTCTGCCTCATGGCGCTGGGCCTGCTCGGAGCCTTTCTCCTCCCCACCGGCTACCGCGCCGCCTATGCGGTCTGCCTGGGACTCTCGGTGCTCTACTCGGTACCACCGTTTCGCTTGAAGGCCGTGCCCGGCGCCGACTGGGTCATCAACATGTGGGGGTTCGGAACACTGACGCCGTATGCCGGCTGGGCCGCGACCGGCGTTCCCCTGGATCAGAGCCACGGATTGGTCCTGCTCGCGTTCTGTCCCCTGTTTGCGGCGCTCTATCCTCTTACCCAGATCTATCAGCTCGAGGAGGACCGTCGCCGCGGCGACAGGACTCTCGCCCTGATGCTCGGGGTGCGACGGAGTCTGATCGTCTCCCTCGGGACGGCCGGCGGGGCGTTTGCCTTGCTTGCTCTTGCCGCCGTGCGCGCCGGGTGGGGGCGGCAGGATGTCTGGCGGTGGCTGGCACTCGCTTTGTGCGCGGCGGCATGGGGAATGATCCTGGTCTCCTGGCTGCGGCGGTCGAGCGGGATGAGCGCCCGGGACCACCAGCGTGGGATGTACCAGGCACTCGGCGCATGGGCGCTCACCGACGTGGCCGTAGTGCTGGCGTGGGGTACCTGACCCGAGCCCCTTGGCCCTCGAACCCGCGTTCCGGTATACTTGGGAAGTCACACCCTCTCGGGAGATTGCATGACTTCGACGGCGGAACTGAAAGGCGAGTACGACCTT
>CAZASU010000005.1:0-48112 GCA_964487785.1 uncultured Gemmatimonadaceae bacterium | reverse complement strand
TGCTCGGCAATGAATTCCCGCGAGTACAGCATTGCTTTACCTCTTGCAGGCCCCCTGGGTCAGTCACCGTCCGGCGGAGGCGGGACCTCCGGGGTGAGGACAATCGTGCCGGGGAATCGCAGAACGTTGTTGGTTTCGCTGGCCTCCGGCACCCGTTCGGTCACGTCGAGAATCGAGCCGATGTAGTACACGCCAGTCGGCGTGCTGCTCCGAAGCTTCTTGTGCCGCAGGTACTGGTCCTCCCCTCCCGCCGGAAGCTCCCTTGGGGCGGAGAAGTGGTCCACCTGAATGTCGGCCGAATCGATTACCGGATCGGCGGAGAGCATGACCCGAACTATCCACCCCGCCTCCGCCGTCCTGGTGCCGCCGTTTCGGACAGCCACCACCATCTCTAAGATCGAATCCACCCGCACGTGATCGGGCACCAGGACCGGTCCGGCAAAGAGATCGGCGCGGAGGCCTGGCGAAGGATTCGCCGGGGGGTTCCCGGGACCCTGGGGTCCTTCGGAGCCGGCGACGCAGCTCCAGAGAAGACCTGAGATCGGGAGCCCACTCCACCGCCAGGGACCGTGGTGCAGCCGCGCCGGGTTGGGAATCACGCGCCGGCGCTCGCGATACCGCCCGCCAGCTGCCGCCCGACCGGCAGGTTCCGGATCCGACGGCCGGTGGCGGCGAAGATGGCATTGGCGAGCGCCGGCGCAACCGGCGGAACCCCGGGCTCACCGACGCCTCCCGGGAGCTCCTTGCTCGGTACGATATAGACGTTGAGCTCCCGCGGGGCGTCGTCGATGCGGGCTACCTGATAGTCGGTGTAATTGGACTGCACCGGGCGTCCTTCCTTGAACGTGATCTCGCCGTACAGCGTGTTGCCGATGCCCATGATCGTGGCCCCTTCCATCTGCGCCCGCACCCGATCGGGGTTCACGATGATGCCGGCGTCGATGGCGACGTCGGCGCGAGGAATGGTAACGGTTCCATCGGACTTCACCTCCACCTGAATCACCGTGGCGACGTAGCTCAAGAAGCTCCGATGCACCGCGATGCCGCGCCCCCGCCCCTTGCCGAGCGGCTGGCCCCAGCCGGACTTCTCGGCCGCGAGCTCGAGCACCCTGCGGTATCTCGCTGTGTCGATGGGGTAGTCCTCGAAACTGCGATCGTAGTTCCACGGCTTTGCTACCAGGCCCGCCTGGGTCATGTCTATGATGCGGTCGGGGCCGAGCAGCTGCAGCAGGAACCGCATGGGATCCTTGCCGGCGGCGTGGGCCAGCTCGTCGGCGAAGGATCCGATGGCAAACGCATGAGGGATGTTGATGACCGATCGATACCAGCCGATGCGGGCCGGCGCAGTTGCCGGGCCATTTTCACACCGAAGATTGGGCAGGGCGAACGGCAGGTCGGTGACCCCCTGTCCCAGCTCGCCGTCACCGGCGTAGACGGTGCCAGGCACGAAGGTGGCCTGGATGGACGGGAGCGCCGTACGGTGGAGCCAGGCGGTGACTTGGCCGTCGGCGTCGAGCCCACCCTCGAGGTGCTGCGCCGCCACGGTGTGGAAGTAGTCGTGCTGGATGTCGTCCTCGCGGGTCCAGACCACTTTCACCGGCTTGCCGGCCTCGCGGGCGAGGAGGGCCGCTTCGACGATGAAGTCGGGCTTCGACTTTCGGCCAAAGCCGCCGCCCAGCAGCGTCACGTGGACCTGGACGTCCTCCACCGGAATCTTGAGGGCGAGCGCCACCGTGTCCCGCGCCGCCTGCGGGTGCTGAGTCGGGGCCCAGATGTCGCACTTGCCGTTCTCGAAGGTCGCGAGCGCGGCCAGCGGCTCCATCTGCGCGTGGCCGAGATGGGGGACGTAATAGTCCGCCTGCAACCGCTTGGAGGCGCGTCCCAGTGCCCGGGCGGCGTTTCCCTGGGTGCGGACCACCTTACCGGGACGGCGCACGCTCCGCTCCAGGTCGGTGCGAAACACGGTCGAGTCGTAGGTAGCGTACGGGCCATGGTCCCAATCGATCTTGAGCTGCTGCCTGCCCTGGATCGCGGCCCAGGTGTTTCGGGCCAGCACCGCCACTCCGCCCAGCGGCATGAACCCGGACGGAGGGGGCGTCCCTGCGAGACGCACCACACGCTCGACGCCCGGCACTTTCTCCGCAGCGGAGGAGTCGACCGACTTCACCACCCCGCCGTATACCGGCGGTCGTGCAATCACGGCTACCAGCATTCCATCACGCCGCAGATCCATGCCGTATTGGGCCGCTCCCGTGATCATGCCGGCCATGTCGACGATCGGCATCTCCTTGCCGATGTAGCGGAACTGTTCCGGCGTCTTGAGCCGCAGGGCTGACTTTTCCGGTACCGGGAGGTCACGGGCGATGGCGACCAGCTCGCCGTACCCGAGCTTGCGCCCGCTGGGCCGGTGCACGACGACATGCTGCTGCGCCGCGACTTCGCCCGCGGGAACGTTCCACCGCTTGGCCGCGGCCGCTTCGAGCAGAGCACGACCGGTGGCTCCGGCCTCGCGAAGCGCCGAATAGAAGTCCCGGATGCTGCGCGACCCGTCCGTGTTCTGGGAGCCATACGTCTCCTCATCGCCCAGCGCCTGCTCCACCCTCACCCTATCCCAGTCGGCCTCCAGCTCGTCTGCCACGATCATGGCGACAGACGTGCGGATCCCCTGCCCCATCTCGGACCGGTGGCAGATCACCGTGACGGTGCCGGTATCGTCCAGCCGCAGGTAAGCCGCCGGAGTCACCGAGGTGGTGGCCGTCCTGGGCGCGCCCCGCAGGGCATCGCTCAAACGGCGGCATCCGCCCAGCGAGACCGCCAGGACCAGGCTGCCAGTGCCCAGCAGCTGCACGAACTCACGCCGCTCCAGACCGGCAGGAGTATTCGGCTTCATGGTCACGCCTCCCCTGCCGCCGAGCGGATTGCCGCCCGGATACGCACGTAGGTTCCGCAGCGGCAGATGTTGCCGGCCATGGCCAGATCAATCTGGGCGTCGCTGGGGCGGGGCGTGCCGGCCAGCAATGCGGCCGCCTGCATGATCTGGCCGGTCTGGCAGTAGCCGCACTGAGGGACGTTGTGCGTCTGCCACGCGCGCTGGACCGGGTGAGACCCATCGGGGCTCAGCCCTTCGATGGTGACGACCTTCTTGCCTTCCACCGCGGAGACCGGGGTCACGCAGGCGCGCACCGCCTGGTCATCGAGGTGGACAGTGCACGACCCGCAGGCAGACACGCCACAGCCGAACTTGGTACCGGTGAGTCCCAGCTCATCGCGCAGGTACCACAGCAGGGGCATGGCACCGTCGCCCTCGAATTGCTGACGCCTGCCGTTCACGGTCATGCTGATCATGGTTGGGCTCCCGGGACGTACGCTTGGCGGACGGCGGAAAGGGCTCGACGGGGCGGTCCCCTCCAATTTGGTGGCTCCGCTGCGCGGCGCAAGCAGACAATCGGGTGTCCATGGCTCTGGCGCCCTGGAGCCGAGCCATGGTATGCTCCCGATGCCTCGAGACCGAGTCTGCCATGCGGTATTCGACCTGGTTTTCCGTCGCGACCCTTCTTCTCATCGCCTGCAACCGGTCCGGTCGGCAGCAAGAGGTCGCCCAATGCGTGGACATCTATCGCACGGCCTACGTGACCGGCGGGATCCGCGAGTGCCTGGTCAAGCGCTATGGCTGGTCTCCCGAGGACGCGGCCGAGGCGGAGGAAAAGATGGGGAAGGCGCATCCCGACAGCGCGGCGTTCGCCGACAGCGGCCGGGTTGGTGACAGTGTAGCGAAGCCTGATAGATGAGTCATCGATCTTTACGCCTGAGCGTGCTGGACCAGGCCCCCATCTCTGAAGGCTCCGCCGGCTCTCAGGCCCTGCACAACAGCATGGATCTGGCGCACCTCGCCGAGAGCCTCGGCTACCACCGCTACTGGGTGGCCGAGCACCACGGCACACCCATGCTGGCCTGCGCCAGCCCCGAGGCGCTGATCGGCCCGATCGCGGCGACGACTTCCCGGATGCGGGTCGGGAGCGGGGGCGTGATGCTGCCGCATTACAGTCCACTCAAGGTCGCCGAGACGTTCAGCATGTTTGCCGGGCTCTTTCCGGATCGAATCGATCTGGGCGTTGGCCGGGCCGCCGGCACCGATCCTACCACGACCTTTGCCTTGCAACGTGACCGACGGCAGGCCTCCCCGGATGACTTCCCGGCCCAGTTGGAAGAGTTGCTGGCCTATCTGGACGGCACACTCCCCGCGGGTCACCCCTTTGCCCGGCTGGCAACGCTCCCTGGCCGGCCGGAGCGCCCTGAGCCATGGCTCCTGGGGTCCTCGCCCCGGAGCGGCGTCTGGGCGGCGGAGCTGGGGGTGCCATATGCCTTCGCCGATTTCATCAATCCGTCGGGGGCAGACATCGCAAAGCGGTATCGGCAGGCGTTCAGACCCTCACCGTCAGGGAGTGCTCCGGAGGTCATGGCGGCCGTGTGGGCGGTGTGTGCCGAAACGGACGCGGAGGCCGAACGGCTTGCGTCGAGCGCGGACATGGCGTTCGCCCTGCTGCAGGCAGGCCGGTTGATCCCGGTGCCACCGGTCGAGGAGGCGCTGCGGTTCCTGGAGGAGGAGCGCGCCCGCCCGAAGCTCTTCAGCCGGCCGAGGCGCCGGATCGTGGGGTCTCCGGCCACGGTGCGAGCCGGCATCGAAGCGGCCGCGCGTGAGTACACCGCAGACGAGATGATGGTGGTGACAATCACGTACGAGCACGCGGCCAGGCGCCGGTCCTACGAGCTCATTGCCGACGAGTTCGGGCTGGTGGCGCCGTCATCTACGGCTGCGGCATTCGCTTCCTAGGAGGAGCAAAACATGAAAATCGGGATCATCGGCGCGGGCCAGATCGGTGGCACCCTCACCCGCCGCCTCTCGGCGCTGGGGCACGACGTCTCCGTGGCAAACTCACGGGGGCCCGAGACGCTCGCCGACCTGGCCGCGGAGACCGGCGCGACGGCCGTCCCGGTTACCGAAGCGGCGCGGGACGCAGAGTTGGTGGTGGTCACCATCCCCCAGAAGAATGTTCCAGACCTGCCTGTCGGCCTGTTCGACGGAGCAGCGAAGGGCGTGGTTGTCGTCGACACCGGCAATTACTACCCCCAACAGCGCGACGGCCAGATCAAGGCGATCGAGGCTGGTCTTCCGGAGAGCCGATGGGTCGAGCAGCAGCTGGGACATCCTGTGGTCAAGGCGTTCAACAACATCTATGCTG
This sequence comes from uncultured Gemmatimonadaceae bacterium, assembly GCA_964487785.1. Classification (GTDB taxonomy): domain Bacteria; phylum Gemmatimonadota; class Gemmatimonadetes; order Gemmatimonadales; family GWC2-71-9; genus CAVVWJ01. The sequence goes on along the minus strand of CAZASU010000005.1, from coordinate 42,872 downwards.
ACCACCTGCTGAAACTCGGCCGACCTGCAGGCACCCCCGGGCGTATCGCCCTGCCAGTTGCGGGCGACGACGAAGCAGCCAAGGCCGTCGTCCTGCGGCTCCTGGGTGAGCTTGGATTCGATGGCGTTGATGCGGGGGGGCTGGATGAGTCCTGGCGGCAACAGCCCGGCACCCCGGTCTACGGCACCGATCTCGACGCCGAAGGAGTACGGCGCGCGCTGTCCCAGGCCAGCAGAGACCGCTCGTCCCAGTGGCGCGCCACCCCCACTCCCAGAGCAGGCAAGGGCGTAGCGGCGCCGCGCGATTGAGGCCCGCAACGCGGGCGGCAAGAATCGTGATTGACGCGAGCGAGGATTCTGCCTGAACACAGACTCTGCCCTGCCCCTTGCCGTCGCTATAGGAATTGTCGCCGGGTTGCGTTCGCTGACGGCTCCTGCCGCGGTGAGCTGGGCCGCCCATCTTGGGTGGCTGAGCCTCGATGGCAGTCCTCTGGGGTTTATGGGATCGGTGCCGGCGGTGGCGATACTTTCGCTGCTGGCTGTGGTCGAGTACGTCGCGGACATCCTGCCGCAAACGCCCAGACGAACTATGCCGGGGCCCCTGACCGCACGCATCGTCATGGGAGGCCTGTCTGGGGCGTGCCTGGGCGTCTCAGCGAACCAGTCCTGGCTTGTGGGGGCAGTGCTCGGCGGCATGGGTGGTCTGATTGGGGCGTTCGCTGGTTACGAGGCCCGCAGGCGACTGGTGAACGGTCTCAAGGTGAAGGACGTAGTCATAGCCATAGCGGAAGACCTGGTCGCGATAGGCCTGGCGTACTTCATCGTGTCCCCGCGGTAAGCGGCTCCCTCTACTCCAGCTCTCCCGCTTTGACGCTCGGGTCCACCACCACGGTGGGGGCAGCGGGTGTCTCCTCCACTCCAGGCGCCGGTGCCTTGGCACCGCTTCCCTCGTCGGCGCGTTTCTCCTCGCCAATGTCGACGAATAAGTGGCGAGGATCTCGCGAATGACGCCGGTCTTGTAGGCCGCGTTCCGAAGGACCGATGGGCCGAGATCTCAATCCCGCAACTGGAGACGTAGAAGATGGGGTTCCCCGCCCCACCGGTACGCCCCTCTGTCAGAGCGCGATAGAACGCCGCCACCCCGGGAAACGGCAGCCGGGTGCGCGCGTTCTCCAGAAGAACTGTCCCCGCGCGCGGATGAAATCAGTGACGTGAGACTGGAGGACGGTGTCGTCCATGTCGCTGATAACGCCGTACGCCGCGGAAGTCGGAGGCGTGAGATAGAGCCCGTGGCCGATTCCGGGGACTCCGGCGGCCGGATCGGCGAGCTCCAGCCGAATCGATCCCCAGCCAGGCTGTAGTGGCGTGCCCAGCTCGACCCAGTGCCGGATAAAGCCTTCGTCATCGGCGATCAGCTCCCGCTCGCCGCCGGGCAGCCGGACGCGTACCCGCGCGAACGGCAGCGGGTCGCTCTCGAGCCGCTTGAGCATGGCCACAAGGTTACGGAGCTTTGAATGCGAGGTAGGTGCTGGCAGCTCCACGGGGCCTATGACGGGGCTTGGCTCAGGCGAGCGCGCGCGCGCAAGGCTCCGACGGCGTGGACGAGTCCCTCTGGGGTGAAGGGTTTCTGGAGAAAAGGGGCTCCAGCTGGTACCAGCCGCGCAAGTACGTCGCCCTCCCCCGTGTGACCAGACATGAAAAGCACACGCACATCAGGCCAGCGTGCCCTCACCGCGTCGCTAGGCTGCCGCCCGTTCAACCGCGGCACGATGACGTCGGTGACCACTATCTCGGGTGGGAGGGACTCGCGCTCCGGAGGCGGCGAGCGCAACAGCCCCGACGGCAAGCGCTGCCGGGTATGCTAGACCGATCCGCGCGTCGGAGGTCAGACCAACGACCGCGAGCAGGTCGGCGATCTCTTGGGGCGACGTGTCGTGGCGCTTGAGCCACCCGTGGTCGAGCCAGGTCTCGAGAGTCATCCGGCAACTCTCCGATCAGTGAAATCCGGGGACTCTTGAGCACAGACTGGACGAAGTGGCCCCGCTCCGCCACCTGGCGCCGAAACTCAGCGTGTGCGTACACCACCGGGTTGATTTCCCGGCCCAGCCGCTTCTCCGCTGCCGCCAAGGCATCGGTGACCTCGGAGAATTCGGCGGAGCCCACCACGAGCACATCGACATCACTGCGCGGGCCAGCCACGCCTTGTACCGTCGAGCCGAAAAGGGTCCCATCCAGATACTCGCGCCTGTCAGCCGCAGCGGTCGGCTGGATTGCTTCGGGCGCGGGCGCCCTCGCAATGACTCATGCCTGCGGCGACTGACACACCAACGCCCGCAGACCTTTCGGCCTGCGGGCGCTGTCGTGTGCTGCTGGGTTCAGCTATCTACGGATGACCACGATCACCCGCACTCACTGAAGCCGCACACGTGGCACTTCATGCACCCTTCCGCAAACTCCAGCTGGGAGCCGCAGTCGGGGCAGGCTCCCGAGAGAGTCTGCTGCATACCACCCAAGACCATCTGCTCGCCACTGTCGCCCGTATGACTGATTGGCTGGGCGACCATCGGTGCCACTTCGGTCTGGCCGGCAATGCCTTGTGGGCCCCCACGGCCCGGCTGCGGGAGCAGCTCCTGCTGAATCCCCTGCTTCTCCTGCATCCAGCGCTCGATCGCGATGCCAACCGCATCCGGCACCGACAGGATCTTGTTCGGCCCCAGCCCGATGACCCGGTCGGAGCTGATCCCGCGCAGCTGGCGATAAATCTCCTTGATCGGTATCCCGGAGCGCAGCGCCAGGCTGATGAGCCGCCCCAGTGACTCGACGTCGGCCATCAGCGCGCCACCAGCCTTACCCAGAGTCATGAAGACCTCGAACGGCTGGCCCTTGTCGTCCTCGGTGATGGTGACGTATAGGGTGCCGAGCGGCGTCTCCACCCGGCGGGTGGTGCCGCGCAGAACCTCGGGGCGCGAGCGCTTCTGTCGCCGCTGAAGATTTTCGGATTCAAGCTCATGGACGATACGCTGCAGGCGCTCGTTCTCGGCACGAACCTCGGCGATCTCGCCGTGCAGATCGGCGGCAACTGCGCCGCTCATTCCGTGCTGCTCCGTCACTCTCTTGGCGGTGGCGCCCGATGAGAGGACCTGCATCTCGCGGCTGCCATCACGATACACGGTGACGCCCTTGCAGTTCAGCCGATATGCCAGGCGATAGATCTCCTCGACGTATTCCTCGGTGGCGTCCTGGGCGAAGTTGCAGGTCTTCGAGATGGCGCTGTCGTTGTACTCCTGGAACGCCGCCTGCATCCGGATGTGCCACTCGGGCTTGATGGAATTGGCGGTGACGAAGACCCGCTGCCATGTTGTCGGCACCTCCGGAAAGTCGATGTGCCCGGTCTCCGCGATCTTCCGCATCAGCTCGTCGGAGTACCAGCCCTCCGCCTTGGCGATGCCGACGAAGTCCTCGTTCACGTCCGGCATCAGCGAGCCGGCCTGGTTCCGCATGAACGCCACGGCGAAGAGCGGCTCGATGCCGGAGCTGCACCCGGCGATGATCGAGATGGTGCCGGTCGGGGCCACCGTGGTGACGTTGCAGTGGCGGAGCCGCCGCAGGGGCCGGATCCGCTCGCCTCGGGCGTCCCGGGCCGCGGTCTCGTCCGGCCCCCAGATGCTGCGCTCCCACTCGGGGAAGACCCCGCGCTCCGACGCCAGGCGCTCCGATTCGGTCTTGGCTTCCTCATCGACGAACTGCTGAATCTTCCGGCCGAGCGCAACGCCGTCCTCGGAGTCGTATGGCACGCCCAGTTTCACGAAGACGTCGGCCAGGCCCATGACGCCAAGCCCGATCCGGCGGATCCGCTGGGCAAGATCGGTGATCTCCTGCAGCGGATACTGGTTGGCGTCGATGACGTTCTCGAGAAAGTGGGTCGAGAGATGCACTACCCGACGCAGATGATCCCAATCGATCTCCGCCTGGGCTCCATTCTCGTTATTCCCGCTCCTTCCGCCTCTTCCGCCTTCCCCTCGCTCCGCTCGGGGCAAGCTCTTCACGAAAGCGCCGAGATTGATCGAGCCGAGGTTGCAGACGTCGTACGGCAGCAGGGGCTGCTCACCGCAGGGATTGGTCGCTTCGTACTCGCCGAGGTGCGGAACCGGGTTGTAGTGGTTGGCCTTGTCCACGAAGAACACGCCGGGCTCGCCGGTCTTCCAGGCGCCGTGGATGATGCGCTCCCACACCTCCCGGGCGTAGAGCTGCCCGGTGACCTGCTTCGTCTTGGGATGGAGCAGATCGTACATCCCGTTGGCCTCGACGGCGGCCATGAACGCGTCCGTGACCGCCACCGAGATGTTGAAGTTGGTGACCTTGGTCGTGTCGTCCTTGCAGGTGATGAACTCCATGATGTCGGGATGGTCCACCCGGAGGATGCCCATGTTGGCCCCGCGCCGGGTCCCGCCCTGCTTGACCACGTCGGTGGACGCGTCGAACAGCGTCATGAAGGAGACCGGGCCCGAGGCCACGCCCATGGTCGAGCGGACGATGTCGTTCTTGGGCCGGAGCCGGGAGAAGCTGAATCCGGTGCCCCCACCCGACTGGTGCACCAGGGCCATGGCACGCAGGGTGTCGTAGATGCCGCTCTTGCCGTTGGAAAGCGCGTCATCCACCGGGAGCACGAAGCAGGCAGACAGCTGGCCCAGCGGACGGCCGGCGTTCATCAGAGTGGGCGAGTTGGGCACGAAGAGCCGGTCGGCCATCAGTGCGAAGAAATCCTGGGTCACCTGGTCCACGGTCGCGTCCGACGCGCCGTAGCGGCGGTCCGCGTCCGCGATGGTGCGGGCCACCCGCTGGAACAGATCGCGCGGACTCTCGACCGGCACACCGGCGTCATCCTTGATCAGATACCGCTTCTCGAGGACGGTGATGGCATTGGGCGACAGCCGAACTGCGTCCCGTGGGGTGGACGATTTCATAGAACTCCCCGCTTAGAAAGGTATTGATCTCAGAGGGTGGAGCGTGTGCTCAGCACCGGCGACCGACCCTGCACCCGACCGTGCCCGCTATTCGACTTCCAGCCGAAACGGAAGGGCAAGCTAGGCCCGTGACCGAAGCGAGACAATACCATCAAAAACACTCGAAACCACGTTCAATCTGGCTTCCCACATCACAAATATAGCCGGGCTGACAATGTGGAAGAAGTGGATTGCTGGGGACAAAGGCGGGAAAGGCACTTACCGCCCGTCGGCCTTCCCGCCTTCCCGCACCAGAGGATACCGCCCCTCCCGATGGGCTCGAGCCTCCTTGACGTAGTGGCTCCAGGTAGCGGCCACCCGTTTGGCCAGGGCGGCGTCCACCGGCCGTACGATGCGTCCGGGCACTCCCATGACCAGTGAGCCGGGCGGCACCTGCATCCCCTCCGGCACGACCGCACCGGCCGCAACCACGCTGCCGGCACCGATCCTGACGCCGTTGAGCAGCACGCTCCCCATGGCGATCAGGCAGTCGTCTTCGACGATGCAGCCGTGCAGGACCACCCGGTGCCCCACACCGACCCGTCTGCCCACGGAGCAGGGCACCCCGGCATCGACGTGCACGATGGTGCCGTCCTGAATGTTCGACTGAGCGCCGATGACGATCGGGGCCAAGTCGCCGCGGAGCACCGCGCCGTACCAGACGCTGGCGTCTTCGCCCAGGGTCACGTCCCCCATGACGGCGGCGGTGGCGGCGATGAAGGCTGTGGGGTGGATCGAGGAAGGGCGCATGCGATGCGCCCCCTACTGGTCCTGCGCGGGCGGGAAGAGCATCTGGGTCCAGGCTTCGACCGGCGCCCCATCCTTCAGGGCCGGATGCCAGGTGACGGTCCACACGAAGTTCCGGACCTCGCGCTCGTACGCGGGATCGTCGGATGGCCGGAGCCGCCTGATGTCGACCGTGCGGCCTTCGGCCGAGACCTTGACCCAGAGCAGCGATGGCCGGGGCGCTGCCTGGGCGTCGAGGGGAACGGTTACGAACGGCGGATTGACCGGCTTGGGACGCTCGTCGAAGCAGGCGCCGTCGGCGTTGTACCCCAGACCCGGAACACACCTGACATCCGTGCGCTCCTGCCGCCGCGTGGATGGCGCCGGCGCCCCGAGCTGAGTGAGTTGAGGGGTGAGCTCCTGTACCTGGCCCGGCCGGATGACGATCGTGTCGGAGAAGAAGTTGTACCGCGGGGCCGAAATGGCCAGCGCATGGGGGCCTGGTGTCAGGCGGGTCATCGCCTGGGTGATGGGCTTCTCGTCGATCATGACGGTCGAGCCGCGGGGCAGTCCGCTGAGCCGAATGCCCCCGCTGTCCACCGGGCCGGTCACGTCGGTGGACCCCGCGACTTCAGCCGGCGGCGTCAGCGCCGGAGGAGACGAGTCCCGCGCCACCGGCGGAGGTGTCACCGTCGGGGCCGCCGCCGTATCGCCGGAAGACAGTGGCGTCTGGGCTGGCGGTGAAGTAGAGGAAGGTAGGGAATCGAGGGCGGGTGTCGAATCCGGAGTACCTATGGCCCCCGGCGCGAACCCTCGGGCCTTGTAGTAATAGAACGCGCCCCCGGCTCCACCCAGCACCGCAAGCAGCACCCAGAGCCACGCCCAGGATGATGCGCTCGGTCGCATGGCCACCGAACGGTCCGCCACCCGGCGAGGGGCGTCGCGTCGCTCCAGCGGGGTGAGCCGACGGTTCACCAGAGGCGAGTCCAGCGGGGCGGTCGGTTGGCTCACGATCGGAGGAAGCCCCCCCCCACCGCTCACCGCGGCACCTGTGCCCGCCACCGCCGCGGCACTACCAACGAACGTGGCTACCGAGGAGCGCACCGCGCCCGGGGCCGCGATCGGCTGTCCCCGGAACGAAGCCACCAGCTCCTCACAGCTCTGGAACCGGTCGAACGGATCCTTCATCAGCATTCGCTTGATGACCTCGAAGATCCGCCGCTCATCGGCCGTTACCAGGCTGGGCATGGGAATCGGCTCGGTGATGTGCTTGTAGCCGATGGAGAAGCTGTCCTCACCGTCATAAGGCACGGTGCCGGTCAGGCACTGGTACGCCACCACGCCCAGGCTGTAGATGTCGCTCCTGCCGTCGATGGCCTGGGCCCGCGCCTGTTCCGGGCTCATGTAGTGGGGTGTCCCGATGGACATGCCCGTCCCGGTGAGCTTTTGTCCCGAGGCAGCCTTGGCGATCCCGAAGTCGGTCAGCACGCTCTGCCCGAACTCGTCAAACATGATGTTGTCGGGCTTGATGTCCCGGTGGACGATGCCCCGCTGGGCCGCATAGCCCAGTGCGCCCCCCGCCTCGGACAGCAGGCGCCGGATCTCCGGTGGGGTGAGCTTCTTTCGAGCGCCGAGCACGCTGGAGAGCGATCCTCCGCGCAGGAACTTCATGACGAAGTAGATCACCCGCCCGGAACGACCGACGCGATAGATCGAGATGATGTTAGGATGCTCGAGCTGGGCAGCGGTACGAGCCTCACGCTGAAAGCGCTCCACGAACTCGGTGTCGAAGGCGAGCGAAAACGGCAGGACCTTGACGGCCACCTCGCGCTCCAGCTGCCGATCCTTGGCGCGATACACCATCGCCATTCCGCCCCGGCCCAGCTCCTCGATGATCTCATATTCCGCCGCGAGCGATTCGCGCACGAGGTCGAGCTCCTGCAGCACCCCGGTCGCGATAGCGTGGACCGGTGTGGTCGCCATCAGGTCGAGACCACAGGAGGGGCAGAACTTCGATTTTCCGGTGATTTCGCTGCCACATCGGGAGCAGAACATGCGCGCAACCTACGTCGGCGTTCGGGGGAGTTCAAGCCGATTGCGTGGCGTATCGCCAGATGCATTGCGGACGGCAATGCATGCGGGGCAGTGGGGCAGCGGGGCAGCGGGGCGGGCTGTTAGAAGACAACAGCACCCGTTCGATGCAGTGGCTACCTCGGAAAATGGTGACTTAGGACTGCCCCGCGGCCCCGCGGCCCCGCGGCAGCCTGTCCGCCGCCCCGCCGCCCCGCTGCCCGCCGCCTTGGCACGTCACGTGCAGCGGCCTGGGGGACCATCCCGCGCCATCCACCTGGAGAGCCCGTGGTACCGTATCATACGATCGCGTTCAGCCAGCAGAAACTCAGGGCTGCCCTCCGGCGCGCGGCCGGCCAGGAGCCCGCCTTCACGTATGGGTTCGTGGTCCACTCTCGGCGCCACCACGAGCGCCCGACCCTGGGGCTGATAACCCTGCACGGCGAGAGCCTGGCGTTCAACGAGCGGCTGCTGAAGTCCCTCGAGGGTATTCCTCTCTGGTTGTTCGGGCACGCCCGCGTCACGCTGGTGCCGGGCACCTCGATCGCCTCAGCCGAAGGGGGCCGCACCAAGCCGGCCGACCGGCCGCTCGCCTCGATGCTGATGCACATCGCCACCTTCGATACCAGCACCGGCGTCACCCAGCACCTGGTGCAGGTGGAGGCGGTGGTCAAGGCGGAGAGCCTGGTTCAGCCGCTGCTGATTCTGACCCCGTCCCGTCCGGCCGCGTGGCCGATGTAGAAGGCAGCGGGGCGGCGGGGCGGCGGGGCGGCGGTAGGAAAAAGACGAGGGGCCTGAAGCTGATTCGAGCTTCGGCCCCTTCGCTGCGCTCAGGGTGACAACCTTCTTCCCCGCCTTCTCACTGCCCCGCTGCCCTGCTGCCCCGCTGTCCCCTGTCCCCCTACCCCTCCACCACCTGAAACTCCCGGCTTCGAAGGTCCTTCCGGCCGTCGGCATCCACCACCAACAGCTCCAGCACGTAATGGCCGGGCTTGAGGCGGTCGAGCTTGAGGCTGCGATGAGTGGTGACCGCCGCTGTGGTGGCCTGTTGCTCGAATTTGAGCTTGATGGACGCCGACCCTCCGCCGAAGATCTTCTTCAAGAGGCCTCCGCCTGAACCCCGCTTCTTGACGGCGAGCTCTACCGTATAAGGGGCCGGGCGAAGTCCTTCGATCTCATAATACAGTTCCATCTCCTCGCCCCGTTTGTAGGTGCGAAGCGGGTTGAAGAGCACGGTATCGTCCGGGGTGCGCCGCCAGCCGAGGTTGGCGGTACGGGAGCCGAGCACGAGATCGCTGAGGCTCAATGCGGTCGAGGTGGTCGGACCTACCCGCACGCTGTCGCGGGGCAGTGTCGTGCCTGCATCATCGCCTTGCTGGATGGCCAGCCGGTATTGCAGGGGACCGGGCGGCACGGGGGCCGCCACCCGACCCACCAGATGCTCGTTGGGCGGCACGCGCTCGGGGGCTACGAAGTGCCGGGTGGTGTCGAGCGAGCTCACCACCTTGCCGTTGTCGTCCATCGCCACGAAGCGCAGGCGGACGCTGTAGAGGAACCCGCGAGTAACGGTGACCGGCTCGAGGCTGGACCCCGCGATGGCATATGCAATCTGCACCTGATGCCCGGCGGAATCCCGCCCGACGGCGAGCACTTCCGAGGTGGCCTTGAGCTCATTGGGGAACCGCAGCTCGTAGCTGTCGCTCGTGGTCCCCAGCGCGATGCTCGCCTGCCCTGCTCGCCGCTCCTGGTTCTGGTAGCGCCCGGTGCTTCCGCGGCCGGCGGCCTGGAGCCGGCGGTAGATGGGGGAGAGCTGCTCCCGCGACAGCATCAACTGTTCGGCCACGGCGTTATCGCCGGCACTATTGGTCCGATCCTGAAGCTGTACCGCGCTGCTGAAGCCGAGGACGTCGAAGAGACTCTCGACCAGCTTGAAGTCCTGCACGTCTTCCCGCGCGATGAAGTGGAAAATCAGGTCGCCGTCGGTGCGGCTGTAGCGCCAGGATTCGTTCGGCTCCAACCCTGGAGCGGCGTAGGTGGCCCGGCTCGACGGCTCGCCATGGCGGATGTAGATGACGCCTCGGTCGTCAAAATCGCGGCTGCCCGAGCGGAAGCGCTCGACGATGTCGTAGTGCCGGTTGTTGGCGGTGAGCTGGAAGTTCTTGCGGGCATAGAACAAGCGCCGGTAATGCTCGCGCACCCGCTCACCGGCGGTCCGGAGCTCGGCGAGGTCGCGCTGGCCCCAGAAGCGCCGGAGATACTCCGCTCGGCGGGGGCCCTGCTGGCTGTCAAACTCACCCAGGATGCTGTCGGACGCGATGGTCGCCAGGTCGGCGCGGTAGCCTGAGACAGTGCTCGAATCGTCCACCATGGCGCCTTCGAAGTACGGAGTCACCCCTTCGAAGCGGCCCAGCAGGAGGAGAGTGCGCGCTAGCTCGAGCAGACCGAGTCCCCGGTTGGGGCCGTTCCGCAGGTAACTATTGAAGGCCACGAGCGCCGAATCACCGTCGCCCACTTCGCGCTCGACCCGGCCGCGGGCGAGCAGCACCTGGGGATCATTGCCGGCGGGAGTCGGGGCCGACCGCCGGAGGGCTTCCAGCGCTACGCCGAGCTTGATGTTGACCCGCTGCCTCAGCGCAGTATTCGCCAGATCCACCAGACCGCGGACGAAGGATGGGTCGATCTCCGCTGACTTGGCGAACGCCACCGCCGACCGGGTGAGGGCATCCTTGCCCAGCATGGTCTTGAGGCCGGTCACGAAGGAAATCTGAGAATCACCCACCCCGTATTCGGCCAACCCCATTCCGTACCAGGCGTAGGGCCAGGACGGTTGCAAATCGATCGCCCACTGAAACTCCGACGCGGCATCGTCATAGTGGGCCTGGCCACCGAGCTCACCGAGCCTGAGTGAGAGAAGCCCCAGTTTCAAATGGACCATGCTGTTGCCGCGATCAACCTTGGCCGAATCGATCAACCGCTTTTCCAGGCCGAGAAGGCCCACGGAATCCACGGTAGCGGTCACGGAGTCGCGGAACCGCTCCAGTTCCGCTCGTTCCTCGGGGCTCTGGCCCTGGAGGTGTGCCGGCCTCACGGCGTGGAGGGCCAGGATGGCGGCGCAGGCGAGAATCCGGGGAATCATCTGGGAAGACATCGGCCGAACCTCGTCACTTTACTCTAGGGAGCAACACCGCCCTCCGTGGCGCCGACTCCAGGCGCGGGGCGCGATGGGGAAGGATTCGCCCTAGGAGACGCCCCTGATCTCGACCGGCCCACACCGGCCGAAGACTGGTTTCCAGCCCTATCCTGGAAGAAGTCGCGGATTCCCTCGTAGACGCCGCGAGCATACCGTCGCGTTCCAGCCGGAGACCGCAAGGCTGCTTCTTGCTCCGGCATGATGATGAACATCCCTTCGACCAGCACCGACGGCATCCATGTCGCTCGGACGATGGCCAAATCGGCCCGGCTGATTCCCAGATCCGGCAACCGGAGCCGGCGAACGAGCGCCCGCTGGATGGCGGACGCGAGCGGCACGCTCCGGGGCTGATTATAGAATACGCTGGTCCCGTTGTTGGTGAAGGGGTTGATCCCGTCGGGCAAGGCATTGTTGTGGATCGAAATCAGCAGCTCCGCCCCGCTGCTGTCGGCCAGCGCCACCCGAGGCCAGAGGTCCACGGCGGAATCGGTGGTCCTGGTCATCGGTACCCGAGCGCCGGCCGCCTGGAGCATGTCTCGCAGTGCAAGCGCCACCGCCAGATTGGCCTCCGCCTCGCGCAAGCCGGTCGGGCCGGTGGAGCCCAGCGGCGGGTGTCCCGGATCGATGGCGATCACTCGCCCGCGCAGCGGGTGGTCGAGCCTGATCCTGGGCGGGCGACGGACCTCGACCAGTAGGTCGTTGCGGCTCCAGCGAGCTCGATAGCCCCAGACCGGCGCCCACAATTCCACCGTCAGCGTCACCTCCTGGCGCTGGGTCTGGGCCCAGCTCATTTGCCGCACCAATGAGTCGGTGCCGTACCGCATCCAGTCCACATCCCCCACCGCGCTGTAAAACGTGATGGCGAGAGTCCGGTCGGTTTCCACCACCTGGAACGGAACCCGCTGCGTCAGCGGAATTCTCAGGGTGGCCCGATCCTCGAAGGGTGTGAGGGTGACCGAGCCCACGACAGCACGCGGCTCCGGGAGTCCGGCGGGGAGCGGTTGCGCATCGGCTATGGGGACCCACGCCTCCGACGCGGGCGAGAGTCGGACGCGAAGATCGTCATTGACCCGGCCGGTCACCGAGGCGCGAGTGCCGGTCGGAAGGAACCAGGCGTAGGTGCCACCCGGCGTGGCGCGGCCCGGTGTCAGGCTGTCCGTGTTTCCCTGCCCCGCGGTGTCGTCGTCGAATTGGGTGACCACTGGCAGGGTGTCGAGCAGCGCGACCTGCAGCGGCCAGCGAAGCCGCACGGTATCGGGCCCAAGCGCCGCCTCAACCACGGCCCAGGAGCCGTCGGGTGAGACCAGCTCGGCATAGGGGGCCGGACAGCGTGCCCCCATCACGCAGCGCACTGCCGCCCGCGCGAGGACCCGAACCAGCGCGACTGTGGGGCCGCGCAGGACGGGACCGGCATCAGGACCGATTGCGCGTCCCCGGATCGCGCCTACGTATCTCACCTCTTCGGAGGTGCGAAGCTTGGTCGTGTCCCGATCAAAGGCCCTCAGTGCGGGGAGCACTTCCTCCGACTGTCTCTGGGGGAGCAGCCGGACAACCCTGCCGCCGGGAAGACGCACCCGGACGTCCGCGCCTTCTACCGCACGGGTTGAGAAAGTCAGGTACTCGGTCCGGGGGAGCCACACCTGACCCTGAGGCGAAAGCGACACCGAGTCGATCCATGCGCTCCCCTCGCTCACTTCGCGAGGGAGCGAGCCTCTGTCCCGTCGCACCGGATAGACCAGGACCGATGAATCCTGTCCCGCGCGCGCCGCGATCGTGAATTGGATGACGGTGTCGAGCGGGAACGGAATCCAGGCCAGCCAGGCGCCATTGGGCCAGACCCGAACCGGGTAGCCGTTGATGGTGACCCGGGTTTTTCCGTCGGCGACGGATCCGAACAGAAAACTGGAATCCCGGGCCCGAACCACGTCGGTCAGCGCCGGGTAGATTACCCGAAGTCCGATCGGATCCTGTACCGCCGGGACGGCATGCAGCTCCGAGCGGCTGAGGCCCGATTCGGGAGGCCCTGAGTCGGGACTTTCAACGGTGCGAGGGGCGGGCGAGGGATCGGATTTTGAAGAGCAGGCCGGCGCCGCCAGAACGATCCAAAGCGCCCACCCGGATGCGCGAGAGACAAGCATAGCTGCAAAGTACACAGCGACCGGAACTTACGCCAAGACGGCGTTGACGCTCCCGTCGCCGCTTCCTAGATTCGTCAGACCTGAAGCCGCCATGTGACTCTTCTATGGCAGCCATCCGTCCCCGCTCGGCCCATTTCCGGAGGTGCTACATCTTTCCGAGGAGCGCGTGAACGGCGGCGCCGTGCGAGTCAGCGTCTTCGGCAAGACCGATCTCGGCCGCGCCCGCGATCACAACGAGGACACCTTCCTCGTCGCGGACCTGAGCACCGGAAACGCCAGCCTCCAACCGGAAGTCCGCCGCCACGAGATCGGCGCGCGGGGATCGCTCTTCATGGTGGCGGACGGCATGGGTGGCGCCGCCGCCGGCGAGCTGGCCAGCGCCATGGCTGCCGACCTGATCTACCGCCACCTGGCCACCGCCTGGGCCACCGATACCGACACCTCTCCCGACCAGTTTGCCTACCGCCTGCGCGAGGCGGTCGAGCTCGCCAACAGGCAGATCTACTCCTATGCCCGCGAGCACCCTGATGTCAGGGGAATGGGCACCACGGTGACCGCCGCAGGCATGTTCGGAAATGATCTCTACCTCACCCAGGTCGGTGACAGCCGCGCATACCTCGTGCGGGGGACGGAGGCGGTTCAGCTCACCAAGGACCAGAGCCTCATGCAGCGTCTCGTCGACGCGGGGGAGCTCACCGCGGATGAGGCCGAGCAGAGCGAGCGGCGGAACATCATCCTTCAGGCGCTCGGGCCCGACCCGCGGATCAAGGTGGACCTGACCCACCAGCCGATCCGGCGGGGCGATACCCTGATCCTTTGTTCCGATGGTCTCTCCGGCCTGGTGCGGAAGGAAGAGTTCGCGCAGATGGCGAGAGGACACACCGATCTCCCCGCGTTGTGCACCGCTTTCATCGATCTGGCCAACGCGCGCGGCGGGCCAGACAACATCACTGTCGTGGCGGCACGCTTCGAGGGAGAGGGATTGCCTGAGGCCAACGGGACCGAAGGCGTCGGCCACCAGACGTATCAGCCGGCCCAAACCACGGTGCCCGACCTGAGTCCGATCCCGGCCGACCAGCCCGATTCGGGCGGTGATCTCCTCACCGGCGGCCCGGAAGATTCGGCTTCGGACTACGCACCGCCGATGGACCGCATCCGCTCCCTGGCCCTCATCCTGGTCATCCTGGGTGTGCTCCTGCTGCTGCTCACCGTGTGGCAGTAGGCCCCTCTCCCGTCGAGACTGATCAGGCGGAGCCGGCCGGGGTGGCCGCTCCCCTGCGGGTGCGGCTGGCGTGGTTGGCCGCGCTATCCTTCGCGTCGGGCTTTCCCTTCGGGCTGGTTAACGAGACGCTCCCGGTCTACCTCCGCACCCACGGCGCGGGGCTGGTCGAGATCGGACTGATCAGCGCCGTCAGCTTCCCCTGGACATTCAAGTTCCTCTGGGCCCCGTTGGTAGACCGTCTCGGCGGCCGGAGGCAGTGGATCGTCGCCTGCCTCGCCGGCTTGACGCTCCTGACGCTGGTGTTGGGAACCACTGAGCTCAGCGAGCTGGCGCGCTGGTTCTGGCTGATCCTGGTGGTGATGGTGACCCTGTCGGCTACGCAGGACATCGCCATCGATGCCTACACCATCGAGGCAACCACCACGCGCGAGCTGGGGGTGGCAAATTCGGTTCGGATCGCAGCCTACCGGATATCGATGTTCACCGCGGGTGGCCTGCTGATCTGGCTCGCTGGGCGGCAGGGGTGGCCAGCCTCATTTCTCACCGGCGCGACGCTGATTGGCGTGCTCACCGCCGCGGCGCTCTTCATCCCCGAGCCCAAGCGCACGGTGGCCACGGCGATGTCCTTCTGGGAGCCGCTGCGCGAACTGCTCTCCCGCCCGGGCATCTGGGCCGTGGCGCTCTTCGCGCTCCTGTTCAAGATCGACATATACGCCATGGAGCCCATGACCCGGCCGTTCTGGGTCGACCGGGGCTTCACCCTGGAAGAAATTGGAGCCATCCTCACGCCGGGCCGCATCATCGCCACCGTGTCCGGAGCGGTGCTCGGCGGGTTGCTCACCACCCGGGTGGGAATCTTTCGCGGACTCTGGACCCTTGGCATCCTCCAGGCGCTGTCGAGCCTGGGCTATGCCGCCGCGGCCAGCGTTCCCGCGTCGAAGCCGCTGATTATAAGTGCCGCGCTCTTCGAGAACTTTGCCCATGGCCTGGGGACGGCGGCGTTCCTGGCTTTCCTGATGTCAGTCTGTGAGCGGCGCTATGCCGCAACCCAGTTCGCCGTCTTGTCGGCGTTGCTGGCGCTGAGCCGGACGCTGGCGGGAGGTGCTTCGGGACTGCTGGCTGAAAACATGGGATACGGACGGTACTTCTTTCTGACTTTCCTTCTTGCACTTCCCGCCTTCGCCCTCCTCCCGTGGATCAAAGGGGCAATCAGGAGCAGTTGACGCAGTGTCGCTGAGAATAGTGCCGGTTACTCCTCACTACTACCTGCGCGGTGGCCAAGCCAGCGCGCCACAGCCTCCTGCATGAGCCGCTGCCGATGCCACGCCATGAGGACCGGCGCCTTGCTCGGCAGCTCCGCGATAAGACGGGGATGCCCGAAGAGCACGATGAGGTCGGCGCCTGCCGCATGGTAAGCTAGCGCCTGCCTGGCGGCCGGGCCGAACCCTGACCGGCCCTTCCAGGCTCGCGGCTCGGCGAACACCAGCAAGACTCTCGAGCCTCCCCCATACCGGCCGATCCGATCGGGGCCAAGCGCGCGGTGGACATAGTCGCTTGGCCCCGGCGGGTACGGACCACCGATGTCATCGTCCACCACTACCAGATCGAGGGGCTCGGTCAGCGCCGGCACCGAGCGTCGAGCCATCATGCCCTGGTCGAGCAGCACGTCCGCCAAGGCCGCCGCCGACTCGTACGGCCCCCGGGTAACCGGAGGGGTCGGCGCGGTGGCGGCAGCAAGGGCACGGTCGTAGCGGCGGAGGGACTCGTTCAGGCGATCCTGTCCCAGCGCGCCGCTCGACAGGGCCCCTTCGAGCGCGTCGCGGACCCGCCGGGCGTCGTTGGGATATAGTAGCAGGTCCGCTCCGGCCTGGATCGCCTCGACCGCCGCATCGGACTCACGGCGGCCGACCAGGGCACCATCCATGATGAGCGCATCGGTCACCACAAGACCGTCGAAGGTGCGGCGAAGCTCGCCGAGGAGAATGGGGGAGAGTGTTGCCGGCAGGCCCGAGCTATCCAGTGTCGGGTAAGCGACGTGCGCGGTCATGATCGAAGCAACCCCGCTCGCGACGGCGACGGTAAATGGGACCAGGTCCGTGGCGCGCAACGCCTTGGCGGGAGCTTCCACCACTGGCAGCGCGACATGGGAGTCCACCGCCGTCCGACCGTGGCCGGGGTAGTGTTTGGCACAGGCGAGTGCGCCGGCGGCCTGGCATCCCTCGACCCAGTGGCGCACGTAGGTAGCGACTTCATTCGGATCGGCGCCGAAGGCGCGGGTCTGTACGATCGGGTTCTCCGCCAGCAGGTCGAGGTCCGCGACCGGGGCGAAGACCCAGTTTATTCCGACCGCTCGCGCCTCCTGGGCCGTAACCGCGGCCGCCCAGCGAACTACCGCAGGATCGCGGAGCGAGGCGAGCGCCATCGGAGGCGGGAATTCGGTGAGGCCGGCAACCTGCTGGCCCGCCCCACGCTCCAGGTCCGACGCGATCAGAAGGGGTCGGCCGGCCCGCCGAAAGAGATCCGCGGTCAGACGGCGGACGCTTTCTGCCGAGCCCCCGAAGATGATGTAGCCCCCCACGCCGATCTCGAGGGTGTCGGCGATTCGTCCCGCCTCATGGCCAAAACTGCTCAACGCATCCGAACGCAGGGCGGGCATGATCAGTCTGGCCGGGTTGACCGACGTCGTAATTCCGATGGTCATGGAGGCGTGACGGCGCCGAGCACCCGTGATCCGGCGGCGCCGGTAGCTGCGGGAACGTTGCCCGGCTGGCCGTGCAGCGTGAGGTATCCCAGCAGGGCGAAGGCAACCGCCTCCTTCGCGTCGCCTGGAAAGAACAACTCATCGAAGCGGCGGAGCGGATGATTGCCCCGTCCGGCGAGCTGCCGGCCCAGCGACGCCATGAGACCCGGATGATGACAGCCCCCGCCGGAGGCCACTACCTCGACGCCGGGTGGTGTCCACCGTGCAACCGCGTCGGCCACCGTGCGAGCCGTCAGCTCAACCGCGGTGGCCACGCCGTCGGGGCCCGGCGCCTGCTGGTGCAGCTCGCGGGCGTACTGGTCGCCAAAGCGTTCACGGCCGGTGCTCTTGGGCGGCGGCGCCGCGAAGAATGGGTCTCCAAGAAGGCCGGCCAGGACGTCCTCGTGCACGGTTCCTTGCGCGGCGATTTTGCCGTCCCGGTCGTAGGAGCGCCGCTGATCCACCAGGCGCGCAACCGCGTCGATCACGACCACGCCCGGCCCGGTATCGAAGGCAAACACGCCCTCCTCCTGGGCGCGGCGCTCCACATAGGTGAGGTTGGCCATCCCGCCAAGGTTGAGCAGCACGCGGGGGGCATCAGCGGACGCGAAGAGGAGGACGTCGGCCATGGGCACGAGCGGAGCCCCCTGCCCGCCCGCCGCCACATCGCGAGCGCGAAAGCCGCTCACCACGCTCACGCCGAACCGCTCCGCCAGCACCGCTGGCTCACCGAGCTGCCAGGACACCAGCGGTGGCTCATGCCAGATGGTCTGTCCGGGAAAGGCGATCAGGGACAGATCTGAAGCCGGCACCTTCCCCTGCACCAGCACCGCCTGCACTGCTTCGGCCGCCCACTCCGCCACCCGGACGTGCAGCCTCGCCAGCGAGGGAGCGGTGGAGCCGCTGAACGCCTGGCGGATCTCCGCCCGTTCCTCGTTGGTATAGGGACGGGTCACGAAATCGAGCAGGGTGGCATGGGTGGGACCGTCGAGCCGGACCAGCGCGGCATCCACTCCGTCGAGAGAGGTTCCCGACATGAGTCCGACTGCGAGTGTCGGGCGTTCGGTCATCTCGTCCGCACCGGCGGAGGATCGCCGACGATTGCCCGGAGCCGTCCAGCGTGCTCGGCCAGCAGCCGCTCCGCTTCACCCTTCTGCACGCTGCGGCGGGCCATCACGATGGCCGTTTTCACGCTGCCATCTGCCGCCTCGATGACCTTCTGCGCCGCGCGGCGGTCCAGTCCTGCGGCTTCCATCACGATCCGCTGGCTGCGATCCACCAGTTTGTCGTTCCAGGCCCTGAGATCTACCATCAGGTTGCCGTAGGTCTTACCCAGCCGAATCATGGCCCCTGTGGTGAGAGTATTGAGGACCAGCTTCGTGGCGGTTCCCGCCTTCATTCGAGTCGATCCGGTGACGATCTCGGGACCGACAAGCACCGTGATACACACGTCGCAGCTGTCCCGCAGCCGCTCGGGTGGCTCGGAGCAGGACAGGAATGCTGTCCGGGCGCCTAGCGCCTGGGCCCGGGCGAGTGCCGCGCCCACGTAGGGCGTCGTTCCGCTGGCGGCAATGCCGATGACCACGTCTTTGTGCCCAACGCCGAGGGAGTTCAACTCCCGCACCACCGACTCGACGTCATCCTCTGCCCCCTCAACCGAGCGCACCAGGGCCGGTGCGCCGCCTGCGATCACGCCGACGACCATCTCGGGCGGCGTCCCGAACGTGGGGGGGCACTCGGCGGCATCGAGCACACCGAGCCGGCCGCTGGTCCCCGCCCCGGCGTAGATCAGCCGGCCTCCTGCCCGGAAGGCTGCCTCAACCAGATCGATGGCGCGCGCGATCTCGACCCGGGCCTTGGCCACCGCAGCGGGCACACCGGCGTCCTCGGCGCCGATGAGATCGACGATCTCGAGGGCGGAGGCAGTATCGATGGTGTCGCTTCGGGGGTTGCGCCGTTCGGTCAGGCGCGTGTCGTGGAAGTCGTCAGCCACGCAAGCAGAGGATAGGAGTATCCAAGCGTCAGCCTCAGGCTAAATTAGGAGAAGTGCAAGGTTCGAGGCAACTCCGTACCACCTTCCAATTTTTCACGGAGCTCCTGTGCGCATACCTGCCGCCAGCGCGCTGCTGGGCCTGATCCTCTTGTCCCATGGGTGCGCCCGGCGCTCTGAAGCCCCAGGCATCGTCCCGGTCGCCGGTATTGCCCCTTCCTGGTCCTTCGCCGGCAAGGCGCGCGTGATCGAGGCGCCCAAAGCCATGGTGGTGGCAGGGAGCCCGGTGGCCAGCAACGTCGGCAGGGACATCCTGCGGCAGGGCGGCAATGCGGTGGACGCCGCCGTGGCGGTTGGCTTTGCCCTGGCGGTGGTCCACCCCGAAGCCGGAAATATCGGCGGGGGTGGATTCATGGTGATTCGGCTCGGGAACGGGCAAGTGCAGACGCTCGACTACCGCGAGACGGCACCATCTCGTGCCTCCCGCGACATGTATCTCTCCGCCGGCCCCGAGGCGAGTGTGACGGGCCATCTGGCCGCAGGGGTGCCTGGCGCTGTCGCCGGTTTGACCGAAGCACACCGCAGATATGGACGGCTCCCCCTTTCCGTCGTGATCGAGCCCGCGATTCGACTTGCAAATGAAGGATTCGTCATCGACGAGTATCGCAGCCGCTCGATCGGGGAGGACAGCGCGCGGCTGGTGCTGTTCCCCGGGTCCCGTGCGACCTTCCTCCCGAACGACCAGCCGCCCGCGCCGGGGTCTACGTTCAGGCAGCCGGAGCTCGGCACCACCTTGGAGGCGGTTCGTGACAGCGGGGCAGCCGGTTTCTATCGCGGCCGCGTGGCCGACCTTATCGTCGCCGAGATGGAGCGCGGCGGCGGGCTGATCAGCCGCGAGGATCTGGCCGCGTACCGGGCCATCTGGCGGGATCCGATCGAGATCTCTTATCGCGGGCATACCATCTACTCGATGCCGCCTGCCTCCTCGGGCGGAGTGACCATGGGTGAGATCCTGAACATCATGGAAGGCTACAACCCGCTGCCACCGTTCGGATCCGTAGCCCTGATGCACCGTGAAGCCGAAGCGATGCGGCGCGCTTTCACCGACCGCAACCGGTACCTGGGCGATCCAGGCTTCGTTCACAACCCGGTGGAGCGGCTGCTCTCGAAGGAGTACGCCGCGGAATTGCGCAAGCAGATCGGCGAGCAGGCCTCGGTCACGCCCAGGTTCGAATCCGGCACCGAGGCCGGCGCATCGACGACGCACTACTCGGTGGTGGACGCGGAAGGGAATGCGGTCAGCTGCACGACGACGCTCAACAACAGCTACGGCAGCGCGGTCACCGTGACGGGAGCGGGTTTCCTGCTGAACGATGAGATGGACGACTTCGCCACCTCACCGGGCCAGCCCAACATGTACGGGCTGGTTCAGGGGGAGGCCAATGCCATCGCCCCGGGGAAGCGGATGCTGTCGGCCATGACGCCGAGCATCGTGCTCGACCGGGAGAAGCAACTCTATCTGGTTGTCGGCTCCCCCGGCGGACCCAAGATCATCACCATGGTCTATCACGTGATCTCCAATGTCATCGATCATCGGATGCCGCTGTCCCGGTCGGTTGAGGCCCCTCGGAACCATCACCAGGGCCTGCCCGACAGCCTTCAGGTTGAAGACGGAGGATTTCCACCGGTGGTACTCGACAGCCTGAGAGGCCGCGGCCATGGAATTTGGAGCCGGGACCCGTGGGGAGACGTCGAGGCCATCGTTCGGACGCCGAGCGGCTGGCAGGGAGTGAGCGATCCGCGGCGAGGGGGAGGCGGGACCGGGTACTGACAAAAGTCGAGGGTCTAAGGTCTAGAGTCGATTCGCTCGGGACCCTAGACCCTAGACCCTGGACAACCTTCTATCCTTGTCTCGCCTTTAGCTCGCCGGCGTAAACCGCTCGTTCAACGACAGCGTGACCGTCGTCCCCTGAGGCAGAACCACATCCCGGTCCTTGGTCTCGACCGCGCGCTGGGCGCCCACCGCACCACCGAGCACACCACCAATGATGGCGCCCTTGGTGCTTCCGCCGAGCACTCGGCCTACCACGGCGCCAACCGCGGCACCGGCCGCCGGCTTGGCTATGTCGCCCGCGTTCGTGCCCCGCCCCTGGAGCTCAGTGGTGACACCCTCGATCGTAGCCGAGAGGGGGTAGGACCGGCCGTTCATGCTCACCGCGGTGGGCTGCAGGGTGAGCGTTCCGGTCTTGTCGCTCTTGTTCTCCGACTCCTTGATCGCGGTAACCTTCAGCACGACCTCAGACCCGGCCGGAATGACGACCCGGCCGGAGTTGTCCTTGACATCGCTCCCGACGGTGGCGGTGATGGTGTCACCCACCTTGTTCTTGTGGGAGCGAAGCTCGGCATTGGTGGATGCCATGATGGTAGTGCCCGCGGCAAGGGCTCGGGGGGCCGCTACCGGGGCGCTCGCTCTGGGTTGGGACGGAGCCGCCGACGGAGTGGCGGGCCGGTTGGAGCGGGGCGTGGCCCGAGGCGCGCTGGCCGTCGGACGGTCGTTTAATTCAGCAGTGGTATCCATGGGGGCCAGCTGCAGATCACGACTCAGGCTGTCCGCCGTGGCCGCATCCCCCCTGTCGCCGCCGCCACAGGCTGCGACGGCCACCAACGTAAGCACTGCGATGATCGTTCTCCACATCTAAGCCTCCTTGGGAGTGACTTGCTCGGGTTTTCCCGCCCGGCGACATTTCAGCCCGCCTTATGCGCGAGCTTCGATCTCTCCTACCGTACCTCAAGCCCTACCGGCGCGCCTTTCTGGTTGGCCTGGCGCTCGTCGTAATCTCGAACTTCTTCGCTACCCTGGGCCCTCGGTTTCTCCAGCACGGGATCGACGCCCTGCGCGATGGCGGCGCATTCCACGAGATAAGGGTCGCGGTGGTGCTGCTGCTGCTCGTGGCCCTGGCCAGCGGGATTGCCCGATACGGAATGCGCGAACTTCTCAACAGCGGCAGTCGCCGCGTTGAGACGGATCTACGAGACCAGCTGTACGACCACCTTCAGCGGATGTCCGCCGAATTCTACGACCGGTACCCGACGGGCGATGTGATGGCCCGCACAACCAACGATCTCCTGGCCGTTCGAATGGTAGCGGGTCCGGCCCTTATGTATCTAGTGGACACCACGATACGTGCGCTCCTGATTGCCCCGGCGATGCTGGCGATCAGCCCCCAGTTGACCGTGCTGGCTCTGGTGCCGCTTCTCGGCTTGCCCGTCGCCATGATATCGCTCGGTCGGGTCATGCATCGCCGCTCTCAGGAGATTCAGGCCCAGTTCAGCGAGCTCACCAGCCACGCCCATGAGAACCTGTCCGGGGTCCGCGTCGTCCGCTCCTATCGCCAGGAGCGGGCGGAGATCGCGCACTTCCGCGCGCTGAACGACACCTATCTCTTCCGCAACCTGGGCCTGGCGCGGGTGCAAGGTGCCTTCTTTCCGCTGCTCACGTTGCTCGGCGGCCTCAGCGGCGTGGTCATCCTGTACGCGGGCGGCAAACTGGTGATGGGAGGGGCGGTTTCCGTCGGCCAGTTCGTGGCCTTTGGCGTGTACCTGGCCATGCTGGTGTGGCCGATGATCGCGCTGGGGTGGGCTTTCAACCTGGTCCAGCGCGGAGCGGCATCGATGGGCCGGATCAACGAGCTGTTTCGTGAGCGCCCGGCGATCACCAGCCCGCCGTCGCCGACCGCGCTGCCTCCGGCGAAGGGCTCCAGGGCGGTCGAGTTGCGAGACGTCTGGTTCAGCTACCCGGGAGCCCGCGAGCGTGGCTGGGTGTTGCAGGACATCTCGTTCCGGGTGGAGCGCGGATCGTCGCTCGCTATCGTCGGCCCCACCGGTTCGGGCAAGTCCACCCTGGTGGACCTGATCGTCCGCACCTATGACCCGGACCAGGGTGCCGTGCTGATCGATGGAGTGGACCTGCGACAGCTCTCGCTTCCCGACCTCAGGCGTGCGGTCGGGTTCGTGCCGCAGGAGACGTTTCTATTCGGCGAGACCCTGCGGCGGAACATCCTGCTGGGCGCGCCCGACGACGGCCGGCTCGAGCGGGTCGCGGAGATCGCGCAGCTCACCGAGGCACTCCCGGCCCTTCCCGATGGCTACGACACGATGCTCGGTGAGCGGGGGATCAACCTCTCCGGCGGCCAGAAGCAGCGAGCCGCGATTGCACGCGCCCTGGCTCAGGATCCGCCGGTGTTCGTGCTGGACGATGCCCTGAGCGCAGTGGATGCGCAGACCGAGGCCCGGATCCTTGCCGGCCTGCGCGATGCCCTGACCGGCCGCACCAGCATCATCGTGTCGCACCGTCTGGCCGCGGTGCGGGATGCGGACTGGATCCTGGTTCTCGACGGCGGCCGGATCGTGGAGCAAGGCACCCACGCGGAGCTGCTGGCGGCTGGAGGACGCTACTGGGAGCTGCTGCGCCGGCAGCAGATGGAAGAAGAACTGGAAGAAGAGGGCGTGGGCCAAGAAAAAGCGTAACGGTCACGCTTTGGACTTACAGTTGTTCCCTCAAGAAGTCGGGTGTAAGCCCCTGCAGCCATCCTGCCAGCCGGGTGAACTCACCGGTCACCAGCAGCACGCCGACCACGATCAGCATGACGCCGCTGACCCGCATCACCCACGGCAAGAAGCGCCGGAACCGCTGAAACCAATCCAGAAACGATTCGACGGCCACCGCTGCGATCAGGAACGGCAGCGCGAGTCCCGCCGAGTACGCCGCCAGTAGTTGCATGCCGCGGGTGACGTCGCTCGACGTGGCCGCCAGCCCGAGTATTCCGCCGAGCACCGGACCGATGCACGGCGTCCACCCCGCGGCAAACGCCATGCCCACGAGCAGAGATCCCAGATAGCCCACCGGCTTGTGCTCCAGGTGAAGCCGGCGCTCCTGGGTCAGCAGCCCACCCTTGAACACGCCGAGGCAGAGCAGCCCGAACAGGATGATCAGCACACCACCCACGCGCTGGAGCCAGACCTGGTAGTAATTGAGCGCGCGCCCCAGTGCCGTGGCGCTGGCGCCGAGCAGCACGAACACCAGGGAGAAGCCCGCGACGAAGAGCAGCGCGTGTGTGAGCGCGGCATGGCGCCGCCCGGACACCTCGGGCAGGGTCATCCCGGTGATAAATCCCACGTAGGAAGGCACCAGGGGCAGCACACAGGGCGAGAGGAAGCTCAGCAGCCCCGCGATGAAGGCGACCATGAATCCCAGAACGGCGGGCTCGTTCATAGCGGGCCGAGCTCTCGCTGGCGACACTCGCGACACACCCCGTAGATCTCCAGCCGGTGTCGCTGGTGCTGGAAACCGTGCTCGTCGGCCAGAATCGGCAGCATCCGCTCCAGCCGCTCGTTGGCGAACTCTACCACCCGGCCGCACCGCTGACAGATCAGATGTTCGTGGTCGGCCTGCGCCGCCATGGGCTCGTAGCGCTTGAAACCTTCGCCGAAGTCGTGCGCCCGAACCAGGCCGCTCTCGACCAGGAGATCCAGAGTACGGTAGACGGTGGCGGTGCCCACCCGCGCTCCCCGCTGCTTCAGCTCTCGCCGGATGGCTTCGACCGACAGATGCTCTTCCGCGAGGAAGACGACCTGGGCCACCAGATCGCGCTGGCGGGTGACCGGCTGATGATGTTCCCGAAGGTGACGGCGAAAGCGTTCGGAATGGGCCGCGGCTTCTGCCTTACCGAGGCTGGCCATCGACTCTGAGATCCGTGGGAAGCACCGAGGGGAACCACGACTCCGGAGGCACCGAGATCGGGGGGTGCTCGTCGTCGATCCGGCGCTGCGCTTCCTGAACCAGCCGGGTGAGAGCGTCCAGGGGCCCGCTCCCCACCTCCTGCACCGACGCTTCGAACTTCCCGCGCTCCTTACCTTTGATCGCCAGGACGTACCGCGCGGTGTAGATCCGCCGGCGGTCGCCGTCCACGCGGGAAAGCACGGCGGTGCCCCATTCCTTGGTGTCGCGCCGCAAGGGACTGAACGCCCAGACCCCATCCACCTCCGCGGGAGGCAGAACCTCGGCCACGGCTTGGGCGAGCCGCTCCCAGCCCAAGCCGGGCCAGGGCGCGGCGCGAGAGGGATCGCTCACGTCGCGCCCTGCTCCCACTGAGCGGTGTAGAACCGCAGCACATGCATGAAGTCCTGAGCGTTGGTGACCACGCCATAGGCCTGGTGGGTGCCCCGGTCCTTGAGCTTGTTCACCACAAACTCGGTTTGATCGACGCAGATGGTCATCAAGGGCGCCGGTGCACCGTCGCACAGGTAAAAGGCGGGCAACATGTTCCCTACGGCGATCGCGTGGAGCGCGGTGGCCACGAAGATGGCCCCCGTTGCCTTGACGGTATGCTCGCGCATGGCATCCTGCGCCTCCAGCGCGTCGCTGTGTACGCCTGGCAGGGGACCGTCATCCCGAATCGAGCCGGCCAGTACGTAGGGAATTCGACTGGTCACCAGCGCATGCATGATGCCGCTGGTGATCAGGCCGCTCTCGACCGCACGCTCGATCGAGCCGGCGGCCCGGACGCGATTGATCGCCCGCATGTGCAGGCCGTGTCCGCCTTGGGTGGGCTGACCGGTGTTGCTCATGCCGAGCGTGGTGCCGAAGATGGCCGCCTCGATGTCGTGCACGGCCACCGCATTCCCGGCGAGAACCGCCTGCACGTAGCCGTTCCGGATAAACCACTCGAAGTCAGCACGCGCGCGGGAGTGTACCAGGGCGGGCCCCGCCACCCAGACGAGATAGCCTCCCCTACGCTTCTCCTCGCCGAGGCGCGCAGCCAGCTCCTCATAGTTGACGGGGCGCTCCCGGCTGACCTCGGTGGACATGAATTGGAACTCATTGGGCCCGTGTACGTTGCCCAGGAACCCCTGGGTGTGCACCACGATCCCCTCGGTTCCATCCTCGGCCTCGCCCATGGCGATCAGGTCGCCGCGCTTCAGCCGCCGGGGCTCGATGGTCTCGAGCAGGCCGGGCCGCTTGACCACCACGCAGTCCATCCGGGGACGGATCGGCGCGAGCCACTGGCCGCCGACTTTGACATAGGTGGGCAGATTCGAGGTCGAGAAGAACCCCTCGGGAAGGACGCCATCGGCGGGGAGCGGAGCAAAGCGGGCCTCCGGCGCTCCAGCAAACGGGGGCCGGCTGAAATCGGGTAAGGTGTCCTTGGGGCTGTGCATTTGGGAGAGGAAGCTAGGGGTGGGCCAGGGGGGATTCAAGCGCCATAGCCCTGAGTCAAAGGAAGATTAAGTTTGTCGCAACCAGGAGATAGCCATGCACGGATGGAGTGAGCTGCCCCGCCGCTGGAGCTTCAAGTGCGCCCGATCGGTGAGCACGGCAGGCCTTGGGCTGCTGAGCCTGGTTTCGGCCTCGGCGGTGTTGGCCCAGGAGCCGGTCCGCCCGGATACGACCGGGCTGGACACCAACCGGGTCCGGCGGCTGCCGGAGATCAACGTAACTCGGACGGCCGAGCCGCTGCAGCGGGTGCCTTACGCGGTAGGCGTGGTTGATCGCACGGAGATCCAGCGCGGGCAGCAGACGGTGGGACTGGACGAGGCGCTGAACAACCTGCCCGGGGTGGTGGTGGCCAACCGGTACAACTTCTCCCTCGATCAGCGCATCTCCATCCGGGGCGCGGGCAGCCGCTCGAACTTTGGGGTTCGTGGCCTCAAAATCCTGCTGGATGGCGTGCCCCAGACACTTCCCGACGGCCAGAGCCAGCTCACCAATATCGATTTTGCCAACATCGATCGGGCGGAAGTCTTGCGAGGGGCCAGCTCGTCCCTGTACGGAAACGCGTCCGGCGGGGTCGTTGCGTTTTCCAGCGAGGCGGCGGCGGCCGGGCCATTCGCCCAGAGGGTGCGGGTGCAGGCCGGGACCGGAGAACGGGATCAGGACGACTTCTACAAGTGGCAGAGCTGGACGTCGGGGCGTTCCGGCGACGCCAGCGGCACGCTGTCGGTTTCCCAGTTCAAGACCGACGGATTTCGCCAGCACAGCGCCGCCGAGTTCCGCCAGCTCAACGCGGCGATGGATTATGCCGTTACGGGATCGACCCTGGCTACGGTACGGCTGAGCCTGGCCGACAACCCGCGAGGTCAGAACCCTGGGGCTCTCACTCGCGCCGAGTACATGACCAATCCCGACTCGGCCGCGGCCAACAACATCCGCCGCGGGGCGGATAAAGATGCCCAGCAGCACCAGCTCGCGCTCAGGGTACGCCACTTCGATGCCGCCGGGAACGAGTACGAGGCCACGGTTTTCGGGCTGCTACGCGATCTCGCCAACCCGCTGGCCGCTCCCCCCGCGGTCAGTCCAGGACCGACGGCAGGCACCTACGTTGCCATCGACCGCGCAGTGGGCGGCGCGCGCGTGGGCCTGAACCGGCGCCTCGGCGGTCAGCAATCGCCGCGGCTCACTGCAGGAGTGGACTTGCAGCGGATGCGTGACGTTCGGCAGAACCTTGTCTCCAACGCCGGCCTGCCCACGGGGGTCGTATTCCTGGACCAGCGCGAGCAGGTAACCGAGTTCGGGCCGTTTGCCCAGCTCCAGTGGAGCCCGAGCGATCGCTGGCTTGTCAGCGGAGGTGCCCGATACGACTGGGTCCGCTTCGATCTGGCCGATCGATTCATCTCCGACGGCGATGACAGCGACGCCCGTACCATGTCGGCGGTGAGCGGCAATCTGGGCCTGAGCCTGTCGCTCGGTGATCGTTTCGTGCCGTACATCAATGTCGCGACCGCCTTCGAGACTCCCACGACGACGGAGCTGGTCAACCAGCCCGATGGCTCGGGCGGCTTCAACCCCGACCTCGGGCCGCAGCGCGCGGTGAACTACGAGATCGGCGCCCGGGGACAGCCGGTGCCAACAGTCAGCTACTCGGTGGCGCTTTTCCTGGGCCGGGTGTCGGATGCCATTGTGCAGGGGCCCGAAGTCGGCGGACGCGCCTTCTTCCGGAACGCAGGGAAGACCCACAACGACGGCGCCGAGGTGGGCCTCAACGTCTCACCGGCGGCTGGGCTGACCCTGAGGGGTTCCTACACCTACGGGCGTTATCGGTTCACCGATTATCGGCTGGCCGACGGCACCGTGCTTGACGGCAACCGGCTGCCGGGAGTGCCGGAACACTTCTGGCGCTTCGGGCTCCGCACCTCTTTGCCTGGGGAGTTCTTCCTCGACGCCGACCACACCATTAGCTCGTCGATCGTGGCGGACGACGCCAACACGACCTACGTGGATGCCTGGGGCGCGGGCATCACCAACCTGCGGCTCGGCTGGGACGGTCGGTCGGGCCCGGTGGAGTTTGCACCTTTCCTCGGAGTGAACAACCTGTGGGACCGGCGCTATGTCGGATCGGTCACCCTGAACGGCGTCGGTGGTCGGGTATTCGAGCCCGCACCGCGCCGGATCGTATACATCGGGACAGAGATCGGTTACCGGGCAAATCCGTAGATTCAGCCGAGCTTCATGAAAGAACCGCGCGGGGGACCTATGTCATACATGCTCGGTCGGCAGTATGTCTGGGTGGATGCCACCCACATCCACATCTGGTCGGCTGAAGGCTACGACGGGTGGGACGAATCCAGCTGGGCCCAAGGCTTCGAAGGACCCACCGATCGCCGCTCGGCCGCTTTCGGTCTCCCTAGTGGGGTCTCCGTGCGCCAGAAGGTCGCTGACGAGTACGTAGTCATGCGCATGGCCGAGCTCGTGGCGACGGGCGAGTTTAGCGCTGCTATGGACCGGGCACTGGCGAACCATGGCGGGAACAGCGGCTGTCAGGCGCTAGTCGAGCACGCGCCATCGCTGCGCGCCGCGCTGAGCCAACTGGCGCCGAAGCCGGGTGCAGCCTAGCAAGCGCCTCGCAGGAAGCACGGTGCCCCTGTAGGCCTCGTGGGTTGGACTCGTTCTGGCTGGCGGCCTCAGCGTCTGGGCGCTGCGAGCTACGTCTCGCGCGGCCTGAAGGAAACGCGAGATGCTTGACGCTCTTGCCGCTACCGCTGCGACGAGCCCGAGGCTGCGCTGGCTCCGCTCGCCGGCTCGGGTTCCTCACCAAGGGCACCCTCACCACGGGGGAGTCGACCCGCTTTGAGCTGCGAGTTTTGCCCCCCGTCCCACGAAATGCGTAGCGGGCGATGGATGGGATCGGCGCCGATCGTGCCGACGAGTGAGCGGCGGTACTCCGGGGCGCTCACGCGCTCGAGCTCAGCCCGAGCGTGCTCGAGTCGCTCCGCGATGCCGAGCCGCTCCGCTTCGTCGTGGTGGCCCGCGCGGGCCAGGAACTCGGTCAAGCTCCGGGCGTGACGCTCCCAGAGCGCCACATCCCGCTGCTGCTTGATCGCGAGGCGCTCGTGATACCACTCGCTCGCGAGCAGCGCTTCCCGGGTGAAGAGCGCTCGAATTTCAGGATGGTGTGCGTCCTTGCCCTCGTAGTTACCATACGCCATGATGTGGAGCAGCGCCTTGAGCGGGGGGCACAGGTCCTCGATCGTGCCGTCCGCGAAGTACGCTTCTGCCACGCACTGCTGCGCCTCGACGATGTTGTTGACCCCATCGGCAAAGACCGACGGATCCTGAATCTCGGGGTTGAGGATCTCCTCGGTGAACACCGTGGTGGGGTTGTCGAACACTCGCCCGAAGAAGGTGTGCACGAACTTGGCGGTGATGCGGTAGCCAAGCCGACTGGCGAGCACCGTGTTTCCGGCAAACTCGTAGTCTTCAAGCTTCTCCAGGTGCCCGGCCTCGATCAGCCGTTTCGGGTCGCGCTCATGGGGGAATAGCCGGCACCAGATCTCGGGAATCAGCAGGCTGATGTCGTGGTCCACCCGGCAGCGTGGGCCGATGAAGCCCGCGGCGGAGCTGAAGCCGGCGTACCCGGTGAGCAGCATGGAGACCAGCGCGTTGTTGAGATCGGCGGTCGCGGCGAGCGCGTTGAACGGCCCTTTGGTGAGGGCCCCCTCCGAGCCCGCCCCAGTGGTGCTCGGCGACGTTCCCGTCAGCGAGCACACATAATCCATGAATAGCTCCGGCAGCTCCTGGTAGTGGATGGGTCCGTACACGCAGAGCGGGCGGATGCCGTCCCCGGGCCGGTTGTTCCGGCGACCCGAGAGCACGCTGATCACCGGAAACAGCACCGGCGCATGCAGCGGCAGCCGGCGGTTGAGTCTCGCGCCCATCTCGGCGACGTACCGGTCTCGGGGTCGCGCAATGTCCGACCGCACCTGCAGATAGCGCGGGTTCTTGCTGGGCGTGCCGCCGATCAGTCGTGGCTCGGCCGAGCAGATCGAGTAGCCGGCGTCGGTGCGCGCGGTGTTTCTCGACACGTGCTCGCGCATCGGTTGGGTGAAGGCGTCGTGTCCCGCCACATCCTCGAAGATGCGCTTCGCGTCCTCTCGGGTGAGGGGCTGAAAATTCGAGCAGAAGAGCCCGGGACCCGCCATGTCCTCCTCGGTCTGCCGGTCGAGGCCCGGGTGGATCGCGTCGTCAGGGCGCTGGAAGAGCCTGAACTCGCAGTTCTGCGCCAGCTTCAGGCTCGGGTGGCCGTCGTACTCCCCCGGAAGCCCGATCAGCCGGCGCGCCAGGACCACCACCGAGGCGGTGATGTCGTCTTCCATCTGCACCTTGTCGGCCGCAACGAAGTCTTGCCTCAGCTTGTACGTTCGCCAGGCGCCGTTCTCCTCGCGCCCGATCCGGAGATAGCTGGCGACGAGCCGCCGCCCCTCGTACTTGAGCTCGTGTCCGGGTTCGCCGTTGATGATGTCGACGCTGAAGCGGCTACGCCAATCATCGCCCCATTCCGGCCGGTAAAAGCGCTTGACCACGAAAACCAGCGCACGCACGTGGTTCGGAATGCTCTCGAGCCAGGCGTTGTACTCCGGCGTGAACTCGGCAGGATTAGGCGTGAGCAGCTTGATCACCGAGCCGAGCGAGCGATCGGGGGACAGCAGTGGCCGGGCGGATCCACGTCCGTCGCCGGCGCGGAGCTCGGGCAAGCGCGCGTCCTCGTAAGCCCGGTCGCAAATCGCCTGGACGATCGCCATGTCCTCCTGGAAGCTCCGCACATAGAAGGACCCGGGCAGCACGGTGTCGACCAGGCTCTTGCTGATCTCCGACTTCCCACCGCCTGAGACCGTGCACGGCTTGTGGCAGAAGGCGCCCTCCGGGACTGTCCCGATCAGGCGCCAGCTCGGTGCCGATGGGTGCTTGGCCATACGGATCTTATAGCCGCTCGGGTGGATGTAGACTCGGCCGGGCAAGAGCTTGAGGTGTTGCTCTTGGCCTTTACTCACCCACTTGATGTCCTGGCGGTGGACGTCGATCTCCATGTCCTCCGGCATGTAGTGGATCTCGGGATAGATCGCGTCGGTCGCATAGCCCGAGTCGTGGAACCTCGCCCGCTCCCCCATTAGCGCCCTCACCTCCGAGAACCGGTGGTTCGCGCTCACTATCCTCACGAGATCCGGCACGAATCGGTCGCCCAGATTGAAGGTCGCGAAGGCCAGCGCCCCGCCCGCATGCTCCTCCTCGGCCAGTCCGAACAGGTTCGCGCTGTAGCCAATCTGAGTTTTGACCTCCTTCTTACAGTACCCGAAGTAGTTGTCCGCCAGGATCGTCACCATCACGCCCGCGATGCCGCGGGAAGTGATCTTGAATGGCCTGCCGTCGTTATACAACTCGCTCTCGTCCGACCAGCACATGCCCGCGGCATGCTCGGCTTGGGTGGCGCGGCTCACGTGCGGCAGGCCGAGGTCTTTCTTCCGCAAGCGTGTGAGGTGCGGCGCGAGGATTATGCAGCCGCTGTGGCCGGTCCAGCGGTCGACGTCGAGCGCAGCGTCGTTTCCCGGGAGGTAGGGGTCGCCGGCGTTTCCGAAGATGCTCTCCAGGAAGTCCAGGTTCGAGACCAGCCCGCCGGGAACGAAGAATCGCACTTCCATACGCTTCTCCGGCAACACTTTCGGGACCGCGGGACACACCAGCGGCCGCAGCAGCAGCGATACCATGGTTTCGACGGGCACCGGCCAGTTCGAGGTGAACGGCAGGCGCATGAGCTGGGCCGGTGGGCGGAGCGCTTCCTGCAGCAGCCGGAGGTATGCCACGAGCGGCACGCGCATCTTGTCCGCGGGAATCGGAAGGCCGCCCTCGGCCACGTGAAACACGCCCTGGGTAGTGCGGCGATCACTGACAGGGTTGTGCAGTACGCCGTTGTCGAGGCGATAGCTCGAAACCAGTTCGTTATGCCAGGCGTCGGCGTCGATCGGCAAGGACAGCTCGCGCGCGAGCCCGTAGTGATCGAGAATGAGCGTCTCTCCCGGGAGCCGCACGGGATCGGGAAACCCTGCGGACTCCAGAAGCCCATTGATGTAATGCTGGATACGCCGGTCGGCGGGGCACAGATGCTCAGAGAGCAGCCGGGTCTGCTCACGATACCGGGCGAAGAGATCGCCCGCGAGCTGGTGCACGTCCTCGTCGCCCGTGTCTGCCGGCACCTGGACGCCCATGGCCGCAAGCTTCAGCAGGATGGAGCGGATGGCCACACGCCGGTCCGGCAGCCATACCGCGCCGTCGGGCCTGAGTCCTACGGCACGCTCGAGATCCATGCCCCGCCTCCATGCAGGAGATGCTGCGACACTCCGGACCAACGTCTCACCCGGCAACTTATCCGTCAACTGTCGTACGGTCCATCTGTTAGATCGGACAGGGGGGCGACGGCCTTACAGCAACGAGACCGGATCCCGATCGATCACGACCCGCGTGCTTCCCTCCCGGCGAAGGCTTCGCGCCGCGTAGCGCACCACCCGTCCCAGCGACTTCGATGGTCCCTTCAACAGCGCGTGCCACCGCCAGCGATTCTTGATCCGCACCAGGGGGCAAGGTGCCGGCCCCAGCATGCTGATGGGGAGATCGTACCGCTCGATCAAGGCCGTGCACCAGTCAGCCACCACCGCAGCACGCCGGCCCACTTCCCCCTCGTCGGGTCCTGACACCAGCAGATTCACCAACGAGGTCGCGGGAGGATACGGCGGATCCAGCCTCAGCTCGCGCTCCTGCCGGAGAAAGCCCTCGGTGTCATGCTGGCGGGCCCACACCAGAGCGTGATGGGTGGGATGACGGGTCTGGACCAGCACTCGTCCACCTTTGGGGCCCCGGCCGGCTCGCCCCGCCACCTGAGCCAGCAGCTGAAACGTCCGCTCCGCCGAGCGAAAGTCGGGTAGATACAGTCCGGTGTCCGCGTCAACCACACCCACCAGTGTCACGTTGGGGAAGTCCAACCCCTTTGCGATCATCTGGGTCCCGATCAGCAGATCGACCTCACCCGATTCCACTGACGCCAGGATCCTTTGGTGCGACCACTTGGTGCTGGTGGTATCCAGATCCATTCGGGCGATCCGGGCGTCCGGATAGCGGTCCGTCAGCATGCGCTCCAACTGCTGGGTGCCGACTCCGCGCATCTGCTGGACCGGGTTGGCGCAGGCTCGGCAGGTGAGCGGCAGGGGCTCCTCGTGACCGCAGTAGTGGCAGCGTAGTCCCGCTGGAGCCTGGTGCACGGTCAGCGAGATGCTGCAGTGGGGGCACTGCCAGACCTCACCACAGTCGGGGCATTGAAGGAAGGCGGCATAGCCGCGGCGGTTGAGGAGGAGAAGTGCCTGCTCCCGCCGAGCCAGAGTGGCTACGATGCCGGAGTCGAGGGCTTCGGACCACGGGACCGGACCAGTACCCGATACCTTCGGCGCCACCCGGAGATCGATGACTTCCACCGGTGGAAGCGGCCGGGCCCCGACCCGCTGGGGTAGGCGGAGCAGCTGGAGCTTGGTTTCCGCCCTGACCATCGTTTCCAGCGACGGTGTCGCGCTCCCCAGGATCAAGCGCGCCCCCTCGAGCCGGGCGCGCACCGCCGCCACGTCCCGGGTGTTATAGCGCGGCGTCTCGCCATTCTTGTAGCTCGCCTCGTGCTCCTCGTCTATCACTATCACACCGAGGTTGACCACCGGCGCAAACACCGCGGACCGCGCGCCCACCGCCACCCGGCGCTCGCCACGCCGGAGCAATCGCCAGGCATCCGCCCGTTCGCCGTCCGACAATCCGCTGTGGAGCACCGCAATCTCATCGCCGAATGCGCCGCGAAACCGGCTCACGGTCTGCGGCGTGAGACCGATCTCCGGAACGAGCACGATGGCACCCCGGCCCTCCGCGAGGACCCGCCGAACCGCTTCGAGATATACCAGCGTCTTGCCGCTTCCGGTCACCCCGAACAGGAGAGCCCCTTCCCCCGGCTCGAGCGCCGAGATGGTTGAGAGGGCCACGGACTGGTCGGGGGTGAGCTCGGTGGGTGGCGGTGAGGTCGGCGAGCCGGCAAATGGATCCCGGAGCACTTCAGAACGCGTCACGCGTGCCAGTCCCTCTCGCACGAGCGCTTTGAGTACGCTGTCACCGAAGCCGAGCTGCTCCGAGAGATGTCGTACCGGGGCACTTCCCCCGAGAACTTCGAGCGTTTCGTAGAGTTGCTGTTGCTTGGGCCGCCGCTTGAAGAGAGCTTCCCGCTCGAGCAGGGTAGGCCTCTCCTCCGTCAGGGCGAGCACGCGCTCGGTGAGCCCGGCCGCGCTGGTGTCGGGAGGCTGCACTTTCAACGTCACCGCACCAACCCGGATGAGACGCTCGATCACGTCCCAGAGGGGACGTTTGAGCGCCCGAGCCGCAGCAGACACGGAGGCTTCCCCACCCCGCCGCTCCAGCCAGGCAACCACCTCGCCCGCCACCCCTCCCGTAGCCCGCGAACCGTTCCCCAGCGACACGATGACCTGCGACTCCCCCCACATGCCTCCGGGAAGAATGCTCTTGAGCGTGAGGCCGAGAGGCGCGGCATAGTATCCGGCGATCCACTCGGCCGTTGCCAGCAGTGCTTCGGACAAGGCGGGCTCGGCATCGGGCAGCGCGAGCACGTCCTTTGCCGCCACAGCCGGAGGTGCAGTGTCCACCGCCACCACGAGCCCGATGAGCTCCCGCCGGCGAACCGGCACGACGACGCGCGCGCCGGGGACGACTCGATCGCCCAGCGTCTCGGGAATGCGGTAGGTGTAGGGGGTGGCGAGCGGGAGTGGGAGAGCGACCCGGGCGAAGCGGTCGGTCATCGCCGCCTGACGCCGAGACCCGGGCCCGAGGGAAGTGTCACCTGCCCTCCGTCGATGCCGGCCCCGACGAACGGGTCGTTGTCCAGGAGTGCGGCGCCGTCGAGATCCACGATGTCCACCAGAGGAGTGAAGTGGGCGGCGGCGGTGATGCCGAGGGAGCTCTCGATCATGCATCCCACCATGACCATCATGCCGTGGGACCGCGCGATCGCGATCATGCGCAGCGCCTCGCGCAGGCTGCCACATTTTGCCAGCTTGATGTTGATCCCGTCCACCTTGCCAACCAGAGCGGGGATATCCTGCGCCGTGATGCAGCTCTCGTCGGCGATTACCGGGATGTCGGCCTGCGCGGTGATCGCAGCAAGGCCCTCGAGATCCTGGGGTGGAAGCGGCTGTTCGAGCACCGTGACCCCAAACTCCTCCAGAATCGGCAGCATGCGGATGGCGCCCTTTACGGTCCAGCCGCAGTTGGCGTCCACCCGGATCTCCTTGTCGGTGGCGCCTCGAATGGCTCGCAGGATTTCGATGTCCCGGTCGGTCCCAAGCTTCACCTTGAGGATCGGATACTGCTCGGCCTCGAGTACCTTCACCCGGATCCGTTCGGGTGAGTCGAGACCGATGGTGAACGTCGACTTGGGCGCCTTACAGGGGTCGAGCCCCCACATCCGGTAGACCGGAACGCCGAGCCGCTTGCCGGCAAGGTCGTGCAGCGCCGCCGATAACGCCGCGCGCGCCGCGGCGTTACCGCGCAGCATCGTTTCCCAGCGCCGCTCGGCCTCTTCCAAATTGAGCGGGTCGTCCGGAAGGGCCGTCCGGTAGACCTCGAGCGCGGCCAGCACCGATTCGGCCGTCTCGCCGTAGAACTTGCTCGGGGCAGCCTCACCCCAGCCTTCCTGTCCATCGCTGTCGGTAAGGCGGACCCAGACCGTGCGGTAATCGCTCTGACCCCCGCGCGCGATGATGAAGGGGTGCCTGGTCTTGAGATGGAGCAGCTCGACATCCATCCGCAACGGATGAGGCAAGGCATCCTCGAAGCTGAGGAAAGACGGGACTGGGGCGAACCGGCTGGATTATACGACCGGCAGCGGAAGAGGCAACCGGCCGATCATACCAGCGCAAGGAGGTGCGCCAACACCCCATCGGCCAGCCGATCGGGCCGATACCCGCCCTCGAGCATGCCGATGATGGGGACTGCCGGCAGGCGGTGGCGCACCCGAGTGGTCAGGTCGGCATAGTGCTCTGGCTCGAGGGTGAACCCGCCCAGGGGATCGCCCGCCATGGCATCGAATCCCGCCGACAGCAGCACGACGTCGGGGGTCCAGTCGGTCGTGGCGGCCACGACAGCAGCCCAGAGATCGCCCACGTAAAGTGCGGGCGGCTTGCCGGGTCCCCGCGGAACGTTGAACACATTTCCCACCCCCCGCTCATCGGCTGCGCCGGTTCCAGGATACCAGGGGTACTGATGCAGGGACACGTAACGCACCGTCGGGTCGGTTTCAACCAGTGCCTGGGTGCCGTTTCCGTGGTGCACATCCCAATCGATGATCAAGACTCGCTGGCGCCCGGCCGATTGTGCATGGCGGGCCGCCACGACCACGTTGTTCACCAGGCAGAACCCCATTCCTTTTGCAGCGAGTGCGTGATGACCCGGAGGCCGGATCGCGGCAAAGGCATGTCCCCGTCCACTGATGGCGTGATCCAGCGCGGCGAGTACCGCACCGGTGCCGCCGAGTACCGCGGACCAGCTGTCGCGACTGAGGATGGTATCCAGAAAGAGCGCTCCCCCGCCCCGGGCGCTCATGCTTTCGAGCCCCGCCAGATACTGCTCGGGATGCACCGCCAGCAACGGCTCACGCGGGGCCGGCCGGGCCGCTCGAACTTCCACCCTGGGCTCCCCCTGTAGCCGGTCGAGAACGGCACCCAGCCGGGCGGGAGTCTCGGGGTGAGCCGAGCCTGGATCGTGCTTGAGACAGCTGGGATGGGTGAAGACGGCGATTGGCATGCTGGAAGGAAGAGGTGAGAAGTGAGAGGTGAAAAGTGAGAGGTGAGAGGTGGTTTTCTTACTTCTACCTTCTCACTTCTCACGTAGGGGTCGCTGCATCTCACGGGCCTCCTCACTCAGCACGCGCCGCGCCACCAGGATGTCATCCAGCCTGCGACGATACCAGCGCCGGTAGAGAAGAATCAGACCGGACGACACAAGGAAGACCAGCCCGACGGGTACGAGCACCATGTGTCCGGTCATGTACCCCAGGCCGGCGAGCGCCGCGCCGGAGAAACCGGCACGGCTCCGCTACCGCACCGGCCTGCGCCGCCGGGAAAGAACGATGAGGGCTCCGTTCTGCACCAGACCGGCCTCAGCCATGGAGCGGGATTCGTCGCCCAGCGCCGCGCCTCGGTACTTGAGCATATACTCCGAAGGATTCCTCGTCACGTGAGTGAGCTCGAGCGCCTGGCGCTTGAGCTCGGCCAAAGCGGTGCTGCCGGGAAGCTCCAGAAGGACCTCGTCCCAGGCATCCTCCACCATCACCCGCACCGCTAACGCGCTCACGTGACGTGCTCGACCGGGAGAGGCAGGGTCGAGAGAAACCGGTCCACGACCTGATCGAACAGCAAAGTCGACACCCGCACCCGTGTGCCTCGCGGATCGGGCCACACCGCCAGCGCAATCTCCTCGCCTCCCTGCCCCCGCATTGTGACAAAGCTCTTCCCTTCCTTCTCCGGGTAGGCGGCGTTGAGCGGCACGCGCTCGGCAAAGAAGCGCTTGGCCCGGTATAACACTTCAGGCCCGTCCAGGGTCGTCGTTGCTTCGTAAACCATTTCGATTAGCGCCTTACGGTGGGGGACGGCAGCTGGAGAACGGTGATGCCGGTTGGCTGTCCGGGAATCGAGACACTCCCCACCAGCTTCCGCCGGGAGAGATCGATCACGTCCACCGACCCGGGGTCCGCGCCGATAGACTCGGAAGAGACGTACGCCAGGCGCCCGTCAGGTGAGTAGGCGATCCCGTGCACGATCTTCTTACTAGTGGGAATGCGGGCGACCTCGGTCAGTTTGACCGCGTCCACCAGGCTCACGCTCTGCTCTTTCTTGTTGGTGACCAGAA
This sequence comes from uncultured Gemmatimonadaceae bacterium, assembly GCA_964487785.1. Lineage (GTDB taxonomy): Bacteria > Gemmatimonadota > Gemmatimonadetes > Gemmatimonadales > GWC2-71-9 > CAVVWJ01. Next base: position 4,527 of record CAZASU010000005.1, on the reverse strand, counting down.
TCAGCTTGCCGTCAGGAGACGGCTCCACGTTGTATGCCCCCTTGCCGACCGGAATTTCCTTGATCTGCGTGAGCGTCGTCGCATCCCAGACCTGGAGGCTGTTGCTGTAGTTGCAGGCGACGTAAAGCCGTCTGTCGTCGGGTGAGACGGAGACGAAGGTCGGAGAGCACTCCTTTGCTACCCCTCCCACCAGCGGTGCGGCGGGCCCGTGGTGCGCCGGGCCGGTGCTGAACAGGGCGTGACCCTCACCCGTCTTGGCCCTGCGGGCGACCCTGAAGGTCGCAACGTCGAGCTGGAGAATCTCGTCACTGTGCATGCAGGACACGTAGATCCTGGTGCCCATATGGTTCGCCTTCACCCCGTGCGGCATGTCGCAGGTGGGAATGTCGGTGATCTTGTTCATCGTCGGGGTGTGCACCACCGTAACCACGTTCACCCGAGGGTGATCGCCGTGGAAATCCGAGTTGGCCACGAAAGCAAACTGGCCGTCCGGGGTCAGGGTGATCGTGGTGGGGAACAGTTCCACCTGAGCCCGGCCCAAGAGCGAATCGCCCGCGGCGGCCATTTTCCACAAGGAGCCGAACGGCGTGCCGTGCGCCACGGTGATGTAATAACTTTGCTGATCCGGCGACACCGTAATGTTGTGCGGGCCATCGATATCGGTGGGCATGATGCCGACCGGGACGACCCGATCGACGGAAAGTCCGGTGCCCACCGGCTTGAGCCAGGTGGCCACATCGCCGGACTCGCTTACTACCCCGACGCGATATCCGGGATCGCCAGTCTGCGCGTGCACCGAGCTCGCCAGCACGAGCCCGAGCAGGGCCAGATTCCGTATCATCCTTGAGGTTCCTTGCCTGGGTCGGTTGTCATGGTGGGAAGATACCCGCCTAGCTGGTGACCTGCACGCTGGCCTGAAACACACCGGGCCGGCCGAACAGATCACGGACTCCGGGCTTTCTTCGCAGCACGATGACCAGGTCACCGGGAGGGGGATCCGCCACACCATCGACCGTCAGGAAGCACGGCAGCTCCGCGCCCTGGGGCGGCACCACCCGATAGCTGCGGCCGCGCCAGACAAAGATCACGGCTGGTGGAATGGACCCGACGATCTGTTCGATGAAGACGTCGTCTTCGACCCAGTAGTTTCCGTCCGGTTGGAGCTCGCCGCTGAGGAAGAAGGTGGGGTCAAACGATTCCTGGTCGTGCCGGGCGAAGTTGTGCTCCACGGCCCAATCGAAGTCTTCGAGATCAGGTGCCCGGGCTCTCCACTCGAGATGGTGACGCAGCTCATGGGTGAGGGTTTCCCACGCCTCCAGCCGCCAGTCGAAATCGCCTTGCGATTCGGCGAGCGCCGCGAACGACCCGTAGTACAGCACGATCCGGCTCTGTAACCCCTCGACTCCACTGCCCAGCTCGACTGGCAGCGGAATGCACTCACCCAGCGTGTAGATCTCCTCCCGATCCGGATGCGGCACCGCTCGAGGGGACACCACGACCTCCGCTATCCCCTCGAAGAAGTGCTCCGGCACCTCGTTGGAGATCCGGCGAACCATGGTTTCGAAATCGGAGAGGCGCATGAAGGCTATTGGCTATGGGCTATTGGCTGTTCCCTGTTGGCTGTCGGCTTGGGAGCCGTTCCCGGCTCGGAGTATCCAATAGCCCATAGCCAATAGCCCACAGCGGACCCCTACCTGATGCGATCCCTGATGTACTCCCCCACCCGATCCATTCCCACCCGCTCCTGTTGCATCGTGTCTCGGTGCCGGACGGTAACGGTGCCACCACTGAGCGTATCCCCGTCCACGGTGATGCCGAATGGGGTGCCGGCCTCGTCCATGCGCCGGTACCGCCGGCCGATAGCGCCGCTCTCGTCGTAGAAGCAGGCGAACTGTCTCCGAAGACCGTGGTAGAGCGTGGTCGCCACCTCGGGCATGCCGTCCTTCTTCACCAGCGGAAATACGCCGGCCTTGATCGGCGCCAGAGAGGGCTGGAGGCCCAGCACGACTCTGGTTTCCCCCTCGACCTGCTCCTCACGGTAGGCGTCCACCAGCAGCGTCAGCGTCACCCGGTCGGCACCGGCGGAGGTTTCCACGATGCAGGGGAGATACCGCTGGTTCTGGGCCTGGTCGAAGTACTCCAGTTTCTTCCCGGAGTACTCCTGATGGCGGCCGAGATCGAAATCGCCTCGGTTGTGAATTCCTTCGATCTCCTGCCAGCCGAACGGAAACTGATACTGAATGTCGAAGGCGGCTTTGGCGTAGTGCGCCAGCTCGCTGCCGGCGTGCTGATGCCATTGCAGTTTGGACGGGTCGAGCCCCAGCGAGCGATGCCATTCCAGCCGCCACTCGCGCCAGCGCTCGAACCACTCCGCGTCGGTCCCCGGTTGCACGAAAAACTGCATTTCCATTTGCTCGAACTCGCGGGTCCGAAAGATAAAGTTCCCAGGGGTAATCTCGTTTCGAAACGCCTTCCCGATCTGGGCGATACCGAAGGGAATCCGCTGCCGCGACGCTTGGAGCACGTTCAGGTAGTTGACGTAAATCCCCTGCGCCGTCTCCGGCCGCAGGTACACCACCGCCGCTGATTCCTCCACCGGCCCCATGAAAGTCTTGAACATCAGATTAAACAGCCGAGCCTCGGTGAGGGAGCCGCGGGTTCCGCATACCGGGCATTGCGCATCCGGCTGGCCTGGAGTGCCTTTGATTCGCGGGTCGTCGGCACGAAAGCGGTTCTTGCACTGCCGGCAATCCACCAGCGGGTCGGTGAAGCCGGCCACGTGGCCCGACGCTTCCCACACTCTCGGGTGCATCAGGATCGCCGCGTCCAGGCCCTCGATGTCGTCCCGGACGTGAACCATGGCGTCCCACCAGCGGTCCTTGACGTTCTTCTTGAGCGCCACCCCCAGGGGGCCATAGTCCCACACCGACCCCAGTCCGCCGTAGATCTCGGACGACTGGAATACAAACCCACGGCGCTTGCAGAGGGAGACGAGCTTGTCCATCAAGGTGGTGTCTGCCATCGGGTTCCGAGCGGAAGAGAGAGGATCCAGATCAGCGGGGAAGATAGATCTGGCGGCCGTGCCAAGGAAGCGCGGCAGAACCAGCGATTCCCCGCGAGATAGCAGAAGAATCCCTGCTGCCAGGCCTTCACCAAACGGCTAATCTTCTTACAACACAGGGGGTTAGCAGACCATAGGAGGTGGGCTTGGAATTTGCCATTTTACCCGTCCCCGTACCTTCTTCCAGCGCGTTCCCGAGGCATGCCAATGGGCGCAGAGTCCAGCCCGATGAGCGAGTCAGAACAGCCTCCCGCTCTGGAGGGAGCCTCGCCGTCTCCGGAGTCTGAAGCCAAGCCCAGGAATGTCACGTCACTATCGCGGGACCTGGCCGACTTCCTGATCGAGTTCTCGATCGTCCTCCACAAGCGCTCCATGTATCCGGCCGGACACCCCCATCTGCGGGTTGCTGCCGAGCGGTTCGCCCGCCGGTTGAACACCCTCCTCGAGAACCGCGAATCGGTGACCCTCGGGGTGGCTCGGAACCGGCTGGTGATCGAGACGGCCACCACCGATCCCAAGAATGCGCTGCTGCGTGATCTGGCGCAGCGGCTGCATCGGCATCGCATCGCGGCGGTTCATCTGACCCGCGGCGCCACCGCGGAGGAAATCGAGGAGGTGCTGGCTGCTCTCAGCGCCAATCCGCAGCGCGGCGCGGGGCCGCTCGGAACGCGGCTCGATCGGGTAGGCCCCTGGAACCATATCAGGCTCCGGCCCATCGGCTATGACAAGTTCGTCCTGCAGGACCCCGGGGTCGCCGGGGACCTCAACAGGGACGACTCCGCCCCCAGCAGGGACGCCTGGGTGGAGCTGGCCCGCCTCGCACTCTCCACTGAGCACGAACCCAGCTCTCCGACCGCGGCAGATCCATTGGTTGTGGCCCAGGCCATCGGCCGCAAGTCAGGAGAAGTGGCGTACGACCGAGTGGTGCTCGGCTATTTGTCGAGGGTTGCCGAGGAGATGTCCGGCCGTAAGAGGGGGGTCGAGGACCAGCTGGGTGAGCGGATCTCGAGTCTCATCGAGGCACTCGATCCTGATACCCTGCGCCGCCTGCTGGAGACCGGAGCTGATCAGGCCGAGCGGCGCCAATTCGTCCTCAACGCTTCGCAGGTCCTCGCTGCTGACGCCGTCATGGAGGTCCTCAAGGCGGCGGCCAAGGCCTCCCATCAGACAATCTCCCACAATCTGCTCAACTTGCTTCACAAGCTGGCCCATCACGCCGAGGACGGAGCGCCGGAGACCCGGGCCGAGGCGGAAGGCGCGCTGCGCAGCAACGTCGCGCGACTGATCGGGGATTGGAAGCTCGAGGATCCAAACCCCAAACCCTATACGGCGATTCTCGAAGGGATGGTCCGGACGGCACCCGATGATCCCAGCGAGGAAGCCCAGAGCGGCTGTGAGCCCGAGATCATCATCAAGATGGCGCTGGAGCTGGACTGCCTTGGGCCGTCGGTGTATGCGGCCGCCGA